>PLXL01000116.1:4550-4723 GCA_003153215.1 Candidatus Dormiibacterota bacterium
TTGCTACACAAGGAGCTTCCCACGCGCCATGCGGCGAGCAAACCCTTGTGGTCCAGGGTTTCCCAGCGTACACAGGCGCGTGTATGTGGCAGCCCGTTTGCGCACGCGAGATATGCGCATCAGGCGCGGCCAGCGAGCGTAGCGAGCGACCGGGCGAGGCTAGGCGAGGCTAG
>PLXL01000063.1:0-937 GCA_003153215.1 Candidatus Dormiibacterota bacterium
AACCGCCGATCTCCGCCTTGAGAGGGCGGTGTCCTGGGCCTCTAGACGAACGGGGCGTGCCGGACCTGCCGAATTATAGGGGCGGGGGCCAGAGATGCCTTGGCGACGAGCACAAGGCCGGTGTCATCCCGGCATGTGGACCCTCGCCGCGGCGCTGGCACCGGGCGGGCGCTGCGCGCATCCGTGTGCCGATCAGCTGAGCATCGGGCTGAAAATCGGCGACAGGGGTTGGCCGCAGCAGGTTGAATAGCCCTGGGTTTCTTGGAGACGTGTGGGGGCCATTGACGGTCTCGGCCAGCGCATTGTCCTAACTGTCGCCGGTGGTACCCACGCAGCGTGCTATAGCCAGATGGTTGAGAGCCATATCGCGACGCCGGCGAGGGCAAGCAGGACGATGTTCAGCCCGATCACCTTGACCTCGCCGCGGCTGAGGTGCAGCGAAAGCGCGCCCACCTGGATCAGCACGAGCCCGGTCGCCGCCGCAAGGGCGACGCCCGCCGCAATGCCGGTCAGCGGCGGCAGGACCAGCCCCAATGCGCCGAGCACCTCCAGCACACCGATGGTTCGCAGGAGTCCCAGAGGCACACTGTCGACCCAGCCCATCATCGGCCGCAGCTGATCTTTGGACCGCACGACCTTGATCCCACCCGAGTACAGGTAGAGCAACGCCAGCAATGCCGCGACGATCCAGTAGGCCACCTTCATACGGGAAACCCCTACAACTACTTCGTGTCAGCAGTCTCAGTGTCGATCACAACCGCCGGCCATCCTACACGCGCTCCGGCGCCGGCATCCCCAGGCACGAGAGGCAGTCCGCGAGGGTGGCCCGGGTGGCCGCCACCAGCCGGCGCCGGAAGGCCCGGCGGATCGGGTCCTGCTCGCGCACGATCGCCTCGGTGTGCTCGTAGAAGGCGGTGAGGGTCGAGGCCAGCTCGTA
>PLXL01000063.1:972-5534 GCA_003153215.1 Candidatus Dormiibacterota bacterium
AGATCCCGGTGTCGCCGGTCACCCGCAGGGCGTCGTCGAAGTCGAAGGCGATGATCTGGCTGAGGGTGAACTTCTCCAGGTAGTAGCGCACCGCGCCGGCGGCGAGCATGGTCGCGGTCTGGGCGTCGGCCGCCTTCTCCCCAACCCGCTCCCTCGCCTTGTCGAGCAGATCGTCGGCGCGCACCTCGATGCCCTTCCGCCCCGACAGCGCGTACTCCTTCCGGCCCTCCTCGAGGGGGATGCCGAGGGCCTCGGCGGCGGCCGGGGAGAGGGCGACGACCTCATAGGCGAGGTGGATCGACTGCTCGGCCTGCTCGCTGTGCCCGGTGCGGGCGAGACCGCGCTTGACCACCTGCTGGGGGTAGGCCTGGCGGGCGTCGATGACGTTGATCACACGGGCGGCCCGGCCGAATCCCTCGGCGGGCAGCTCCGCCTCCCCGGTCGTGGTGGTGGCGGGGGAGTCCGGATCGCCCGGGTGCCAGCGCCGGTAGCGGAAGTCGCGGCTCAGCAGCCCGAACTTCCAGAGCTGGTAGGCGATGTCCTTGGCCGTGTAGGTTGCCACTCCGTCCGACTTGACCAGCACCTTGGCGTCGTCCTCGTCGGCGTCATCGCCGGCCGACGGCATGACCCAGCAGCCGGCGTGGCGGCCCTCGGTGACGTGGACGATCGCCCCGGTCTCCCGCAGCAGGTCAAACGCCCGGCTCCAGAAGCCGAGGGCGATGATGTCCGACTCCCAGGTGAGCAGGTCGTAGCCGATGTCGAAGCGGCGCATGGTGGCCAGGTGGCAGTCGACCACCCGGGAGGCCAGCTCCTTGACGAACCGCGCCGTCTCGCCCTCACCCGTCTCGATCTCCCGGAGCGTCCGGCGCCGTTCCTCGACCAGCGCGGGGTCGGCCTCGTAGCGGTGGCCGACCTCCACGTAGACCCGGGAGCAGTACTGGTCGAATGGCTCGTCCGCCCCCTGCGCGACCCCCAGAAGGCGCAGCCCCACAGCGACGTCCGCGACCTGGACCCCGGTGTCGTCGATGTAGTTCTGGACCTCGACCTCCTGGCCGAGGCGCCGGAGGATGCGGGCCACGCTGTCGCCGATGCAGGCGTTGCGCAGGTGGCCGACGTGGGCGGCCTTGTTGGGGTTGGTCGCCGTGTGCTCGACCAGCGTCCGTCCCGGCGGGGGCGCCTCCCCGGGGAGGACCAGCGGCGCGGCCCGGTCCAGCTCCAGCTCCAGCGCCTGGTCGATGACCGCGGTCGCCCACACGCCATCGTCCAGCCGGCAGTTGACATACCCCGGCGGGCTCACTGCCCAGCCGGTCACGAAGGGGAGGTGGAGCGCTTCCAGCCGTTCGCGCAGCTCCTCCGCGATCTCGATCGGGCGACGCCGCAGCACCCGGGCGGCGCGGAGCGGGGCCGGCGTCGAGAAGTCGCCGAACTCGGGCCGAGCGGAGCGGTCGACAATCGCCTCGACCTGGTCGTCGACACCGGATGCGGTGAGGACGGCGCGGACCGCTCGGATCAGCTCGGTGCGAACGTCGAGCATGGGCTCGGATCGTACTCGGAGAGGTGCGAGCGGCTGCTCGTCCCCCGTCTACCGAGGGGCCCCGCGAACGGGACGATGCGCGCGGTAGGCCCAAATGGAGACAATGCCCGGCCGATGGGCACGATTCGCCACTGCGTGGTCCCCGCCGCCGGATTGGGCACCCGCTTCCTCCCCGCGACCAAGGTTCTCCCCAAGGAGATGCTCCCTGTGGTCGATCGCCCGGTCATCGAGTGGGCGATCGAGGAGGCGATGGCGGCCGGCGCCGGTGAGATGGTCCTGGTCATCGCCAGCGGCAAGGAGCTGATCCAGGCCCACTTCGAGCGCCAGCCGGAGCTCGAGAAGGTGCTCGAGGCGCGCGGCAAGAAGGCCGAGCTGGCCGCGGTCCGCCACTCGCAGGACATGGCCCACATCAGCTACGTGCTCCAGGAGAAGCCGCTCGGCCTGGGCCACGCGGTACTCTGCGCCGCCGATGTTGTGGGCGACAATCCCTTCCTCTGCATGCTCCCCGACGACCTCTCGCACGCCGAGCCCCCGATCCTGGCCCAGCTCCGCAAGGCCTGGGACGGGGTCCAGTCGACGGTGCTCGCGCTGATGCGGGTCTCTGGTGACGAGATCTCCCGCTACGGCTGCGCCACCGTGGCCGAGAGCAGGGGCCGCCTCCACCGGGTCACCGCCGTCGTGGAGAAGCCCAAGCCTGATGAGGCTCAATCAGACCTTGCCATCATGGGCCGCTACGTGCTCTCTCCCGGGATCTTCGGCGCCCTGCGCCGTACCCCGGCAGGGGAGGGCGGGGAGATCCAGCTGACCGACGGCATCGCCGGCCTGCTCGAGGCGGGCGAGGAGGTCTGGGGGCTCGAATTCGAGGGTGAGCTGCTCGACGTGGGCACCCTCGACGGCTGGCTGACCACCAATGTGCGCCTGGCTCGCGAACTGGGCCGGGCGCCCGCGCTTCGGGGAGCACTCGAATGACTGGGCTATTCCGCCGCGAATGGGGCGCCGTCCTCTTCGTCGCCACCGTCCTGATCGGGGCGGTCGTGGTCGCCTTCTCGTTTGTGATCGGCGCCGGCGGCCACACCAACGCTGCGCCCCCTCCGCCTCCCTGCCCCTCCTACACGCCCTGGCAGACCCCCGCGGTGGGGGCGACCCCGACGCCGGTGCCCTTCGCCTTCGGCAACTGCCCGACGGCGCCCACCGCACCGCTCGCGAGCGCCAGCCCGACGCCCACCCCGAGCCCGACCGCGACGCCGAGCCCGTCGGCCTCCGCCTCGGCTTCCGCCTCCGCCTCCGCGTCGGCTTCAGCGAAGGCTTCCGCGTCGGCGAGCCCGACGCCCACCCCGAGCTAAGGCCGGGCCCGCTTCGGAGCACGCCCAAAACTGGGACGGGTCAGGAGCTGAGCTGGCCCTCCAGGGACGCGATCGGGGCGGCGCTGCACACGGAACCGGGCTGGTCGCCGGTCAGCTTGCAGAGCCCTGCGGTCAACCAGTTGGCGTTGCCGATGATCGGCTGGGCGACCTGGCTCGTGGTGTCGGTCAGGGTGGCGGCGATCTGCTGCCATGTCATCCCCTGGAGCAGCACGGGATTGACGCCGCTACCGCTCACGATGTAGCGGTTGCCGAGGTCCTGGAAGGGGATGCCACCGGTTGACGTCGAGTAGGGAGACGTGTCGTAGGTGCTGACCAGCGTCCCCTCCGCGGCCGTCGGCGTCTGCAGTGTCTTCCCGTTGCGGTCCTGGGTCTCGACCGGCGCGAAGTCCAGGTATGAGCTCGAGTAGGTGGAGCCGTAGAAGGTGAAGGTGTGGGTGTTGGGGATGTCATTGGGGTTCGAGTCGGACGTCGTGGTATGGAGGTTGCCGAAGGTCCCGAACCGGCTGAGTGCGAGCACCAGGCTCCAGCGCTCGGCGGCGCAGTAGGGGCAGTACTCGGCGCCCAAGTAGAAGAGCTCGGGCTTGCCGTCTGGGCCGGTCAGCGCCGCCGGGGAACCGGAGATCGACTCGAGAGGGTCGGCCACCCCGCCTGCCGCGATCGTGCTGGACACACTCGGGCTGACCCCGGTGACCGCGGCGAGGACGGAGGTCGGGGCGAGCGCGTTCGAGCTCGACGATGAGGTGCTCTTCGCGGCTGGACGCGTCCCCAGGACGATGAAGACGACCAGCACCGCGACCACGACCACGGTGACCGCGCCGCCCCAGGCCCAGGGGGCCTGCCACCAGGGCCGCGGCACCTCGACGCGCTGGGTGCGGTAGCGGGACGGCGTCGACGATGCCGGTCGGGTGCTGCCCGGGGGCCGCGATGGGGACGACGCCGGCCGGGCGCTGCTCGGGGTGCCCGAAGGGGCGGAGCCGCCGGCGGTCGCGTCCGCACGCCGGCGCTTGGAGGGTCGGGCCATTGCAAACCTCCTTATCGGGCCCTCGCCGGCTGGACGCGCGCAATTGCCACCAGCAGGCAGAGGAACACAAGGATATGGACGCCGGTGCACCACTCGCAGAGCTCGTGGAGCTTGACCAGCTCGGCGAAGACGAAGTAGAGGACGGAGACGAGCCCCAGCACGCACCAGATGAGGTGGGTGGGGCGCAGCCACTCCGGCTCCTCGACCCCGCGCCGTGTGCTCAGCACCGCCACCAGGGCGAGCGCTCCGCTCACGATGAACCAGATCATCCCCGGGACCGTCACCGGGATGGACGTCCCCGGCACGACCGAATAGCTGCTCTTCAGGACCGACCCGCAGTTGATGAAGCCGTTCGTGGTGCAGATCGGCGCGACGCCTGCGTAGTGGAGGGTGGTCAGGTAGGTCGAGATGCCCAGCCCGACCACCGCCGCGCCGAGGAGAAACCAGGCGCCGGCCCCGGCGCCACGCGCCGCCCCGGCGGAGAGGTCGTCCCGCGGCTCCTCCACGGGGACGGGAGCAAGCTCCGCGGAGCGCGGACGGGAGCTCAAAGGGGGCCCTCCACTGTGACGTTGTCCCGCCACCAGAGGTCGACAGCGGCTTCTGTGTCCGCTCGACTGCCCCCATTGTCGATCACCCAGGTGGC
>PLXL01000288.1 GCA_003153215.1 Candidatus Dormiibacterota bacterium
GAATCCCTCTCGCTCCGCCAAATCCTACAGATCCTCCGTGTTGGGGATCCAACCGGTCGCTTGGGTTCCGAAGTCATAGAGTCTCCCCACCCATGGAGCTAGCGGGACAGTCTGGCCCGGGGCCACTTGTAGCTGGATCCCCTGCGGCAGCTGCGGCCGCTGCATCACATTCACCCGGGTTTCGTGAACGAAGGATCTGCTGTCGGTCTCAATGAAGCCTCCGATGGCACGCACGCTCAGCGACGGCTGATCTCCCATCTCGTCCGGGAGGTTGAACTTCTCCTCTAAGTGGAGGTCGTTGGAAAACGCTCGAAAGAGTGGGTCGATGGCCGCTGCCTCGGTCGTCGCGGGTGCGCGGACCCACTTGTCTCCCAGCAGGGACTGTGCCTCCAGCCGCGAAATCGCGTGAAGGTGTGAGTAGAAGCGCGTGGTAAGTCCGGAAACGATAGCCTCGAAGAGCTGGTCGTCGCGGTTCAGGTGGAGCGCCAATAGTTCACGCGCGAGTCGCCCGATGAGAAGGTACACGCGCTGGACGTTGCCCAGGGCCAGGGGGTGAACCTGAGACGTTAGCTGCTTGAGCACATCGAGGACGTACTGTTCTTGGCTTATGCCCGCGACCGTACGCGCGAAGTCGAAGTAGGCGGTCACGTCTTCGACGCTAATGCCAAACTGATTTGCCTGATTAGTGGGATCGCGTGGATTGAACGGGTTGCCAGTGGTAGGGTCGATCGGACTGAGCTCCGCGCCATCGCTCATTAGGAGCTCGTCCGCCCCGAGGCACAGCATCGTGCCGGCGCTGTGCGCGCGGTAAGGGACGAGGATCGAGAGTCGCTCGCAGTGACTTCGTAGATTGGTGACGAGCGGCCAGACCGTCTCAACCGCCCCACCTCGGGTATAGAGGAACAGGTCTAACTGCTCGACGCGCCCTATCTCGTGGAGAAGGTCTCGGACCCGAAGGAGCGAGTCGCTGGCCATAGTAGGCGCGAAGCCGGGAATGGCGGCGGGGAACGCTTCGCGGTCAGACAAAACGAAGCAGAGCACGCGGGAGTGGCGCACATTCTGGAGCTCGGCAATCAGACGCTTACGCTCTTCGTAGCTCATGGCGCGTTTTCTTACGGCCCACTTCCTTTGAGAGAGAACTCCACGGAGGATACCGGAGCTCGCTGGTCAGGCGGTCTTGGGAGGTGGCGCGGAGGCGGGAGTGGTCACCAAGCTGAGCCCTCGCTCCGTGCCGGAGACCGTCGCCCGCCTCGTGATGGCGGTGGAGGCGCGCGGGATGAAGGTCTTCGCCGTGATCGACCACAGCAGTGAGGCCGAGAGCGTGGGGCTCGAGCTGCGCGACACCAAGGTCGTCATCTTCGGCAGCCCGCCGGCCGGGACGCCGGTCATGGTGGCGGCGCCGCTCGCGGCACTCGACCTGCCCCTCAAGGTGCTGGTGTGGGCGGCCGGGGACCAGACCAAGGTCAGCTACACGTCACCCCGCTACTTCGCCGCTCGCTACGCGCTCGCAGACCGGCTGGCAAGCAGGCTGGCCGTGATCGACGCCCGGGAGCTGCAGGCTTCCACTCCGAGCGGAGGACCGCCTGGTACGCGGGGCGAATAGTAGGCGCGACAGAGCGAGGGGCGGGAGCCGTGATGTCACGGGACGCTTTCGCAGGCCGTATTCAGGTGTAGGGTGGAGTGCCTCAGAGGAGCTTGTCCATGACACGACGCACCGGTCTGCGCCCGAGGGCTGCCCCCGCCCTGCTAGCCCTCGGGGCACTGCTCGCGGCCTGCGGCAGCACGTCTGCCACCCGGACCCCCACCAGGGGCAGTGGCACCCCGACGGCGTCGCCGACGGCGAGCCGGCCCGTCACCACCGCCAAGCCGTCCGCGTACGCACCCCCCGCCACCCCGGCTCCGGCCCCCATCGCCGACTTCGAGGCCGCCTCGGTGACCTTCGTCTCGTCCCAGGACGCCTGGGTCCTCGGCACGGTCGGCGGCAGCCTTGCACTGGCCCGGACCCAGGACGGTGGGACGTCGTGGACCAGCGTCACCCCGCCTCCCATCGGTTTCTACACCGGGTCCGCGACCAGCGGGGTCTCCGGCGTCCGCTTCGCCGATCAGCAGGACGGCTGGGCATACGGCAGCCAGCTCTGGGCCACCCATGACGGTGGCGCCACCTGGGTCCAGGTCACCCTTCCGGGCCTGGGATCCGGGGGTGGCATGACCCCCATCCAGGGCCTGGAGACGGCCGCGGGCGAGGTGTACGCCGTGTACTTCGGAACCTCCGGATTCACGATCGCCAGCAGCCCGGTGGGGACCAACTCCTGGGTGACCTCACCGACCGGCATCGAATTCGGCGCTGGGCCGATACCCGGCGCTCAGCTGGTCATCCAGGGCTCCGCGGGCTGGGTGCTGGAGAACGACCGGACGGTGGTGGGCGGCGCCCGCCTGCAGAGCGGCGCCTGGAGCTCGTGGACGCCGGCGTGCAGCACAGCGGGCGGCCCCGCTGCGCTCGCCGCCGCCAGCACCCAGGACCTCGTCGCCATCTGCGGCGTCGGGGCGTACACGTCAGGCAGTCCCGCCGAGGACGCCTTCACCTCGACCAATGGGGGAGGCAGCTTCACCCAGCTCACGACCGCTCTGCCCTCCACCTGCCAGAGCAGCGCGACGCTCGCCAGCTCCAGCACCTCGGTCGCAGCCGCCGGGTGTGGAGGGGACATCGTGGCGACCTTCAACGGGGGTGGGAGCTGGAGCACGGTCTACACCGGGGGCACCGGCACGGCCATCGCTTACGTCGGGTTCGGCACCACCACCCAGGGCGTCGCCATCGCCACTTCCTCGACCAGCTCCGTCGGCACCCTGCTGATGACCACCGATGGTGGCCGGACCTGGGCGGCGGTCACCATCTGAGTCCGCTCCGGCGGCGCCCACGAGGAGGGCGGCGCCGATCGCCTCGCCCAGGTCGCCGAGAGCCGCCACCTGGACCTCGGGGGCTCGGTCGGGGAGGAAGAGGTGGGGGCCCATGGCCGCGGCCAGGGTACCGTTGGGACGGCCGGCGCGCCCGCCTCGACTTCCACTTGCGTCCGGGTGCCTACAACGACGAGGGCTTGATCGAGTTCCTGGAGCAGCTCCGCCATCACTTTCGCGGCGAGCGCGTCCTCCTGCTCTGGGACGGCCTTAACAGCCATCGCAGCCGTCGTATGCGCGACTATCTGCATCGCCAGCAACGCTGGCTGACCGCTGAGCGCCTTCCCGCCTACGCTCCCGAGCTCAACCCCCTTGAGGGCTGTGGGCCAGCCTCAAGGGCAACGAGTCGGCCAACCGGTGTGACCTCGAGATCGCCGACACCATGGCCGCCGCCCGTATCGGTGCGCAGCGGATCCGCAACAGCCAGCAGCTCCTCTTCGGGTCCTCGGCCAGGCCGGCCTTTCTCTGTGACTTCTTTGTCAGTGTATTACGCGAACGTCTTTAGCCCGTGGTGCCGCCCGTTCCAACCGTCCAGAGATTGGTGGTGGCGTTCTGGAAGGCCACCTCGCAGCCGCCACCGGCGAGCGCGGTGATGCTCGGGCTGGTGCTCGACATCATCCCCATCTGCCAGTCTGTGGCGTCAGCAGTTCCAGCCGTCCATAGATCGGTGGTGTTGGCCTGAAAGGCCGTCTCGTAGCCGCCGCTGGCGAGCGCCGTGATGCTCGGACTCGTGCCCGCCATCATCCCCAGCTGCCAGTTCGTGGTGCCCGCCGTTNNCCGTCGTCAGGTCGGCGGAGCTGGCTTGGAAGGCCACCTCGTAGCCGCCGCCGGAGAGCGCCGTGATGCTCGGACTGGTGCCCGGCATCATCCCCAGCTGCCAGTTCGTGGTGCCCGCCGTTCCAACTGTCCACAGATCACTCGTGTTGGCCTGGAAGGCCGCCTCGTAGCCGCCACCGGAGAGCGCCGTGATGCTCGGACTGGTGCCCGCCATCATCCCCATCTGCCAGTCCGTCACGCCGGCCGTTCCGACCGTCCATAGGTCGGTGGTGTTCGCCTGCAATGCGGCCTCGTAGCCGCCACCGGAGAACGCCGTGATGCTCGGGCTCGTGCCCGACATCATCCCCATCTGCCAGTCGATGGCTCCGCCGAGTCCGACCGTCGAGAGGTCGGTGGTGGTGGCCTGGAAGGCCGCCACGTAGCTTCCGCCGCTGACGGACGCGATGCTCGGGCTACTGCTCGACAGGACCCCCGTCTGCCAGTTGGTGTTGCCAGCCCTCCCCACGGTCCACAGGTCGGAGCTGTGGTCCTGAAAAGTTGCCTCGTATCCTCCACCGGCGACCGCCGTGATGCCAGGGCTGGTGCCCGACATCATCCCCATCTGCCAGTCGATGGTGCCGCCCGTTCCGACTGTCCACAGGTCACTCGTGTTGGCCTGGAAGGCAACCTCGTAGCCGCCACCGGCAAGCGACATGATGCTCGGACTGGTGCCTGACATC
>PLXL01000170.1 GCA_003153215.1 Candidatus Dormiibacterota bacterium
TCTGCATCGGCCGCTCCGCGACCTGCGGATATCGGTGACCGATCGCTGTAACTTCCGCTGCCCGTACTGCATGCCCCGGAGCCATTACGGTCCCGGGCACCGGTTCCTCCTGGGTAGCGAGCAACTCACCGTCGATGAGCTTGGCCGTCTCGCCGGGGTCTTCATCTCCCTGGGGGTGACGAAGATCCGCCTCACCGGCGGCGAGCCGCTGCTACGCCCGGACATCGCCCACATCGTGCGACGCCTGGGAAGCGTTGGGGTCAGCGACCTCGCCGTGACCACCAACGGCGCGCTGCTCCAGCGCTGGGCTGCCCCCCTCGCGGACGCCGGGCTCCACCGAGTCACCGTCAGTCTCGACTCGCTCGACCCCGACGTCTTCCTTGCAATGACCGACTCGGGCGTGCACGTCTCCCACGTGCTGGATGGGATCGCTGCCGCCCGCTCTGCCGGGCTCCATCCAATAAAGCTCAACTGCGTGGTCCGCCGGGGCGTCAACGAGAACAGCATCCTCCAGCTGATTGATTTCTCTCGCTCCCACGATCTGACCCTTCGTTTCATCGAATACATGGACGTCGGCACCTCCAACGGCTGGCGCCGCCAGGAGGTGGTCACGGCAGAGGAGATCCTGGACCAGGTGCACAAAGCCCACCCGCTGGTCGAGGAAACCCGGGAGCCAGGCGATGTCGCCCGCCGCTACCGATTCGCCGACGGAGGCGGACACATCGGTGTCATCGCCGCGGTGAGCCGGCCCTTCTGCGGCGACTGCGTCCGAGCCCGGCTGGGCTCGGACGGCCGCCTCTACACCTGCCTCTTCGCGGTCGGGGGCATCGACCTGCGCGGGCCCCTCCGTGACGGTGCCACCGACGCCGAGCTCCGCCGCCTGATCAGCACCCGCTGGGAACACCGTGCTGACCGCTATTCCGAGATCAGGGCCACCCTGCCCGGATCGCTGCGGCGCATCGAGATGTCCTACATCGGCGGATGACCGGCGCCGGACGAGCGGGCCTTCGCGGAAGCAGCAGGGCTTTGGGCGCTCTAGCCGCCGCCCACCGTTCGCCGATCCCGCTCAGCGATGGGCCGTGTCGCCGCTCAGAAGTCTCAGGGCGTGGGGCAGCGCCTCCCAGACGGCGTCGAGCCCCTCGATGACGGCCCGTGGGCTGCCGGGAAGCACCATGACCAGTCGGCGGCGGGCCACACCCACGACCTGACGCGAGAGCATGGCGTGCGGCGTGCCGCGCAGCCCCTCCCGCCGCATCGCCTCGGCCATCCCCGGGATCTCGTAGTCGAGGAGGGGACGGATCGCCTGGGGCGTGACATCTCGGGGCCCAAGGCCGGTGCCCCCGCTGAGCACGACCAGGTCCGCCCGCTCCACGGCGTCGCGGAGCGCGGAGCCGATCTCATCCGCATTGTCGGCCACCACCTGGCGGATGACGACGTCGGCGGGAAGGTCGGCCAGGCGCGCCACGATGGCGTCACCGCTCGAGTCCTCGACGGCCCCACGGCGCGCTCGGCTGTCGCTCACGGTGATGATGGCGGCCTGCCACCTCCGGTCCACGGGCGACTGCGCCGGCGCGCCGGCGACCCCTTGGAGCAGGGCGCGGCGTTGGCCATCCACCACGTCGCTTCCGCCCGTCGTCATGGCCGCCGCCGCTCGCCACTCCGACCGCCGCTCTTGCTGCGCAGCTGGACGGACTCGATGGTCATCCATGGGTCGGCGGACTTCAGCATGTCGATGACGGTGAGCCCGGCCACGGTCACGGCGGTGAGCGCCTCCATCTCGACGCCGGTGGAAGCGGCGCAGCGGGCGGCGCCCACGATGCGCACCCCGGGGAGCGAGTCGTCCACCTCGATCGTCACGTCCACGTGGGTGAGGGGCAGGGGGTGACAGAGCGGGATCAGCTCCGGAGTGCGCTTGGCCGCCATGATCCCGGCCAGGCGAGCGGCGGCCAGCACGTCTCCCTTCGCCGAACCCGCGCGCAGGGTGACGAGCGTCGCCGGATGGCTGAAGCGCACCAGCGCCTCGGCGCTGGCGGCGCGGTGCGTGGGCGCCCTATCCGTGATGTCAACCATCTGGAATGCCCCAGACGCAGCGACGTGGGAGAGCCGCGAGCGCTCGAGCTCGGCCGCCGGGTCTGGACCAGAACCCGCCCCCTCCAGCGTGGCCACCGGCACCACCTCATCGTCGGGAGCCTCGGATGGACCGCGGGGAAGCCTGGCGCCTGGCCCGACATCGTCATCGAGATCGCGAGCGTCGACCCAGACCGCGCCATCCGGATGGTGCTCCCGCTTCCACACCGGCAGGTCGCGCTTGAGCGCCTCCACGGCCTCCGCGCAGGCTAGGATCGCGGGGCGGCGATGCGGCGCCGCGGTCACCACGACCACGCTCACCTCGCCGACCACCAGCGAACCCACCCGGTGCACCAGGGCCAGAGCGCTCAGACCGTGACGCTCCGCCACCTCGGCGGCGAGGCGGCGCAGTTCCCGGTCGGCCATGGGCAGGTACGCCTCGTAGTCGAGACGAAGGACGGTGCGGCCCTCGTGCGCATCGCGCACCACGCCGATGAAGCTCGCGATCGCGCCGTCGCCGTCGCCGCGCATCTCGGCGACGAGCTGGCCCACGTCGATGGGATCCGTCGTCAGCGCCGTGTGGAGCCGCGGCACGGCTAGCCGCCTGCCACGGGGGGCATGAAGGCCACCTCGTCGCCGGGCTCGACCTGCGTCTCCCAGTCGCAGTAGGTGAGGTTGCGAGCCGCCCTGACCCGCGTCCGCCCCTGCTGCAGATCGGGATGGGCGCGGGTGATGATCAACCAGAGGTCGGACACGGTGGCGACACTCTCGTGGACCAGGGTATCGGCTCCGAGGCGCTCGCGCAGGGCACCGAAGCAGACCACGCGCACGCCGTCCACGGCATCAGCGGTCATTGGGTCACGCGAGCTCCAGGCCCGTGACTACGCTGCCGGCCAGGACTCGCGACACCCCGACGGGGAGGACGAGCAGCGCCTCGGCGTCGCTGAGCGACCGGACCATCGACGAGCCCTGTGCGCCGCTCAGGGTGGCCACGGGTATGCCATCCTCAGCATCGCTGAGGCGGACCCGGAGGTAGGTCTCCAGCGTCTCCGGAGAGTCCATCTCCTCCCCCGCCCGGAGCGCGATCCGGCGCCTGTGGACGCGGGAGGCGCCCTGGAGTGCAAGTAGCGCCGGCCGGCCGAACAGCTCGAAGGTGACCGCCGCGCTTGCCGGATTGCCCGGCAGCCCGAGCATCGGCACGTCCCCGACCCTACCGATGAGGAGCGGCTTGCCGGGACGCATGGCGAGGCGCCACGCTTCGATGCTGCCCAGCTCGGCGACGACCTCCCGCACATGGTCGTGCCGTCCGACGCTGACCCCGGCGCTGGTGATGACCAGGTCGAACCCGGCAATCGCGGCCAGCCGGGCGCGCACCGCCTCCCGGGAGTCGCCGACGATCCCCAGGTCAGCGACCTCGCCCCCGGCCTCGACCACCGCGGCGGCCAGCATGGCCGCGTTGCTGTCGGTCACCTGGTGGGACGCGGGCACCACGCCCACAGGCACCAGCTCATCGCCCCCCGAGATGATGGCGACCCGGGGACGGCGGTGGACCCACACGGAGGCACACCCCGCGGCGGCGCAGGCGGCGATGTCCACCGGACGCAGCCGGCGCCCGGCAGGCACCATCACAGTTCCGGGTACGGCGTCCTCGCCAGCGCGACGGACGTGCCGGCCCGGTCGGGGCGCGACGAGGACGAGGACGGCACCCTCACCATCCCGCTGGGTGTCCTCAAGAGGCACGATAGCGTCGGCGCCGCGGGGCACCGGCGCTCCGGTGGCGATCCCCATCGCCGTGCCCAGGGCGAGCGTCCCCTCCGGCGACCCAGCCCGGGCCTCACCAGAGAGCTTGAGCCGGACTGGGTTCGCCGGCGAGGCTCCGGCAC
>PLXL01000270.1 GCA_003153215.1 Candidatus Dormiibacterota bacterium
TCAGCCTCGGCTTCGCCAGCGCCGTCTACTGGAGGGCGCACCTGGTCAACCTCCGCTTCGGCATCCCGATCACGATCGCAGCCGTCGCTCTGGCGCCGCTCGGCGCCAGAGCCGCGCCCCATGTGTCGACCCGAATCCTGCTCGCCATCCTCGCCGGCTTCCTGGTCTTCGCAGGGTCGATGATGCTTTTCTATCGGCCCCGGGCGGGCGTGCGGAGCCGGGGACGGCCCACCGAGGTCGCCATTGGCTCAGGGGTGGGCGGGGTGGCCGGCTTCCTTGGGGGCCTGTTGGGCGTCGGCGGAGGCAACGTCATCCTCCCCGCCCTGACCGGGGCTGGCCTGGAGGCCAAGGTGGTCGCCGGCACCACCGGCTTCGCCGTCGTCTTCTCCTCACTCTCCGGGTTCCTGGGCAGGATCTCCATGGGCGGCGTCAACGGCCTGCTCCTCGGGGTCAGCGTGACCGCGACGGCCGCCGGCTCCCTGGTGGGCTCGCGCCTGATGACCTCGCGCCTCTCCAGCGGTCAGCTCAAGCGGTTGATCGCCGTCGTCCTCTGGGCGGTCGCCGTGAAGATCATCTGGGGCCTGGTGTAGCCGGTATGGAGATCCCACCCGGGGAGCAGCGCGTGAGGCCAGACCCGGCTCACGGTCCAGACGCGGCACCGACCGCCTACCAGATCCGGGCTCGCACCGTGGGGGAGGGACGGGCAGAGGCGGTCGCCGGCACCCAGGTGATCCCCTTCGACGCCGGCTGGGGGCGTCCACCGACAGGGCTGCCGGGGCCGGCCGAGCTCCTCGCTTCCGCGTTCGCCGCGTGCCTGCTGAAGAACCTCGAGCGGACCAGCCAGCGGCTGCAATTCCAGTACGACGGCGCTGAGGTGGATGTCACCCTCCGCCGCCAGGACGCGCCGCCCAAGTTCACCGAGGTGACCTACGAGCTGCGGCTGCGGACGGACGAGCCAGAGCAGCGGATCGACCTGGTCCACCGCAACCTCCGCAAGTTCGGCACCGTCTACAACACTCTCGCCCCCGGCTGCGCCATCGAGGGTCGGATCGTGGCGGCACCGCCAGGCGCGGCGCGGTGACTGAGGTTAGGCTGGCGGTCGCGCCAGCCAACCCTCAGGCGAGGCGCAGGGCTGGCGGTTGCGGAGGGCGTGTTCGGCGCGCCGGGACAGGCTCCCGAGGCTCGCGGCGAGCTCGTCGAGCATGGCGGGAGCCAGCCGATACCAGGTGAACCGTCCCGCCTCGGTGGCGGTGACGGCGCCAGCCTCGCGGAGGATGCGCAGATGGTGACTCACCGTCGTCTGCTTGGCCCCGGTCTCTGCGATCAGGTGGCAGGTGCACATCTCCTCGCCGGCCAGCAGCTCGACGATCCGCAGTCGCAGGGGATCGGCGAGCAGGCCGAAGAGCGCAGCCCGCTCAGTGGGGGCGAGGGGGGAGGCGAGGGTCATGTCGGCATCCTATCACATCAGCGTCATTTGATATCAGCGGTCGTTGATGTATACTAACCGTGACCAAAGCAAATTGGCGACCAGGAGGCGTGTTATGACCAAGGTTGACGTGTTCGACCCCGCGATGTGCTGCTCGACCGGGGTCTGCGGCCCTTCGGTGGATCCGAAGTTGGCGCGGTTCGCCGCGGACCTGGAGTGGCTGGCCGGGCAGGGGGTGGAGGTTACGAGGGCGACGCTGTCGCAGGAACCGGAGAAGTTCATCGCCTCTGCGCCCGTCCGGGACGCGCTCAGCCAGATCGGGGAGGGGGCCCTGCCGGCGGTGCTTGTCGACGGGCGGCTGCGCAGCACCGGACACTACCCGACCCGCACGGAGCTGGCCGAGTGGGCGTCGGTACCGGCGGCCCGGCTGGCGGTTCCCATCGCCGTCGCGGCGCGGCCCGAGCAGGGCGGCGGCTGCTGCGGTGGGGGAAGTTGCTGATGACCAGCACAGCCGAGGCGGTGATGCCCAGATCGGGACCGCTCTCCGGGCTGCTAACCGACGCCACGCCCTTCCTCTTCTTCACCGGCAAGGGCGGCGTCGGCAAGACCTCGGTGGCCGCGGCCACCGCGCTCGCCCTTGCCGAGGGCGGAGCCCGGGTGCTGATCGTCTCCACAGATCCGGCCAGCAACCTGGACGAGGTGCTGGCGGTGGATGCCGGGAGCTCGCCCGTGCCGGTCGCGGTGCCCGGGGTCCCCGGGCTGGCCGCCGTGAACATCGACCCCGAAGCGGCCGCCGCCGCCTACCGCGAGCGGGTGGTCGGCCCCTACCGTGGAGTGCTGCCCGGTGGAGCGATCGCGCAGATGGAGGAGGAGCTCTCCGGCTCCTGCACCGTCGAGATCGCAGCGTTCAACGAGTTCGTCGCCCTGCTCGCCGATCCGGTGGTGGCGAGCGCGTACGACCATGTCATCTTCGACACCGCCCCGACCGGCCACACTCTCCGCTTGCTCACCCTTCCCGGTGCCTGGACCGGCTTCCTCGAGACCAACAAGTCCGGCGTCACCTGCATCGGCCCCATCTCCGCCCTGGGGCAGGCGCAGCACAGCTATGGGGACGCCGTCGCCGCCCTCCGGGATGGGGATCAGACCACCCTCGTGCTGGTGGCTCGCCCCGAGGCGGCGGCCCTGGACGAAGCCGCCCGCACCGCGGGCGAGCTGGTCGCGCTGGGAATGACCCACCAGCGGCTGGTTCTCAATGGGGTGTTCACGGCCGCCGACGCAGGCGACGAGGTGGCCGCCGCCTGGCAGGGCCGGGTCGGCCAGGCGCTGGCAGGGATGCCCTCAGGGCTGCGAGCTGTGGCCGCCATCGATACCGTTCCGCTGCTGCCCGTCGCCCCGGTGGGGCTCGACGGTCTCCACCTGCTTTTGCACCCTGAGCTGCCGAGCGCCGGGAGCGCCCTCATCGCCCCATCGCCGAGGGTCGACGGTCAGCGTGGCCTGACCTCGCTGGTCGAGGAGATCGAGGCCGCAGGCCCCGGAGTCGTCATGACCATGGGCAAGGGGGGGGTGGGCAAGACCACGGTTGCCGCCGCGGTTGCGGTCGCCCTGGCGCAGCGCGGCCATGAGGTCACCCTGACCACCACCGACCCCGCTGCTCACGTTGCCGGGGTGCTGCCCGACCCGCCCG
>PLXL01000141.1 GCA_003153215.1 Candidatus Dormiibacterota bacterium
GCGGGGGTGGCGGGACGGCAGCTGCGCGGATCCGTTCTCAGCGCTGAGCTCTGCCGCCTCGGGAGCCTTCGCGACCGCGCCGGCCCGCATCCCCAGGGCCCGGACCTTCATCGCTCTCCGGAGCAGACGCAGCGCGGCATTGCCGGCGCCGCAAGGTTGGTCGTGCGGTGGTGTGCGATCACGGGTCGGATGTCTCCCTGCGCCGCGTATGGCCCCGGAGGGGTGGCGGCAGTGGTCCGGCGCCCGCTCACAGCGTCGCCTTAGGGCAAGCTAACCTCCAGAGCCGAAGGTCATCCACCGATGGGGTCGCCCGTCACGGCGAGCCCGCCCCTCGGCAATCAGCGCCATCTCGCTCACCGAGGGCCCGCGCCGCGGCGCTCAGTATATGAAGCCCTCGACGTCGTTGAGGGTGGTCACCTCGCGGGAGTCGATGTTCCCGGGGATCTCGTCGAAGTTGGCCTCGTCGACGTAGAAGTCACTGGGACTGACGACCGCCACCACGTAGGCGACGTGTCCGTAGTAGCTGTAGCCGTTGCCCGGGCCCCAAACGACGACGGCCCCAGGCTTGGGGGTCGAGCCGGTCGAGTACCCCATCGCCGCGGCGTTGCCGAACCACTCGTCGGCGTTGCCACCCCACGGGACCTCGCGCAGTGAGGCGACGTACCAGGTGCACTGGCCCCAGGGGAAGGAATCAGGGATGGCCCCGAATGCGAAGGGGCAGAGCACTCCGCCGCACGTGCCGGAGCCGCCGCCGCTCTGGGCTGGGACCGCGGCAGCCGCAGCAGCCGCAGCAGCCGCAGCCGCGGCAGCCGCCGCAGCCTTGGCCGCCGCAGCCGCCGCGGCCTCCTCGGCGGCCTGCTGCTGCGCTCGCACCGTGGCAATCTGGCTGAGCAGCGAGTTGCGCTGGCCCAGCAGGCCGGAGGCCTGGCTGCCGAGGGAGGCTGCCTGCTCCTTCAGGTCCGACTCCTGCCCCTGCAGCGCGGCCTGGGCGGCCTCCAGCTGGCTCTCGGCCTGAGCGGCTTGGGCGAGGCGAGACTGCTGGGTCTGCTGCAGAACGTCGAGCGCCTGCTGCTCCGCCTCCACCTGGGCCATCAGCTGCTGGACCTTCCGGCTCACGGTGGTGGCCGAGTCCAGCTGCCCCATGAACTCCGCGATGCTCTGGCTGTCGACCAGCCCCTCCACCACGCCAGTCCCGCCCTCGGTGTAGATCTCCACGGTGAGCTGGGTGAGCTGCGCCTTCTGCGCCGCGAGATGGGTGGTGTCGACCTGGATCGCCTCGGCGGTCTGGGCCAGGGCCAGGTTGAGCTGGTTGATCTGAGTCTGGTCCGACGCTATCTGGGCTTCGGTGACCGCGATCTGCTGCTGCACCGCGGCGGCCTCGGCGTTCGCCGCCGCCTCGCCCCCCTGCAGGCTCTGCAGCTGGGTACCGAGAGCGTCGTACTGCTGCTGGAGCTGGTCGATCTGCTGGTCGTAGGAGTCGGTCAGCCGGATGCCAGGGAGGGCCACCCCGGAAGGCGGGGGCACGGCGGCCGCCAACGCTCCGATCAGGAGAACGGAGGCGGCGAGCTTGCAGGTGAGGCGTGTGGTGCGGCGCAAAGTTCCGTGTCCGTGGGTCGACGTGGGACGCGGAGCTTATCAGCGGCTCACCGAGCCCCCGGAGCCCCTTTCGACGCCTTTTCATCGAGTCGTCACGCTGCCGTCACGGCTCTCCGCCGGCCTTTGCCGTTCGCGGCGTTCAGCGCGATCACGCCCGCCACTCAGAGGGAAGCAGGCGGACTGTGTAGAGTTGGGCACGAACAGCAGATGGAGGATCGGTCAACGTGAGCGAAGCGCCGGAGGTCAAGCCCGCCGAGTCGACGACACCCACGCTCGCCCCGCGGGGCCTCGAGGGGGTCGCGGTCGCCGAGACCCGGATCGGGGACGTCCGCGGAGAGGAGGGCTTTTACCACTATCGCGGCTACGACGCGACCGAGCTGGCCCGCCACTGCTCTTTCGAGCAGGTGTGGCACCTCCTGCTGATCGGCGAGCTGCCCAATGCGCGCGAGCTGCGCTGGCTCCAGGATCAGGCCGTCGCTGGACGTGCCCTGCCCGGCGGGGTGTCAACCGCCCTCGATGACATCGCGCGTCTCCCCGGCTACACGGCCCTCGGCGCCCTCCGCACCGCGGTCTCCCTGAGCGCGGCGGCCCTAAACCTCCAGCCGACGCTCGACCTCACCCCCGACCAGGTGCGCGCCGACGCGCTCCGGATGGTCGCGCTCACCCCCGTCCTGCTCATGAGGCTCCACCGCGTGCACCAGGGGCTGGCCCCGATCGATCCCGATCCCAGCCTGGGCTATGCCGCCGCCTACCTCCAGATGCTGACCGGCGAGCGGCCGGGCCCCGAGGCGGCACGCGCTCTGGAGCAGTACATGATCCTGACCATGGACCATGGATTCAACTCGAGCACCTTCACCGCCCGGGTGATCACGTCCACAGGGAGCGACATGGGCTCGGCGCTCACCGGGGCCATCGGCGCGCTCGCCGGCCCCCTCCACGGCGGGGCACCGTCGCGTGCCCTGGACATGCTCGACGCCATCGGCACCCCGGAGCGCGCCGAGGAGCATCTCCGCGACGAGGTCAAGGGCGGCCAGCGCCTGATGGGGTTCGGGCACCGCGTCTACAAGACCGACGACCCCCGCTCGGTCCTGCTCCACGAGGTGGCGCGCGGTCTGGGCGGTCCGCAGGTGGAGTTCGCGGAGCATGTCGAGGCGACCGCCCTGCGCGTGCTCAGCGAGCTCAAGCCGGGCCGGCGCCTCTACACCAACGTCGAGTTCTACTCCGGCGTGGTCATGAACACCGTGGGCCTCTCGCGGGACATGTTCACCCCCACCTTCGCGTGCAGCCGCACGGTCGGATGGACCTCCGCCGTCGCGGAGCAGGCGAGCAACAACCGGCTGATCCGCCCCTCGGCGATCTACGTCGGTCCGCCCGCACCCCGGCCCCTGCCCGAGGGCTACGCCTACGCGTGAACCCGGGCTCGGCAACGCCGGGGCCGGCGGGGGACAATGGGTGCCATCTTTCCCCAGAGGAGGAGTGCACGATGCCCACACTCGTGCGACCGACTGCCCCGGACCCCTACGACCTCCTGCCCGCGGTCGCCTCGTTCTCGCTGACGAGCGATGACATCACCGACGGCCGGCCACTCGACGCGGTCCACGTCCATGACAGCGCGGGCGGAGGGAACCAGAGCCCTCAGCTCCGCTGGAGCGGACACCCGGCGGAGACCCGCGGATTCGTGGTGACCTGCTTCGACCCCGACGCCCCGACCGGCAGCGGATTCTGGCACTGGGTCCTGGTCGGCGTTCCCGCCTCGGTGGCCGAGCTGCCGCGCGGTGCGGGAGCGTCCGACGCCCACCTCCCTCCGGGGGCCTTTCACGTGCGCAACGATTACGGCACCCTCGACTACGGCGGATCCGCGCCACCGCCCGGCGACCGCCCTCACCGCTATGTCTTCGCGGTGCACGCCGTTGACACGGACGACCTCGGGCTGACGCCGGCGGTGTCTCCGGCGGTGGTCGGTTTCACCCTCGCCTTCCACACCATGGCGCGGGCCACTCTCCGCGCCACGTATCAGCGCTGATCGCTCTAGAGGAGGGCTGGCGATGGGAGAGGAGTCGGAGGTCGCGGAGGCCCAGATTGCGGTCCACTGGCAGGAGGGCGAGAAACTCTCCCGCGGCCAGCTGCCCCGACCCCTCTCGGCTCAGGAGGAGGCGGAGGTGAGGGCATTCGGCCAGGCCGAGTAGGCCGCGGGGCGCACCGCGGACGTCGCGCCGGAAGCGGTCGGGCTCAGCCTGAGGTCAGATCTGGCTCGAGGCGGCCCAGAGGTTGATCCCGCTCTCGGTGGCCAGCTGGTCGATCGCCTCCAGCTCCTCGGGAGCGAACTCGAGCCGGTCGAGGGCGGCGAGATTCTCCTCGAGTTGGGCGACGCTGCTCACCCCGACCAGCGCCGAGGTCACCCGCGGGTCGCGGAGCACCCAGGCAAGCGCCATCTGGGAGAGCGACTGCCCGCGCCGCACGGCCACCTCATGGAGCCCGCGGATCTTGGCGAGCGTCTCCTCGGTGAGCATCGCGGGAGAGAGGGAGCCGCGCTGGCGGGCACGCGAACCCTCGGGGATGCCCTCCAGGTATTTGCCGCTCAGCATTCCCTGGGCGAGCGGGGAGAAGACGATGCAGCCGATCCCCCTGCCGCCCAGGACGTCGAGGAGACCCCCCTCGATCCAGCGGTTGAGCATCGAGTAGGAGGGCTGGTGGATGAGGATCGGCGTGCCCAGTGCGGCCATGATCCCGGCAGCCGCCTCGGTGTTCGCCGCCGAGTACGAGGAGATGCCCGCGTAGAGGGCCTTGCCCTGGCGCACCGCGGTGTCGAGGGCACCGAGCGTCTCCTCCAAGGGCGTCTCGGGGTCGAAGCGATGCGAGTAGAAGATGTCGACGTAATCCACGCCCATCCGCTTCAAGCTTTGGTCAAGGCTGGCCAAAAGGTACTTGCGGGAGCCCCCTTCCCCATACGGGCCAGGCCACATGTCGTAGCCGGCCTTGGTGGAGATGATCAGCTCGTCGCGGTGCGGGCGGAGGTCAGTGGCCAGGATGCGGCCAAAGGTCTCCTCGGCCGAGCCGTAGGGCGGCCCGTAGTTGTTGGCGAGGTCGAAGTGGGTGACCCCGAGGTCGAAGGCGCGCAGCACGATCTCCCGGCTCTCGCTGTACGCCCGCTGGGCGCCGAAGTTCTGCCAGAGGCCGAGGGAGATGAGCGGGAGCCGGAGGCCGCTCCGGCCCAAGCGGCGGTAGGACATCGATGGGTAGCGGTCGGGAGCGGGGACGTAGGTCACGGGGGCCCTCCATGCGGCCGGAGCGACACCCGGGCGCGCGCACCCTCGGGACCGGGCACGGATGTTTGCACTGCCGCTGAATCTTCAATGGTTATCATATAGGTGTGCACATGCGTTCGCATGTGCACTGATTGGCACGGAGATCCGGAGAGCCATGACCGGAGACGTCCTCAACGACTTCTGCATCCAGGCCGCAACCGTCAACGGGTCAGGATCGCAGTCCTCCAACCTCGTCATCACCAAGGCCCTCTTCCACATGGGCATCCCGGTGGCGGCGAAGAACGTCTTCCCCTCCAACATCGAGGGGCAGCCGACCTGGTACGACATCCGGGTCTCCCCTCAGGGGTACCAGGCGCGGAAGCGGACCGTCGACATCCTGATCGCCATGAGCCCGGCGACCTGGGAGCGCGACGCCGCCAACGTCCGGCCCGGCGGCGCCGTCATCCACGAAGCGGCCCTCCCCCGCTTCGGCGCCGCGGATCGCGACGACGTCTCGTGGTACCCGGTGCCCTTCGCCCGTCTCGCCCGCGAGAAGCTGGAAGCCAAGCCCGACCTCCGCAAGTACCTGCAGAACATGATCTATGTCGGCGTGCTGGCCGAGTTGATCGGCCTCGACCCGGCCGCCGTCGAGCAGGGGGTCCGGGACCAGTTCCGGACCAAGCCGAAGGCCGCCGACCTCAACCTCGCCGCCGTCCAGATCGGCGTGGACTACACCCGCGACAACCTGGTCAAGACCGATCCCTTCCGGGTGGCGCCGATGGACGGCACCCGCGGAACCGTGCTGCTGGACGGCAACCGCGCCGCCGCGCTGGGCAGCCTGATGGCCGGATGCACGGTGCTCGCCTGGTACCCGATCACCCCATCGTCGTCCCTCTGCGAGGCGTTCATCGACTACGCCCAGCGCTTCCGGGTCGACGCGGCGACAGGTGAGAGGCGGTTCGCCGCCATCCAGGCGGAGGACGAGCTGGCCGCCATCGGGATCGTGCTGGGCGCGCAGTGGGCGGGCGCCCGGGCCATGACCGCGACCTCGGGACCGGGGATCTCGCTGATGGCGGAGCTCACCGGCCTCGGCTACTACGCCGAGATCCCCGCGGTCATCTTCGACGTCCAGCGGGTCGGGCCCTCCACCGGTCTGCCGACCCGAACCATGCAGGGAGATCTGAGCTTCGTCCACACCCTCTCCCACGGTGACACCCGGCACCCGGTGCTCCTGCCCGGCACCGTCATCGAGGTGTACGAGGACGCGCAGCTGGCCTTCGACGTCGCCGACCGGCTGCAGACCCCCGTCTTCGTCCTGAGCGACCTCGACCTCGGCATGAACCTCTGGATGACGGCGCCGCTCCCCTACACGGAGCGCGCCGTCGACCGGGGCAAGGTCCTCGACGCGGAGGCGCTGGAGCAGGTCGCCGAGTGGGGCCGCTACCGCGACGTCGACGGCGACGGCATCCCGTACCGGACCCTCCCCGGCACCGCCAACCCGCGGGCTGCCTACTTCACGCGCGGATCGGGCCACGACGAGCACGCCCTGTACACGGAGGACCCCGACGTCTACCAGGCCAACGTGGACCGGCTCCGCCGCAAGATCGAGGGGGCGCGGACCCTGCTGCCGGCTCCCCTCATCGAGGAGGCCGGCACTCGGGTGGCGATCTGCGCCTACGGCTCCACCCACCACGCGGTGGTCGAGGCCCGGCACCAGCTCGCCGAACACGGGGTGGAGACGGACTACCTGCGGATCCGCGGCCTGCCCCTGCATCCGGCGGTGGCCGAGTTCATCGCCCGCCACGACCGCGTCTACGTCGCCGAGCAGAACCGCGACGGCCAGATGGAGGCCCTGCTCCGCCAGGAGCTTCCCGGTGAGCTGGCCGACCGGCTCCGAAGTGTCCGCCACTTCAACGGCGTCCCCATCGACGCCGAGGCCATCAGCGACCCGGTGCTGGCCGGTGAGCTGGCCCAGCGGGAGCCCGCCGATCAGCAGGCCATCGAGACCGACCGCGTGCCGGTCGGCTGAGGGAGAGAGCCATGGCAGTCGCCATCGAGAAGCTGAACCGCCTGGGGCTCACCCGGGACGACTACAAGGGCGCCCACACGACCCTCTGCGCCGGATGCGGGCACAACTCCATCAGCAACCACATCGTGAAGGCGCTCTACGAGAGCGGCATCGAACCTCATCTGCTCGCCAAGATGAGCGGGATCGGCTGCTCCTCCAAGGCCGCCGCCTACTTCGTGGAGCACGCCCACGGCTTCAACGGTGTTCACGGCCGGATGCCGTCGCTCGCCACCGGCGCCAAGCTGGCCAACCGCGACCTGGCGGTGTTCGGCGTCAGCGGGGACGGCGACACCGCCTCGATCGGGCTGGGTCAGTACTGCCACATGATCCGGCGCAACGTCGACATGACCTACGTCATCGAGGACAACGGCGTCTACGGCCTCACCAAGGGCCAGTTCTCGGCCACCGCCGACCTCGGGTCCCGGCCAAAG
>PLXL01000076.1 GCA_003153215.1 Candidatus Dormiibacterota bacterium
GCCATCGACTAACCTAAATAGTCGCTCGGGCGTCGCCGCCAGACGGCGCGCCTCCCACCCGGCCGACGTAGCTCAACGGTGGAGCAGCGGTTTTGTAAACCGTAGGTTGGGAGTTCGAATCTCCCCGTCGGCTCCGATTTTGAATACAGATAGGCCCTCTGTCCACTCTCTGAGATCCAGCTGTACCCCTGATGTACCCCTTAACGTTAGACTCCTCGCATGGGACGGCGGGGTCGCGGAGAGGGCACGATCCGCAAGCGGGTGCGATGCGGCTGTAGCCGGGTCTGGACCCCGACCCCTGAGGTTCGGGCCTGTCCGGCCTGTGGCGCCGCCCCTGCCGGCAGGCCTGTCACCTGGGAGGCCCGCTACCTGGTGGGCGAGGGTCCGGGGCAGGTCCGGCACTCCCTTTACGCCCCGACCCGGCAGGAGGTGGTCAGGCTCCTCGACGAGGAGCGGCGGCGGGTCACCAGCGGTGAGGGTCCTGCTGAGCGACGCCAGACCGTGGGCTCCTACCTGGCGGGGTGGCTCGCCGGGAAGGAGAGGGCCCTCCGGCCGTCGACGTGGGTGACCTACCAGGGGTACATTGAAAGGACGATCGCGCCCGACCTCGGCCACCTCCGCCTCGCGGAGCTGGGGCCTCGGCACGTCGATGCGTGGATCGACGCCAAACTCATGAGCGGCCTCTCGCCTCGCACGGTGAGCCATCTCCGGGCTATCCTCCGTGCCGCGCTCAACGATGCCATACGTCGCGGTCTCGTCGATCGCAACGCGGTAGCCCTCGCCGTACCGCCGCGCGTCGAGAAGCGGACCCAAGCACCGATGACTGCCGAGGAGGCCGACCGAATTCTCAAGGCCGTCTCCGGCAGCGAGGTTGGGGCACCTGTGGCCGTCGCTCTCCAGACTGGCCTTCGCCTCGGCGAGGTCCTCGGCCTCGCGTGGCACGACGTCGACCTCGCGACCCGGACCCTGAGAGTCCGGCAGGCCCTCTCGCGCCTGAATGGGGTGACCACCCTCGGCCCCCCGAAGAGCGCCGATTCTCGGCGGGTGGTATCCATGACCCGGCCTCTCACGGCCGTCCTTGCCGAGCATCGGGAGCGCGAGGCCGTCAAGCGGGCGCGGCTCTGCCTCCCGGAGGCAGCCGGCGAGGCACTCGTTTTCACGAACCGCGCCGGCGACCCACTCGACCCCAGCTGGGTCAGCCATGCCTTCCACGACCGGCTGGCCGAGGCCGGGCTACCGCCCCGCCGGTTCCACGATCTCCGCCACGGGTGCGCGGCTCTTCTCCTGGCCAGCGGGGCCGACCTCAAGGTCGTCAGCTCGATCCTGGGACACTCGTCCATCCGGCTGACTGCGGACACCTACGCGGGGGTTGTTGATCGGCTGCGCGGCGACGCGGCAGAGGGTCTGGAGCGGCTCCTCGGCGGCGTGGGGGGAGGGGACCAGTAAGTGGGCTGAGCCGGAGCGGTGCCGACGTGGCCTGGGCACCTTCTTGGCGGAACACCCGTTTCCTCCGCACGTCGATGCTACGGCCAAGGGTTGTGGTCGCCGGTCCCCCCGGGGCGGGGTCGCGCGACCTCGGGCGAGGGTGTACCCGGACTGGGCGGACGAACTCTTCAGCGACCGCGGCGGCCCGTCCGGCGGGGTCGGCCGGGGCGCGGTGGCGGTGTTCGCCCTGGCCGGGTTACTGGCTGGTAGAGCGCTTGCTTTGGGAGCAAGAGGTCCCCAGTTCGAGTCTGGGCGCCCCGACCAGCGGGTCAGCTGGTGGTCAGTTTTGAATTCACCTGGTGCACTTGCTTCGGATCTGGCCGGGCTCGGCCGGGGACCCGGGGTGCAGAGGCAAGTGCTGCTCCGGGCCACGATTATCGAAGCAAGCGCTCTATCACCGGGGAACCGGCAGGCCAGGGGTCCCATCCGTACCCTGGAGCAGTCCTCAGGCGCGCGGTAGCGGTCCGAGAAGGCCCAGGAACGCCGCCGGTGAGAGCACTGACGGCGACACCGCCGCGAGGCTGGTGAGGTCCTTGTCCCCGGACACCAGGTGGTCGACGTTAGCGGCCTAGGCCAGGGCAATCAGGTAGTCGTCGCCCCAATGAGGTCGAGGCCGCCGACGCGCTGGCATCGGTCATTCGTCGGCGTCTGCGCCGCGGCTATAGCCTCGCTCGCCCCTGAGCCGGGGTCGCGTGCGCTAGAGGCGCGCGGTTCAGGGGCGGACCGAACGTTAAGCGGAGCCGGCTGCGCTCAGCCGAGGGTGTTCTGCGTCGCGCGGATTGCTCGCGGGAAGCGGTACGCGCCGTAGAACGCCCAGATGGCTCCTAGTATCAGGAGCACGAAGCGCACCCAGCCACCGACGCCGAAGGCAATCAGGCAGATGGCGAGGGCGACCAGGACAATGCCGTCAACTATGGAAATGACAGCGATTGCCCGCGGGTGCCGGCGCTTCCATGGACCAAGAATCTTCACCAGCTGTGGGTCGCTCATAGCTCCTCCATTCTGAGCGTGTTGTGTGACGGCTTAGCGGGCGCCGGGGAGCGCAGCTCGCAGGCGGCGACGGCGATAGCTCCGGCCGCGCCTGCGCAAACCCAGCCGAGGGCCATGGGATGCACGAGAAGTAAGCCCATGCCCAGCCAGCCCAACACGTAGAAGACGATCCACAGCAAAGCCCGCTGTGTGTTTGTCTTCGGCATACCACCACTGTAGCACTAGGCCGAACTCGGGTCTCTTACGGTCCTTACAGTAAGAGGTGTAAGGCCGATGTTGGGGGAGGAGCGGCGGCGTGCGAACGGCTAGCGCGCCACGCGGTAGCGGAGGTAGACGACTCTCGAGCTGAAGGTGCGGGTCTCGACGAGTTCGAGATCCACCCGGCACTCGCGCTGGGGAAAAAACGGAATGCCACCGCCAACCAGCACCGGGTAGACCCTGGCCCGGTATTCGTCGATCAGACGCAACGCGGCCGCCTCGGCGGCGAGAGTCGCGCCGCCGATCGCGATGTCGCCCTCCCCCGGCTCGCAACCGCTCGATCTCCTCCGCCAGGCCGCCGGAGGCCAGGCGGGAATTGCCCTGCACCGCCGACAGCGTGGTGGAGAACACCACCCCTTCGGGAGCGGCTTCCAGATCGCGGCCCACTCGAACATTGAGTCGTTGAGCGATGGATCCTGGTCGGCGGTCTCCCAGTACAGCATCGTCTCGTACAGCCGTCGTCCCAACAGGTGGACCCCGACCTCTCGTATCTCGTCGGTGACGAAGCGATAGACCTCCTCGTCTGCCAGGCCGGCGGCTGAGCTCGACACGGCGATGGTGGCGACGGCGAGCAGCAGGGAATCCCGAGGCAACCCACGAGGGACGGGGGGCACACGCGGAGTGGGTGAGCGCAGCCAGTCAATCTCCGCGGCCGCCGTCCAGTCGACAACGCCGGCCGCGGCGATGCCCTTTGTCTCGGGTGACGCACCCGTGTCCGCGCGGCCTGAGGTAGCTCCGGGTTGGCCCGCAATCGCCCCTTGCGGATGGTCGCGACAGCCTATGAGACGTGGCCGTCAGACGCCGCGGAGGCCAAAGCCGCGCCATCTGTCGCGCGTCTCGACCACGACATTGCCCGGTGGCGCGACGCGAAAGTCCCTCAGGTGTCCGTCGCCCTCGCGGCGCTCACGAACCCGGCGCTATCCGGGGAAGTATCAAGCGTGGTCCAGGGCCGACGTCCGCCGTGCCCATCCCGATTGCCAGTTTGAGGTCGGGAGTGGGACAATGCAACTCTGCGTTTGATGATAGAGGAGCCTTCGGAACCATGACCAATGAGGCATCGCGTGACAACGCTTCCGATCTCAACACCACCTCCGACGAACAGTCAGTTGAAGCAAAGGACAAGCGCATCCCTGACGAGAGCAGCCTCATGGGCAGGAGCGGGGTCGAGGAGGAGGTGCTTGCCGAACTGGCCCGGGCCGAGGCGACCATGAGCGATAGCTCGGCGCCTGACGACGCTGACGCACGAGGTGCGCAGGTCTGACGGCGGTGGCGCCCTTGCTCGCGTGCCTCGTGAACCACACTCCGGCTCAGTGAGTCGAGTCGGTGTCCGGCCTTCCGTTCGAAGACCGCGATGACCTTTTCGAGCTGCAGACCTTTGGTCTCCGGCAAGTACCGGGCGTGAACGTGATCGCCAGCACCGCGAGGCAGGCGAATCCCACCATCACCCACGCCAGCCCGCACCTCTGGTTCAAGGTTGGGAAAGCCTCGATGATCACGAAGTTGGCCAACCAGTCGACACTCGCGCAGATCGCGGCGGCACGGCCGCGTACGCCAGCGGCGAATACTCGCCATGGATCAGCTAGCCCGTAGCGCCGACACCGATCGCGAGGGAGGTGATAAAGAAGG
>PLXL01000149.1 GCA_003153215.1 Candidatus Dormiibacterota bacterium
ACCCGCCCTGAGGTCATCAAGATCGGCTCCAGCGTCACCAACCGCTGCCAGGAGGTCGAGGCCAAGGCTCTCATCTTCGAGTGCATCGCGCTCGCGGAGCAGATCGGCGCCGACGTCGTGGCGGAGGGCATCGAGGAGCTGAGCGTCGCCGCCGAGTTGATGAAGCTGGGAGTCAACCGGGCGCAGGGCTTCCTGTTCGGCAAGCCCGAGTCGATCACCGGTCCAAGCCGCGAGCTCGAAGGGGAGCCCGCGGTCCTCCGGGCGATCGCCGCCACGCGCTGAGGCAGGTCCGGGGCGGGGCCGCGGAGCGACGGTCCCGCCCGGATGAGGGGTGACCGCCGGAGCGCCGGTGACCAGTGCCGCGGCGGCCTAGCCGCTCAGCCGCCCGCCACGTGCGTGCTGCCCTCGCGCGGACAGCGGGGTCGGGCCGGTCGAATTGCGCTCCGGGATCACCCCTGTCCTGCATAAGTCGGCAAAGACCTCGGCGCTCGGCTTGGGGCGGCGCTCCAAGGTGACGCGGTCGACCGCCACCAGGCCAAACTTCGCCCCGTACCCCTCGAGCCACTCGAAGTTGTCGAAACCGGTCCAGTGCAGGTAGCCGCGCACGTCGGCCCCATCTCCGATCGCCTGGACTACGGCCCGCAAGTGGTCGACGAGGAACCGCGAGCGGAGCTCGTCGTCCTCGTCCGCGACACCGTTCTCGGTGACCAGGATCGGCAACCGGAACTCCTCACTGAGCGAGACCAGTGCCCGCCGCAGGCCCCCGGCGTCGATGCTCCAGCCGAGGCTGCTGCGCGGGAGGGACGGATCCGGATCGGGGCTGACGAAGAGTCGGGAGGACGCGCGCCAGTCGAAGCGAACCCGCTCATCGGCGTAGTAGTTGAGCCCCAGATAGTCGAGGGAGCCGAGCAGGCCGGGCACAGCCTGGCCGGTGCCGGCGGGGGGCAGGACGCGGCCGCGGCCGCAGCTCCAGAGGAACCAGCGGTTGAAGAGGCGGTCCGGGACCCACGCGACGGTGCGGGTGGCGAACGAGCCCGGCCGGGACCGGAAGGGGCGTTCGTGATGGGCGAACGAGACCATGGCGGGCCATCCGTGGGAGGCGCCCACCTGGTGGAGAACGGTCGCTGCCGCGGCGTGCATCCGGAGGAGTCCGGCCCCGGCCCGCAGGGCGAGAGCCGGCTTCCGGCGGTGAGGCGGCCACGCCCCCTCCGCGTAGGCGAGGGCCATGAGGACGTTGGGCTCGTTGATGGTCACCCACCAGTGCACGTCTCGGCCAAAGGCCTCGGCGCACGCGGCCGCGTAACGGGCAAAGAGGCGGGGAGCCTCGGGGTCGAGCACGCCACCCCGATCCGCCAGCCAGACGGGCAGGGTGAAGTGGTGGAGAGTGACGATCGGCTCCATCCCCAGCTCGCGGCAGAGGGCGACCACGCGGGCGTAATGGCGGAGCGCCGAGAGGTCGAATTGGCCGGGATGGGGCTCGACCCGTGCCCACTCCACGGAGAACCGCTGGGCCGTGTGCCCCATGGCGGCGAGCAGCGCCAGGTCCGCGCGGTAACGGTGGAAATGGTCGATGGCGACCGCTGCCGAATCACCGCCCTTGATGCGCCAGGGCTCGTCCCGCTCCATGCGCGTCCAATCGTTCCAGAGTCCACCCTCGACCTGGTGGGCAGCGCTCGCGGTTCCGAGCAGGAAGCCCTCCGGGATGAGGAGCGGGCGATCGGCCGAGGCACCCTGAGCGCCGCGGCGCCGGGGGTGGGACGGTGTCCCGTGGTCGGAGCCCGGGCGAGCGTGGACCACCGATCAGGAGGCTGAGGGCGCGGGACGCCGGAGGACCAGCCGGGTGGATCCGGGCTCCGTGCTCTCCTCGAGCACCTCGCCGCCCACCCTCCGGCTCCAGGCCCGGATGCCGAAGACGTGCTCGGCCACGCCGGTGACCACCTCCAGCCGCTCGCCGGGCTCGAGGGTCGCATAGGCCCGTCGGACCCGACCCATGGCGCTGTCGCCGCACTCCTCCTCCGCGCTGGTGAGGTCGAGATGCCGCGCCTCCATCATCGGCCGAGTCTACGTCGGGGTCAGGCAGGAACCGACCCGGGTGCCTCCGTGGCGGGCTTCTCCACCGGCACACCCACGGAGTTGCCCCACTCACTCCACGAGCCGTCGTAGTTGGCCACCCGCGGGTAGCCGAGCAGGTAGGTGAGCACGAACCAGGTGTGGGAGGAGCGCTCCCCGATCCGGCAGTAGGTGACGATGGTCTTGTCCGGGGTCACACCTCTGCTCTGGTACAGCTCGCGGAGCTGCTCCACCGGCTTGAACGTGTCGTCCTCCTGGATTGCCTGCGCCCAGGGGATGTTGACGGCGCCGGGGATGTGACCGCTGCGCCGCGCACCCTCGTTCTGGTACTCGGGAGGCGCGGAGATCGCCCCGCTGAACTCAGCCGGAGAGCGGACGTCGACCAGCCCATGATCGGAGCGGCCCAGGATGTCGAGGACCCCGGGGAGGAACTGGCGGAGGCCGGCGGTCGGCTCCTGAGCCGGGTACGTGGCGGCCGGGAAAACGGGGACAGCCTCGGTGACCGGTCGATCCTCCTCGAACCACTTCCGGCGCCCGCCGTTGACCAGCCGGATGTCCCGGTGCCCGTAGATGCGGAAGGTCCAGAAGGCGAAGGCTGCGAACCAGTTGCGCATATCGCCATAGAGCACGAGGGTGGTCTGAGGGGTCACGCCGAGGCGCTCCATGAGGCTCACGAACTGGTCCCGCGAGAGGATGTCGCGGCGCACGGTGTCGTTGATGTCCTTCTGCCAGTCCACCAGGGCCGCACCCGGGAGATGCCCGAGCTCGTAGGCGGACGCGGGGTCCCAGTCGACCTCCAGGATGCGGACGGCGGGATCCTCGAGGTGCTGCGCCAGCCACTCGGTGCTGACGAGGACCTCCGGATGGGCGTAGTCGGTCACCGTGGCTCTCCTCTGACAGTGCTCGTCACCATAACCCCGGGTATTTTAATCAGGTTTTCCGGAGCGACGGCCTGCCGTCCCCGCGCCGCCTGCGGCGTGGGGAGGTCGCGCCGAGCGGGGGGTGAGCATCGTGTGGCTCTGCCATCGATGCGAGGGGGGCGCAATGTCCCCCTGTGGGAAGAGGAGGGGTCCCCGCGCCGCCTGCGGCGTGGGGAGGTCGCGCCGAGCGGGGGGTGAGCATCGTGTGGCTCTGCCACCGATGCGAGGGGGGCGCAATGTCCCCCTGTGGGAAGAGGAGGGGTCCCCGCGCCGCCCGCCGCATCCAGTGGCGGGGTGAGCCGAGCGCGGCTCAGCCGCGCCCGCGAGGGGCGGCGAGAGCCCCTGTAGGAAAAGGAGGGGCCCCCACGCCGCCTGCGGCGTGGGGAAGAAGCGTAGGATTGCGCGGCCCGCAGCGCTTGGGGAGAAGAGCCATGGAGACGACGGCCGCGGCGGCGAGTGAGCCGCTCCAAGACTCGGCGGTGGGAGGCATGGTCGATCTGGTCACCGAGCGACCGATCGTGCTTCCCCGTCAGGACGGGCCGCGCGCCCGAATCGAGGAATTCCTGGAGCGCCGCCCGCTGCTGGTACCCGCGGTCCTGCTGGGCATCATCGCCCTCCTCCTGCTGTGGCGCGGCCCGCGGATCGCGGTGGTGCGCCCTCAGACACGGCGCGACGCGTAGCCCGCGGCCTCGCAAACCCTCGACGCGGCCTCTGCCCTGACGGAACTCAAGCCCCGATGCCGAGCGCCGCGAGCAGCGCAGTGTTCTGCTCCGGTGTCCCGAGAGTTACCCGGAGCCGGTCGCGGTGGTCACCGTCCGGGAAGTGGCGGACCAGGATGCGCTGCTGCCTCAGCTCGGAGGCCACCCCCGCCGCGTCGCCGCCCGGGGGGCGGCCGAGGACGAAGTTGGCCTGTGACGGGACCAGGTCCCAACCGGCCCCCCCCAGCGCCGCGACGAGGCGCTCGCGCTCGCTGACCACCATCTCGACGATGCGGGCGTGGTGGGCCTGGTCGGCGAGAGCAGCGCCGGCCGCCGCGAGGGCCAGGCGGTCGACCGGGTAGGTCTCGATCACCGCAGAGACGTCGGCCGTCAGGTCGGGGTGCCCGAGCGCGTAACCGACCCGGAGGCCGGCCAGCCCGTAGCTCTTGGCGAAGGTGCGCACCACCAGCCAGTTGTCGTGATCGGCGAGCAGCGGGACACACGACTCGGGGGCGAAATCGCAGTACGCCTCGTCGATGACGACCACGGAGTCGACCGCGCCGACGACCGCGGCGACGGCGGCGGGCGGCGCCCAGCTCCCCGTCGGCGAGTTGGGGTTGCAGAGGACCCGCATCACCCCCGGAATGGTGGCGAACGCCTCGGGCAGTGCGCCTCCGCCGTCCAGGGGCACGGTCACGACGCGGGCTCCGCCGAGACGGGCGAGCAGAGGCAGGAGAGAGTACGTCGGCCGGGTGAGCACGACCGTGTCGCCGGGATCGGCGAAGGCCCGGAAGCAGCTCTCCAGAACCTGGTCGGCGCCGTTGCCGAGGACCACGGACTCCTGGCTCAGCCCATGGTGCCGAGCCAGGGCCGAGCGGAGCGGCTCGCCCTGGGGGTGCGGATAGCGGTGAAGCGAGCCCACCGCCTCCTCCACCGCCGGGCCCACGCGGAGCGACGGGGGCAGAGGGGACTCGTTGGTGTTGAGCTTGATCCAGTGGGCACCGTCGGGCGGCTGCTCGCCGGGTACGTAGCCGGACCCGGAGCCGAGGGACGCGCGCCGGTATCGGGACATGGTCGGAGTATGCGGAAGCCGGGGCCGCCCGGGCCTGTCGCAGGGGGCTAGCCGGCGACGACCGCTTCGACGTCCACGGTGGCACCGGCGGGGGCGAGGGGCACCAGGTTGCCCTCGACCCGGGCGCCGCCGACGATGAGATGGCTGACGCGGCCGGTGGTCCCGACCGGCTTGTGGACGGCGATCCGATAGGTGGCGCCCCGGAAGCGCCGGCTGGCGGTGAACCCCGGCCAGGCCGCCGGGATCACGGGGTCGATGCGGAGGCCCTCGAGCTCGGGCCTGATGCCCAGGATCCACTGGGTGATGGCCACGTAGTTCCAGGCGGCGGCGCCGGTCAGCCATGAGTTCTTGGCCTCACCGTGGGTGGGCGCGTCGCGGCCAGCGATCACCTGCGCGTAGACGTAGGGCTCGCAGCGATGCACCTCGCTGATCGCCTCGCGCGCGGAGGGGTTGGTCCGCCGATAGCAGTCGAAGGCGCCGTCGCCGTCACCGGTCATCGCCTCGGCGATCATGATCCACGGGTTGGTGTGGCAGAAGATGCCGGCGTTCTCCTTGTACCCCGGCGGATACGAGGAGATCTCGCCGAGCTCGATCCGGTAGCTGCTGTAAGCGGGTTGCTGCAGCATCACGCCGTGCTCGGTGAGGAGCCGGTCGCGCACGCTGTCGAGAGCCTGGCGCGCCCGACCGTCCTCGATCCCGACCCCAGCCATGACGCACATCCCCTGAGACTCGACGAAGATCTGGCCCTCGTCGCAGGAGGCGGACCCGACCGGGTTGCCGAAGAAGTCATAGGCACGCCGGAACCACGCTCCGTCCCAGCCGTGTTCCGCGATGGTGGCTGCCATCGCCGCCGCGGCGGCGAGCAGCCGGGAGCCCTCGTCGCGCTCACCCCGCCGGTGAACGATGGCGGCCAGCTCTCGGGCGGCGAGCACAAACTGACCGGCGATGAAGACGGACTCGGCAACCCCTCCGCTCCGGTTCTCGGTGGTCTGGAACGCCTCTCCGGGTGTGTCGGAGAAGCAGTTGAGGTTGAGACAGTCGTTCCAGTCGGCCCGGCCGATCAGCGGCAGGCCGTGGGGGCCGAGCCGGTCAAGGGTGTAGGCGACGCTGCGGCGCAGGTGGTCGAGGAGCGGAGCCTGGGAGCCCTCGGAGTTGTCGTACTCGGCCGGTGCGTCGAGGATGGAGTCATCGCCGGTCTCGCGCAGGTAGGCGGCGACGCCCAACACCAACCAGAGCGGATCGTCGTTGAACCCCGAGCCGATTTCGTTGTTGCCCCGCTTGGTGAGCGGCTGGTACTGGTGGTAGGCGCCCCCGGAGGAGAGCTGGGTGGCGGCCATGTCCAGGATCCGCTGCCGGGCCCGCTCGGGGATCATCTGGACGCAGCCGAGCAGGTCCTGGTTGGAGTCGCGGAATCCCATCCCCCTGCCGATCCCCGACTCGAAGAACGAGGTCGAACGGCTCAGGTTGAAGGTGGCCATGCACTGGTAGGCGTTCCAGGCGTTGACCATCCGGTCGGTGTGCTCGTCGGGAGTGCTGACGCGGACGTGGGAGAGAAGCTCGTCCCAGCGCGCGCGCAGGCCGCGAAGGCCTTCCTCCACTGTCTCGGACCGTAGCCATCGCTCGATGACCGGTGTCACCGTCCGCTTGCTGACCACCTGGCTGCCGGGAGGGTCGAACTTCTCAGCGACCGGGTTCTCCCAGTAGCCGAGGCAGAAGACGATCTCCCTCTCCTCATGCGGCCCGAGCTCGAGCCGGACGTGGTGGGAGCCGTGCGGGGCCCAGCCGTGAGCGATCGAGTTGCCGGCGCTCCCCCGCTCCACCGCGATGGGGCGATCGAAGCCGCGGTAGGGGCCGAGGAAGAGATCGCGGTCGGTGTCGAAGCCGGCCAGCGGCTCGGAGCAGGCGAAGTAGGCGAAGTGGTTGCGCCGCTCTCGGTACTCGGTCTTGTGGTAGATGACGCTCCCCTCCACCTCCACCTCGCCGGTGGAGAAGTTCCTCTGGAAGTTGGTCGAATCGTCCTGCGCATCCCAGAGGCAGAACTCCACCGACGAGAACACCGAGAGCGGCCGCCGCTCCCCGGTCATATTGGCGAGCCGGAGCCGCCAGACCTCGAGCGTCTCGCCCAGGGGGACGCAGTAGAGGGTCTCGGCCCGGACGCCCAGGTGGGTGGAGGCGATCGTGGTGTAGGAGAGGCCGTGCCGGCACTCGTAGCCGTCGAGCGCGGTCTGAGTCGGCTGCCAGGAGGGTGACCAGCTCTCGCCCGTCACGTCGTCGCGCAGGTAGAGGTAGCGCCCACCCAGGTCGAAGGGGGCATTGTTGTAGCGGTAGCGACTCACCCGTCGCAGCCTGGCGTCGCGGAAGAATGAGTAGCCGCCGGCGGTGTTGGAGATGATCCCGAAGTACTCCTCCATGCCCAGGTAGTTGATCCAGGGAAGGGGGGTGTCGGGTCGGGAGATCACGTACTCCCGCCGCTCGTCATCGAAGCGTCCGTACCGCAACGTCATCTCCCATGACGCCCACGACTGCCTGCCCCGCATGGAGCGTCAGACCGCATCAGGCGGCCCGTGGCCACCTGACACTACCACGCCAGTCTGAGAAGGGCGCTGCGCCATGCGGCCCTGATGGGGTGCTTTCGGGATTGCGACCACGTCAGACCGCTGGGGGGCGTGGCCGGGCGGGAAAGCTCATCCGAGGCGGTAGAATCCCCACAGTGACGCAGTTGCAAGATGACGTCTTCGCCACCGAGAAGGTGCTGTTGGCGCAGCTCAGCCTCGAGCGAAAGATCCGTCTCCTCACCGGGGCCACCCACTGGTACTTCCATGGCGATGACCAGGTCGGGCTCCGACCGATAGTCGTCTCCGACGGTCCGGCCGGAGTCCGCGGCGTGCGCTTCCGGACCGACCGCCCCGTCTCCTCGCTGCCCGCCCCGATCGCGCTCGCCGCCACCTGGGACCCCGCGCTGGTCCACGACGTCGCAGCCGCCCTCGGCCGTGAGGCCCGCTCTCTCGACGTGGACGTCCTTCTGGCCCCCAACGTGAACCTGGTGCGCACGCCGCTCGGCGGGCGCGCCTTCGAGTGTTTCTCCGAGGATCCGTGGCTGACCGCGGGCATCGCCGTCGCCTACATCCGGGGAGTCCAGGAGGTCGGGGTCGCCTCCTGCCTCAAGCACTTCGTGGCCAACGACTCCGAGACCGAGCGCAAGATCTACGACGCCCGGATCGACGAGACGACGCTCCGGGAGCTGTACCTGGTTCCCTTCGAGGTCTGTGTCCGCGAGGCGGATCCGGCGATGATCATGGTCGGTTACAACTCGGTGAACGGATTCGCCATGACCGCCAACCGTCCACTGATTCGGGATCTGCTCAAGGACGAGTGGGGTTACGGCGGGGTGGTGCTGTCCGACTGGACCGCGACCCGGGACACCGAGGAGTCGGCGCTAGCGGGCCTGGACCTGGTGATGCCCGGCCCCGACGGCCCCTGGGGGGACCGCCTCGTGGCCGCCGTCGAGGCCGGTCGGGTGTCCGTGGCGGAGATCGATGACAAGGTACTGCGCCTGCTGCGTCTGGCGCGACGGGTGGGGGCCCTGAGCACTCCCGATGAAGCGGCAGCGACGTCGCAGGGATCGACGCCCGCCCCCGGCGGGGGCTCGTGGGCGCCCCACAGGGTGGACCCCGCCCTGCTGCGTCAGGTCGCCGGGCGCTCCTTCGTCCTGCTGCGCAACCGGGACGGAGTGCTGCCCCTGGAGGGCGACGCCCGCCAGCAGATCGCCGTGGTGGGGCCGAACGCCGCCTGGCCCAGGATCCAGGGGGGGGGAAGCGCCATGGTCCTCCCGGTCAGGCGACCCGGCCTGATCGACGCTCTGCGCTCCGCCGCCGGTGACGTGACGGTGGAGCTCCATCCCGGCTGCCGCCCCTGGTCCATCGTCCCGGAGGCGGAGGAGGGCACGCTGCACGACCCGGTGGGCGGGGAGCCCGGGGTGCGCCTCACCGTTCATGCCGAGGACGGAGCCCTCCTGTACGACGCGCGGTATGAGCGCAACGCCGTGACCTGGTGGGACGACCTGCCCGATGCCGTCCATGCCGGCGCATCGAGCATCGTCGTCCGCGGCCGCTACCGGCCGGTGGTCAGCGGGCCTCATCTGATCGGTGCCGCAGGCCTCGGTCGGGTGGCGATCAGCATCGACGGCCAGCGGATCGCCGAGGCGACGACCCTGGCACCACCGGAGCTGATTGGGCTGATCGCGCGGCCCCCCGAGCTCCGCGTCCCGGTCGACCTGGAGGCCGGTCGGGAGGTCGAGGTCCGGATCGATAACCATCTTCCGGCATCACTGGAGTCCGGCCGTGAGGTCGAAGCGCGGCCCGGGGCCCAGGGCCTCCCCACGACCCGCGTTCACAGCGCTCGTCTGGTCATCTTCCGTCTCGGCATCGCGGCTGCCCCCGACGAGGAGGTCATGATCGCCGAGGCAGTCGAGGCCGCCAGTCGCTCGACCGCCGCGGTGGTCGTGGTGGGCTCGGCGGAGAGCAGCAACAGCGAGGGGTACGACCGCGATTCGCTGGCCCTGCCCGGTCGCCAGGACGAGCTGGTCCGCCAGGTTGCCGCCGCCAACCCACGAACCGTGGTCGTCGTCAACTCTGGGTCGTCAGTGCTCATGCCCTGGGCGGACGAAGTCGCCGCGGTGCTCCAGGTGTGGCTTCCTGGTCAGGCGATGGGCGAGGCGATCGCCGACGTCCTGTTGGGCGTCGCGGAGCCGGGGGGACGGCTCCCGGTGACCGTGCCCCGGCGTGAAGCCGACTGCCCGGTCCTCGCCGCCGAGCCCCACTTTGGCAAGCTCGAATACTCGGAGGGGCTGCTGGTCGGCTACCGCGGCTACGACCGTGCCGGCACCGATCCGCTCTTCTGCTTCGGTCACGGGCTCGGCTACACCGAGTGGGAGTACCTGGCGCTGCGGCCAGCCACCACCGTGCTCCATGCGGGAGAGGACCTCCCCGTGACCGTGACGGTGCGCAACGTCGGAGGACGCCGCGGGCGCGAGATCGTCCAGCTCTACCTGGAACCATTGCCTGGCGCCGGCGACCGGGCCCGCCCGGCGCGGGCCCTGGCCGCCTTCGCCCCCGTCGATGCCGATCCGGGAGAGGAGGCGACGGTCGCCCTCACCGTGCCATCCCGTGCCTTCGCCCGATTCCGGGAGAGCCCCCGCGGGTGGGGCTGGCCGGCTGCCCAGTGGCGGCTGCGCGCGGGCCGCTCGTCGCGCGACCTGCCTCTCAGCGAACCGGTCCGCGTGAGCTGACGGCTCGACCGGCGGTCCAGCTCGGCTGAGCATTCCCGCGCCGCACTGGCGGGCCCGTCGTGGCGGGCCGTCCCGCCAATCCTGCTGGCCCCCCGAGGGGTCCGGCTGCGCTTGCGCACCCCGGACGCGGCCTCACCGCAGAGCTTCGAGATGTCTTCCAGCGGGTCGGTCCGCGGGAGCCGGGAAAGCCCGGCCGGCACGCTGCCGGCCGGGCCCTGCCCGCCCACCCACTGTGGGTGGGGCTATTCCGTTGTGGTCCGCACTGCTCGACGGAGCAGAGTGGTGTTATCGGTCAGTGAGCCACCGGCTTGAGCTGCATCAGGATGTACGGCATCTGAGGATCGCTCGGGCTGGGGTTCATGTAGGGGTGTGACTGGTTCGGCCAGCCGGTGTAGTTCGCGCTGCTGAACACGTTCCAGTCGGCTCCGTAGAGGAGTGGGACGTAGGGAACCTGGGTCGACATGATGGTCTCGAGCGACTGGACGGTCGTGTTGATCGTCGAGGTGTCGCTGGGGTTGGTGGAGGCGTACGTGGTCAGGGCTGTTGCCGCGGCCGCGTCACCTGAGAAGGCCTTCATTCCCGTGTAGGCAGCCGAGGTGCTGGATTGGGTGGCGTCGAACCAGTCCTCGTACTGGACGTAGGGGATGCTGCCGCCGTTGCCCCAGTGGATCAGGGTCTGCCAACCGGTGGCGCTGGTGGAGTATCCGGAGAACCAGTCAGAGTAGCCCTGGGCGGCCTTGGTGGTCACGTCCATGCCCACTGCCTGGAGCTCCGACGAGATGAGGGCAGCGTCTTCCCAGTAGTCGGAGAAGGCGATCGGGTCGTACACCGAGAAGCTGATGTCCTGACCGCCCTTTTCCCAGCAGTTGGTCGGGCTGTTGCTCGTGCAGTTGCCGCCCTTGGTGTACCCCGAGGTGGCGCTGTAGCTGGAGCTGGTCGGAGCCGTGTAACCGTCCGCGGTGAGGATGTCGTAGACGTCATCGCCGGTGGGCAGGTTGTCAGCCTTGGCGGTCACCGCGTCCGGGACGTTCCCGGCGGTCGAGAGGTCGTTGGTTAGACTCCCGCTCGATGGAAGGTACGACTTCTGCGCGGGCAGGATCAACCCACTCGAGGAGCTCGCCGGCTGCTCGTATCCGGACTCACCCAGGAGGCCGAGGGCGTTGCGGTCGATGCCGTAGCTGACCGCCTTGCGCACCTGCGCGTCCCCGATCCCGGTGGCCCCGCCGTTACCCGTGTTCAGGTTGAACCAGAGGGTCACGGTGCTGCCGGCGGCGAACCAGGCGTTGTTGGTCTGGGGGTTGAGGTCGACGAAGGTCGAGTAGATGTTGGGGATGTCGTTACCGGCCCAATCGAGCTGGCCGCTCACCAGTGCGTCGCTCGCGGCGGCGTTGGTGGCGAGCGAGGGAGTCTCGATCTCGGACTCCGGCGGCTTACCGCCCCAGTAGTTGGGATTCGGCTTCCACTTGATGAGAGAGCTGGAGTAGCTGTCCAGCATGAAGGGGCCGGTGCCGATCGGGGTGGTGATCTTCACCGTCGGGTTGGAGGCGATCGAGTTAGCCTGCGCCGCCTGCAGCATGTACTCGTTGCCGAGGATGGTGTACAAGGCGGTGTACTGCGCCGTGGCGAAGGTGAGCGTCACGACGTTGCCCGAGGCGGTCGGGGCCGACGACTGGGCCGGCATGCCGTTGATGTTCGCCTTGGGGTTCATCAGCATCTTGTAGGTGGCGACAACGTCGGCCGGCCCGAAGGACGAGCCGTTGTTGAACTTGATGCCCGACTTGATGGTGATCGAGAGCTTGGTGCCAGTGCTGTTGAAGCTGTAGGCGCTGGCAAGCCAGTAGTGGGTCCCGCTCGAGGTCGGGTCGAGAACGTCGAACTCGATCAACGGCTCGTTGACGAGCGTCCGGGTTCCCATCTGGGCCGCCACCGAGTTGCTGTCATAGGGGTTGAAGTCGTCCGAGAACGTCACCCCGGTGGTCGGCTCTGCGATGAGCGGCGGACCCGCCGTCGTGGTCGTCGACGACGACGACGACCCGGTGCTGGAGCTCCCGCAAGCGGCGACGGCCACGGTCAAGACCGCCGTCCCGAGCAGGCCTGTCAATGTTCTCCGATTCATAAGCTCGCAATCTCCGTAAGGCACAGCCCGAGGCGGGCGGTGCGCATTCTGCTGATAGATGCCGAGGCGAGGCACCGCCACCAAGAGCGGTCGCATCCGGGCTCACCGACCGGTGAGCCGCACACGCGCCTCTCCACGATGCCTCCCGGGCTCCGGCGAAGCCCGGAACGCTGTAAGCCATGGTCCGGTCCTCCTCAGTCCTCCTTGGTCCTCCTTGCCCTCCTAGCCCTCCTCGTGGATGGTGCTGCTCATCGGGTCGTGCTCACGATCAGGCGACCCGCCGGCAGGGTTCGGTCGGGGCTGGGCGCCGTCTTCCGGCGGGGCCTCTCCACCATTGCTGCCCGCCCGGCGCTGGGCCGGGTCGACGTGCAGCCAGCAGGCGGCCACGTGCCCCGACGAGATCGGGACGTCGGGCGGGACCTCCCGCCTGCAGATCTCCATGGCGTGGGGGCAGCGGGGATGGAAGCGGCATCCGCTCGGAGGGGAGATCAGGCTCGGCGGCGCACCGCTTCCGGCCAGGCTCGGCGGCTCCGCGCGGTCCGGGTCGGGAGCGGCCGAGAGCAGGAGCTGGGTGTAGGGGTGGGCCGGGCTGTCGGTGAGAGTCGCGCTCGGCGCCGACTCCACCAGCTTGCCGGCGTACATCACCATGATGGTGTCGGCGAGGTAGCGCGCCGAGCCGATATCGTGGGTGACGTAGAGGATCGCCAGGTGATCGCGATCGCGCAGGTCAGCCAGCAGGTTGAGCAAGCCCAGACGGACCGAGACGTCGAGCATCGAGACCGGCTCGTCGGCGAGAAGCACCCGCGGCCGGACCGCCAGCGCCCGAGCGATCGCCACTCGCTGCCGCTGGCCTCCGGAGAGCTCGTGGGGAAACTTGTTCGCGAAACGCTCGGGCGGCTCGAGCGCCACCCGGCGGAGCAGGTCACTCACGGCGGCGTCGATGTCGGTGGCACCATGGTGGATCCGCAAGGGGCGCACCAGGTCGTGGCGCACCCGGTACACCGGGTTGAGGGAGCTGAAGGGGTCCTGGAGGACCATCTGAACCTGAGCCGTGTAGGAGCGCGGACGCCTCCGCGGCGCCGGCTCACCATCGATGAACAGCTCGCCGAGGTCGGGCGTGATGACCTTGGCAAGCAGCCGGGCGACTGTCGTCTTCCCTGAGCCGCTCTCGCCCACCAAGCCGGTGACCGTCCCCGCGGAGAGAGCGATGGAGAAGTCCTCCACGGCGCAGAGGCGCGCCCGGCGGGCGAAGATGCCGTGACCGCCCTTCACCGAGAAGTACTTGGTGAGGTTCCTCCCCTCCAGGGCCGGCTCCGCGGCGACAGATGCGGTGGTGGACGGAGTGCGCGCTGCGACGCTCATCGCGAACTCCGGCGGAACCTGGGCGCAGCGGCCCCCATCGCTCCGGGTGCCGGCTGCAGCGGGTCGGGAAGGTCCAGATCCTGGGGTACGCTGACGTCGCCCGCGTGGAGCCAGCAGGCTGCCGTGCGACCCGACTCGGCGAGAGACACGAGCGTCGGCGTCTCCGACCGGCACCGCTCCATCGCCCACGGGCAGCGGGGGTGGAAGGCGCACCCATGAGGGAGGGCTCGCAGGTCGGGCGGCGAGCCCGGGATGCCCTCCATGGCCGCGCGCTCCCCGTGCATCGGCGGGAAGCAGTGGAGCAGGCCGTGGGTGTACGGCATCCGTGGGGCGCGGAAGAGGGAGACCGCCGGAGCCCTCTCGACGATGCGCCCCGCGTACATGACCGCGATCTCGTCGGCGAGCTCGATGAGCAGGGAGAGGTCGTGGGTGATGAAAAGGGCAGCGAAACCCAGGCGGTCGCGCAGACTCATCAACTCCTCGAGGATCTCCCGCTGAGTCACGACGTCGAGGGCGGTCGTGGGCTCGTCCAGGATCATGACCTGGGGGTCGAGAGCCAGGGCCATGGCGATCATGACCCGCTGCCGCTGGCCGCCGGAGAGCTCGTGGGGATAGCTGCGGAGTCGGTCGGCGGTCAGCCCCACCATCTCCAAGAGCTCCACCGCCCGGTCCACCCTCTCCGCCGCGGAAAGGTTGCGACGGTGTACGCGGAGCAGGTCGTCGAACTGGGCGCGTGTCGTGGCCACGGGATTGAGAGAGTTCAGGGCGCTCTGAGGGACCACCGAGATCTCGGACCAGCGCAGGGAGCGCAACTCCTCCTCGCCAGCCGACAGGACGTCCACGGTGCGCCTCTCCCCGGAGGCGGGTTTGGAGTGGAAGAGGACCTCGCCGGCGGTGATCACGCCCGGCCACCGGAGCAGGCGGATGGTTGCCATCGCCAGGGTCGACTTGCCGCTACCGCTCTCGCCGGCGAGCCCCAGCACGTGTCCGCGCCGAAGGACCAGGTCGCAGTCCACGACGGGGTGAACAGCTTCGTCACCCAGGCCGTAATCCACGCAGAGCCCCCGGATCTCGAGGACCGGGTCCGCAACCCCGGCTGAGCCCGCCGCCGGGTCTGCGGGCACCTCCGCGTTCGGTGTGAGGTGCGCGTTGCCGAGCGTCATGGCGCGGCCACCTCACCGCCGGGCTCGGCCTTCCTCCGCACCACCGCGGTGACGCCGAAGCTCGGCCGGACGCGGATTCCCGCCCTCTTGGCGGCCCGGCGGGAGAGGCCGGCGACGCGCAGCCGGGGGTTGATGAACTCGTCGATCCCGAAGTTGAGGAGTGCGAGCGAGGTGCCGAGCAGGGCGATGCAGAGGCCCGGAGGTGCCCACCACCACCACCACCCGCCGCGCACCGCATTGTTGGCGAAACCCTCGCGCAGCATCTCGCCCCAGTTCCAGAGCCCGGCGGGCGACGACGTGGGCGAACCGGCCAGACCCAGGAAGGCGAGGGCCACGTAAACCCCGATGGCGTAGAGCGTGGTGAAGAGGAACGAAGCCGCCACGATCGGGACCAGGTTGGGAAGGACCTCGACCAAGATGATGCGCAGGCGTCCCTCCCCGGAGATCCTCGCCGCCTCGACGAAGTCGCGACTGCGCAGCGACAGAGTCTGAGCGCGCAGCACCCGAGCGGTGTACGCCCATGATGTGACGGCGATGATGATGGCGACCAAGAGGATGCTGGTCCCCGCGGACGGCACGTAGAAGGCCAGCACGATCAGCAGCGGAAGCCCGGGAATGGCGAGGAAGACGTTGGACAGCAGCGACAAGCTCTCGTCGGCGAAACCGCCGATGTAGCCGGCGGTGACTCCGACGAGCACCGAAAGTACGGTTGCCATGGCGGCGGCGAGGAGGCCCACGAACAAGGTGGCACCGGTGGAGGCGAGCAGCTGGGAGAGGACGTCCTGGGCGAAGACGGTCGTCCCCAGCAGGTGGGAGGACGAGGGCGGCAGCGGGAGCGGGTAGTAATGGGCTGGGACGCCGGTGCCAGGCCCGGTTCCAGGGACCAGTACGTGCCTCACCCACGTCGCGACGTTGGTCGCGTTGGGGGAGTAGGGGGCAGCCCACGTTCCGATGATGGCAACCACCACGAAGACGGCGAGTATCACGAGGCCGATGATCACCTTGGGGCCGTGCGGAAGGCGCAGCGCCCGGGGTCGCCCGGGAAGCCCCTCAGGTAGGGGGGCGCCGCCACCGGCGACTGCGGCCATGAGCGTGGTGTTCTGGGCCATCAGCTCATCCCGCCTGCCGCGCCCGGGGGTCGATGAGCACGTAGACGACATCCGCCAGGAGGTTGGCGGCCAGCACCACCAGGGTGATGACCACGAAGATCCCCTGCACCAGGCTGTAATCGAGCTCGCTCAGGGCTTGGTAGAGGTGGTATCCGATCCCGGGGTAGTTGAAGACGATCTCGACGAGGATCTGGCCGGACACCACCAGGCTCAGGGCGAGCGTGAAGTTGGAGACGACCGGCAAAAGGGCGTTGCGCGCCGCATACGTCACCACCCTACGAGTCGGCAGGCCCTTGGCCCGGGCCACCAGGACGAAGTCCTCGTCCATGGTGGTGAGCATGTTGTTACGCATGGTCAGGATGAAGCCACCCATCGAGGCCAGGACGACGGTCACCCCGGGCAGGATCGCGTGTTGGAGGATGCTCGCGATGTAGGACCAGTTCGGACCCGGGGTCACCGTGTAGATGTCGTAGCCGAAGAGGCTCGGGAGCCACTTGAGCATGGTCCCTGTCTGCCCGAAGATCAGGACGATCACCAGGGCGAGGAAGAAGTAGGGGATCGCCTGGAAGAAGGCCGCCGCCGGCATCACCCATTCGACCCAGGAGCCGCGCCGCCAGGCCATCAGGACGCCGATCAGGGTGCCGACGGCGAAGGCGATGACCGTCGCGACGACGAGCAGCCCGATGGTCCAGGGCAGGTAGGAGACGATGAGGCCGCCCACCGGCGCGTTCTCGGACCATGAGAATCCGAGGTTCCCGTGGGAGAGGTTCCCCCAGTACTGAGCATACTGGGTCCAGAGGGTGGTGTGGACGTTGAAGCCGAGCTGCAACTCGATGGCATGAACGCAGGCCGAATTGCACTGTCCCGATGTCTCGGCTCTGATGATCGCGGTCGCGACCGGGTTGCCGGGCACCACCCGTGGTATGAGGAAGCTGAAGGTGATGGCCGCCCAGGCGGCGACGAGGTAGAAGCCCAGGCGGCGGATCAGCAGACGCATGCTAGCCGACCTGCCCGGTGAGCTGAAGGACCGCAGGTGCCGAGGAGGCGCGCACCTCGAGCCGGGTGCTGAGGATCACGTTGCGGGGCTGCCGGTCCGGCGAATGGATGCTGTCGATGAGCAGCCGCGCCATCTCCCGGCCCATCTCCTCGATGGGCTGGCGCACGCTGGTGAGCGGCGGTTGCAGCGTGGCGGCCATGGGGTGGTCGTCGAACCCGATCACGGCAACATCCTCGGGAACCCGGCGGCCCGCCTCGGCGAGCACCTGGAGCGCGGCCTCGGCCATCATGTCCGAGGCCGCGAAGACGGCGTCGAGCCGGGGGTGCTTGATGAGCAGGAGCCGCATCGCCCGGGCCCCGCCCTCGCGGGTGAAGTCGCCCGTCTCGGTGAGGGTCTCGTCGTAGGCAATGCCGGCGGCCTCGAGCCCCTGCCGGTAGCCGACCAGCCGGTCGTGACCGGCGGGCATGTCCTGGCGACCGGTGACGGTGGCGATGGACCGCCTCCCCCCGGCAACGAGGTGGGCGACGGCGCGAGCGGCCCCAGCCACGTTGTCGACGTCGACGTGGCTGACGAGCTCGGAATCGGAGGGGGGGCCACTGGCCACGACCGGGATGCCGCGGGAAGCGAGCCGGCCCGCCATCGGATGGGAGGTGGGCAGAGAGACCAGCAGCACCCCGTCGGCATGGCCGGCGGCCACGTAGCGCTCCACCCGATCGGCGTCGGCCGCCGATTGCGCCGTCAGCAGGACCAGCTGCATCTCGCGCGAGCTGAGAACGTCGTTGACGCCGCGAATGAGGCGCGTCATGAAGGGGTCGCCGAAGAGGAAGGTGGTGGGTGCGACCAGGGCGACGGCGTCGCTGCGCCCGGTGGCGAGGGCGCGCCCGGCCTGGTTGGGAACGTAACCCAGCTTGCTCACCGCCCGTTCGACCGACCGCCGGGCGTGCGGGCTCACCCGGGGGTCGTAGCTGAGGGCCCGCGAGGCCGTCGAGCGCGAGACGCCGGCCACCTGTGCCACCTCGTCGAGGGTCGCCTTCGGGTCGCGGGAAACCTTCATGGGAGCGGTCCCAGACTTTAGAGACGGCCTCAGCGGCATGTCAATCACCCCAACGGGTGATAGTGACGGAAATCCCCCGGGGCAAGGCCCCAGACGGCCGCTGGGAACCTCTCGGGGCCCCGATCCCAACGGAGCGGGATCAGTCGAGCGGACCCGAGGGATCGAGCGGATCAGGGCTGCCGATAACCTCGATCGTCACGGTGTGGGCAATCTGGGCCGAGGAGCGCCCCACGTGCACCTGATAGGACCCGGGGTCGACATACCATCCCGCTTCCCGGCGGTGCAGATGCACCTCACGAGGGGCCCATGAGACGGGGTGACGCTCCAGCAGCGCCGGCCAGTCCTCGTCGGCCACGTCGTAGTAGGCAAACGACCGTTCTCCCAGCTCGAAGCCGACAGCAGTGCTCTCACCCGGGCCCAACCGAACCTTGGCGAAGGCCTTGAGCTCCTTCACCGGTCGAAGCCGGCCGCCGGGCCGGGCCCTTCCGCCCCCGGGCGGGGCGACGTAGAGCTGGACGACCTCGGCTCCCCGCCGCGGACCCGTATTGGTCACCGTCACCTCGACGCGGACGCGCTGGCCGGCGGCCACCACGGTCTCCGACAGTCGTGGGGCCCCGATCTCGAAAGTCGTGTAGGAGAGGCCGTGGCCGAAGGGGAAGCGCACCGGCAGCTTGCGGGCTTCGTACCACCGGTAGCCGATGAACAGCCCTTCGCCGTATCGGACCTGGCTGCTCTCGCCCGGGAAGTTGCCAAAGGCGGGCGTGTGCTCGAGCGCGAGCGGGAGCGTGGTGGGCAGGCGCCCGCCGGGCTCGGCATCCCCGAAGAGGACGTCGACCAGGGCGTTGGCATACTCCTGGCCGGCAAACCACGCTTGGAGCACCGCGCCGGCCTCATCTGCCCACTCCATGGTGACCGGGGCCCCCGCATTGACCACCACCACGCTAGACGGGTTGGCCCGCAGGATTCGGCGAACGAGGTCGTCCTGCTGGCCGGGAAGGTCCATCGTCTCGCGGTCGTAATCCTCCGTCTCCCAACCCGGGTCGCTGCCAACGATGACGATCGCGGCGTCCGCGCCGCGAGCCAGATCGACAGCGCGCTGGACGCCCGCCTCGTCCGCACCCGCCTCGTGGACGATCTCGTGAGTGTCTCCGAAGCGCTCCCGGAGGGCGGTGAGCGGCGACAGAATATAATGGGGGATGACGCCCGCGCTGCCACCGCCCATGATGACGGGGCGGTCCGCGTTCGGTCCGACCAGCGCGATGCGGCGAAGGCCGCTCGGCGCCAGTGGGAGGACGCCGCGGTTGCTGAGGAGCACCAGAGCGTCGGCCGCCACCCGACGATTGAGGGCTCGGTCTTCGGGGCGATTGACCGGACGCTCGGGCTGCCCGACCGGGGCTTCCAGGGCGCCGACCCGATTCAGGACGGTCAGCAGCCGGCGGACCTTGGCATCGAGGAGCGATTCGTCGACATCGCCGGCGCGAACCGCGGTGGCGAGCGCGGCGCCGAAAGAACGGGGGGGGCCGGGCATCTCCAGGTCGAGACCGGCGCGAGCCGCCTCGAGGGTCCTCACGAGAGCCCACCAGTCGGTCATGACCACGCCCCCAAAGCCCCACTCGCGGCGGAGGATGTCGGTCAGAAGACGCGGGTCGTCGGAGGAGTGGCAACCGTTGACCCGGTTGTAGCTGGTCATCAGCGCCAGCACGTCAGCCACCTTGACCGCGTACTCGAAGGGCAGGAGGTACAGCTCGCGCAGCGTGCGCTCGTCGACGACCGAGGAGGAGGTGTTGCGCTCGAACTCGGTCTCGTTGCCCACGAAGTGCTTCACGGTGGCCACCACACCCTGGGCCTGCACCCCCCGGATGTACCCGATCGCGAGCTTGGCGGTCAGGATCGGATCCTCGGAGAACGCCTCGAAGTTGCGCCCCCAGAGTGGGTGCCGGTGCAGGTTGACAGTGGGGGCGAGGAGCACCCGCGCCCCCTTGTCGCGAGCCTGGCGCGCGACCATCGCCGCGGTCTGTGCGACGAGATCGGGATCCCAGGTGGCGCCGAGAGCCGTCTCCGAGGGGATGCACACCGACGGCGTGATGCTGAGGCCATCCCCCCGGGTCTCGCCCCGAGCCCCGTTGGGACCATCGGTGAACTTCACCG
>PLXL01000147.1:0-5436 GCA_003153215.1 Candidatus Dormiibacterota bacterium
CCAGGATGTGGCGCATCTCGGTCCGGGTGGGCGCATCCAGCGGGGTGCCGGTCGGGTACCCCGACACCTCCGGGACGGGCGGTGCGTAGTCGGCTCCCGGGGAGGCGGCGTAAGGGTCCGCGCCGTACTGAGCGGGGCCCGAGGAGGCAGGGTCACCGGCCGCTGCGGCGGGGTCCGCGACGGGGTGGCCGGTACCCGGGTGGATCAGGGGGACCTTGCAGTTGGGGCAGACGGTGCGCCCGTCGTACCACTTCCAGCAGCGGGTGCAGACAAGCTGGTCTGGCATNNCCGGCGCGGAGTCGCGCCGAGCTGGGGGGTGAGCAGCGTGTGGCTCCGCCACCGCTGCGAGGGGGCAACCCCCCTGTCGAGACGGGGGTTCCCACGCAGCCCGCTGCGAGCGCGCGCAGCGCGCCGGCGCGGAGTCGCGCCGAGCTGGCGGGTGAGCAGCGTGTGGCTCCGCCACCGCTGCGAGGGGGCAACCCCCCTGTCGAGACGGGGGTCCCCACGCAGCCCGCTGCGTGGGGTGAGTACCATCGCCAGAGTGCTGACCGCGTTCCTCTTCATCGTCTGCGAGCCGGGGGCGATCGGCCGCCTGGGCCGGGCCCTTGCGGACACCGACGGTGTCGCCGAGGTGTACACGACCACCGGCTCGGCCGACTTCATCGCGGTGGTCCGGGTGCCCGACCTTGACGCACTGGCGACCGTCGTGACCCAGCACATCGCGGGGATGCCCGGGATCGTCCGTACCGACACCCACATGGCGATTCGCTCCTACGGGAAGAGCGACGATACGGCCGGCTTCGACATCGGGGTCGATTGAGCACGTGAGCGTTCGCTGCCCTGATGCCCCGCAAACCGGTGCAGCGCGCGGAGCGCGCCCGGCGCCGAGTGGCGCCGAGCGGGAGGTGAGCCGCGTGCGGCTCTGCNNGGCGGATGGTGGCGGCGCTCCGCCGGCAGCCGGTCGACCGGACCCCGGTGTGGTTCATGCGCCAGGCGGGTCGCTGCCTCGCCGCCTATCGCGAGCTGCGCGAGCGCTACGACATCCTCACCATCACGAGGACCCCCGAGCTGTGCGCGCGGGTGACCCTGATGCCGGTCGATCAGCTGGGCGTCGATGCGGCCGTGCTCTACGCCGACATCATGCTNNGAGGCGACACCCGACCTCTTCACCGCCATCCGGGGCATCCGGCAAGAGCTCGGCGAGAGAGCGGCCGTCATCGGCTTCGCCGGGGCTCCGTTCACGGTCGCGTCGTACCTGATCGAGGGCCATCCCTCGCGGGATTACGCCCGCAGCAAGGCGCTGATGCACGGCGAGCCGGAACTGTGGGACCGGCTCATGGAGAAGCTCACCGAGGTGACAGTGCGCTACCTACGCGCCCAGGTCACGGCCGGAGTGGACATCCTCCAGCTCTTCGACTCCTGGGTCGGAGCGCTGAGCCGGCGCGACTACGAGGCCCGAGTGCTCCCCCACGTCCAGCGGATCTTCGCCGGGCTCGCGACCACCGGGGTCCCTCTCATCTACTTCGGGACGGGCTGCTCCCACCTCCTCGACGCCATGGCGACCACCGGCAGCGACGCCATCTCCGTCGACTGGCGCCTGCCGCTCGACGAGGCGTGGAGGCGCATCGGGCCCGGGCTCGGCATCCAGGGCAACCTCGACCCCACGGTGGCGCTCGCACCCTGGCCGGTGGTCGAGCGCGAGACCCGGCGGGTGCTCACTGAGGCGGGCGGCCGCGACGGTCACGTCTTCAACCTCGGCCACGGGGTGCTCCCCGACACCGACGCCGCCACGCTCGAGCGGGTCGTCGAGCTGGTCCACCGGGAGACCGCCCGCTGATGGGCTCCCCCACCGGCATCCTCCTGCTCACGTTCGGCTCCGCGGTGACCGCCGACCAGGTGCCGGCATATCTGCGCAGCGTCCGGGGCGGAAGCGATGCCGACCCCGAGCTGACCGCCGAGTTCGAGCGCCGTTTCCGGCGGATCGGGCACTCACCGCTACTGGAGATCACCGCCCTGCAGGCCGCCGCCCTGGACCGCCTCCTCGCCGAGCGCCACGGGCCCGGCGCCTTCTCCGTGTCGGTGGGGATGCAGCACTCCGCCCCCTGGATCGCCGACGCCGTCGACGCCATGATGGCGGCCGGGATCACGACGATCCTCGGCATCGTGCTGGCGCCGCAGTACTCGCGGCTCATCCTCTCCGGCTACGAGCGCGAGGTCGACCGGGCGCGGAGCCGCCACCCCGGGCTGGAGATCGCGGTGGCGGGAGCCTGGCACACCATGCCGGGCTGGATCGAGGGGATCAGCGACCGCATCACCCAGGCTCTGGCCGAGGCCCCCGCGGGCCCGCCGGGCGCGGCCACGCTGATCTTCACCGCCCACAGCCTCCCGCGGAGCGTCATCGATCGCGACCCGGGCTACCTCGACCAGCTCCACCAGACCGTCGATGCGGTGGTCGATCGGCTCCACCTCCCCGAGGGAAGCTGGCGGTTCGGCTGGCAGAGCGCGGGCCATTCGCCCGCTGAATGGCTCAAGCCCGACCTCCTCGACATCCTCCCCGAGCTGGCCGCAGCCGGGGCGAAGGAGGTGCTCGTGGCGCCGGTCCAGTTCGTCTCCGACCACCTGGAGACCCTCTACGACATCGACGTGGCCGCCGGCGAGCAGGCGGCCGAGCACGGCATCCGGCTGCGCCGGATCGCCATGCCCAACGCCTCCCCGGCGATGATCCGCGGGCTGGGCGAGGTGGTCGAGCGTGAGCTCGCGGGGGCGGTGGCCGGGTAGCCGCTCCGGCCGGACGCGACCCGAGCCAACCGGGCCCGAGGTGGCGGGGGGACCCACCCGGTGCCACTTGGTAAGGTGCCTGCCCATGGGACGGCGCTGCGCATGAGTTGGTGGGGCGGATTCGTCTACCGGCACCGGTGGTGGGTGCTGCTCGCGTCGCTCGTTCTCTTCGTGGCGACCCTCGGCCTGCTGAGCCGCGGCGGCACGCTGAACAACAACGACACCTTCCACTTCGAGTCGAGCCGGGCCCTGACCCTCGAGTCGCAGCAGCTGCCGACCTCGATCGCGAATGGGTTGGAGCTGGTGCTCGGCAGCCCCTCGCTCACCGTGGGCAGCCCGGCCTTCGAGTCGGCGGTCTCGGCCGCGCTGGCTCCCCTCCGGCACGACAGCAGGGTGCAGACGATCATCCTGCCGCCGCCCGACGACCCGACCGCTCAGAGCTCGCTCATCTCCACCAACCGGCGCTGGGTGGCGGTCGAGGTGGGGCTGAACGTGCCCAACTTCGACTCCGCCACCCAGATCTACCCGAGCCTGCGCGCCGAGGTCCACTCCGACGTGCTCACCGTCCACGCCGCCGGTGACCTCGCCCTCAACAGCTCCTTCAACACCCGGGGCGAGCAGGACCTCCAACGGGCGGACGTCTCGATCCCGGCGGCGCTGATCCTCCTGATCATCGTCTTCGGNNCTCAACGTCGTCGTCATCCTCGGGCTCGGCGTAGCGATCGACTATTCGCTTTTCCTCGTGAGTCGCTTCCGCGAGGAGATGGGCCGGCAGCCGGACGTCGAGACAGCCCTCTCGGTGACGATGCGGACCGCCGGGACGGCCGTCGCCTTCTCGGGGGTGACGGTCGCGGTCGGAGCCACCGCGCTGCTCTTCTACCGCGGCACCATCCTGACCAGCATGGGGTTGTCGGGCAGCTTCATGGTGCTGATCTCGGTGGTCTACGCACTCTCCTTCCTCCCCGCCCTGCTCGCCATCCTCGGAATGCGGGTCACTCACTGGCGTCCGGCCAGCCTGCTCCGCCCGTTCCGCCGGTCTCGGACCACGGCCCTGACGACCGCCGGAGCGCCAGCCGGCGCTGCGACCGCGGCCGCCGGCGGGACCGGGAACGACCGGGCGGCGCGCGGGTTCTGGGCGCGCCTCGCCAACCTGGTGATGCGCCGGCCGGTGGCGGTGCTGGTGCCCTGCCTTGCCGTGCTGCTGCTGGCCGGCTCCCCGCTCTCCCAGATGCGTCTCGCCGAGGCCGACGTCACCCTGCTGCCGCCCGGCGACGACGCTCGGCAGGGCACCGAGTTGCTTACCCAGCAGTTCGGCCAGGGCAACGCCATCGACGTCGTGCTCGACTTCAACGGGTCGCCGTACAGCGCGGCCGATGTGGCCACCGCCTACCAGCTCGGCCGGCGTCTCACCACCTTCCCCGGGATCAGCGCGGTGACAAGCTACGTGAACGAGCCCGGGNNTCGACGGTGCCCAGATCCTGGTCACCGGCAACACCGCATTCGACATGGACTACGTCCAGTACATGCTGGATCAGACCCCATGGGCGATCGTGTACGTCATGGTCACGACGTTCCTCCTGCTGATGGTGCTGCTCCGCTCACTGGTCCTGCCCCTCAAGGCGGTGCTGATGAACCTGCTCTCGCTCTCCGCCTCCTTCGGGGCGCTCGTCTTCATCTTCCAGCAGGGCCACCTGAGCGGCTTACTGGACTTCAGTCCGGCCCCACTCGACCCCACCATCCCGGTGCTCGTCTTCTGCGTCGTCTTTGGCCTCTCCATGGATTACGAGGTCTTTCTGCTCACGCGGATGCGCGAGGAGTGGCGGGCGCATGGGGACAACCGGCGCGCCGTCGCCGCCGGGCTGCAGGCCAGCGGGCGGCTGGGCACCGGAGCGGCGGCCATCATGGTCACCGTCTTCCTCGTCTTTGGCCTGGTCTCGTCGGTCGTCGTGATCAAGGCGCTCGGTCTGGGGATGGCGATCGCCATCTTCGTGGACGCAAGCCTGGTCCGCGCCCTGGTGGTGCCCGCTCTGATGCGCCTGCTCGGGCCCGTCAACTGGTGGGCACCGAGGTGGTTGCAGAATAGGAAGCCCCCGGCGGAGAAGACCGCACCCGCCTAGCTGCCGGGATCGCTCGGCTCTCCCCGCAGAGGCAAGGAGAAGAATGGCACTGACGCGTCGAGGACGGCTTCGCAANNTCGAAGGTCTCATCCGCCTCCTCCTCGTCGACAAGCTCTGGGAGGCGTCCAGCGGTTTCGAGCTGACCGATGAGATCCGGGTCGTGATCAGCGCGATGGCAGGCCTGCTGATCCTCGGCCTCGACTACGACTACTACCACCGCGTCACCTCCATCATCGTCTCCCCCACGACCGTCGTGCTGGAAGGGGACCGCCACGTCGGTGGAGGCCTCTACACCGACAAGCCCGATCCGATCATCGGACAGGCACGCTTCGACGGTCCCGTCCTCATCGCCTGGGACGCCGCCCGTGCGCAGGCTCGCGATCCCGAAGGGGGGCACAACGTCGTCTATCACGAGTTTGCCCACAAGCTCGACATGCTGGGAGGGTCCGTCGACGGCACGCCGCCGCTCGAATCGCACGCCGCGTACGAGCGTTGGGTCAGGGTGTGCAACGCGGAATTCGTCGCGCTCCGCGACGGGACC
>PLXL01000147.1:5476-11788 GCA_003153215.1 Candidatus Dormiibacterota bacterium
GCGCTGCCGATGACCTCGGTGGCGACCGGGGCGCCCTCGCCGCCGCGCGCCTCGCGCACCCGGCGGCTGTACTCCTCGAGCAGGCTGCGTGCCCGCGGCTCGCTGGTGACCGATGCCACGATGTGGCAGGCGGGCTCGTCGGGATCGGGGCGGACCAGCACGAAACCATCGTCCACGAAGACCTTGATCCCGTCCACGAGGTCGACGTTGCTGTCGCGATGGTCCTCCAGGAGGGTGCGCATCACCCTCCCCTTGGCCTCCCAGGGGACGAACTCGGTGGCGTTGAGGTAGGCGGCATGGGGCAGGCGGGCGACAGCCTCCGAGATCGGCTCACCGGCCACGGCCCGGAGCTCCAGCAGCTTCACCAGCGTGTACATGGCGTCGAAGGCACCGAAGAAGTACGGCCAGACGAAGCCACCCTCGCCGTCAGTGCCGAGGCATGCGGACGGAGAGGCGGCGGCGCGGAGCACCTGGTTGGGCTCTCCGATGGTCGCGACGAAGCTGGAGCCCTGCTCCTCGACGAGGCCGCGAACCCACTGCGGCGAGCTTGCCGGAGCCAGGATCGCGCCCCGATGCGACCACCATCGGGCCAGCAGCCCGAACAGCTCGTACGGGGTCAGCACGCTGCCCTGGTCGTCGATAACATCGATGCGCTCGCCGGTGGCGTTGAAGAGGCAGCCGAGGTCCGCGTGCACCGTCCGGGTGATCAGGGCCGTCTCCTCAGGGACCGTGCGATGGCGCGGTCCCTCGGCGACCCCGGCGTTGAGGGGCACGGTGGTCACCCCGAGCCCGTGGAGCACATCGGGAAGGACCTGCGAGGCCTGGCTGTAGTCGTAGTCGATGACCAGCCGGAACTTGGCGGTGCGGATCGCCTCGACGTCGACGCTGCTCATCAGATGCTGCACGTAGTCGGGCAGTGCGGTGATGTGCGCCTCGATGTCGCCCATCTCGTAGAAGGCGGCGCGCCGGAAGTCCTCCCGGAAGTAGAGGCCCTCGAGGCGGCGTTCGGCTCGCTTGTCGATGGGGAGGCCGTCGCGGTCGAAGAAGCGGATGTCGGCGGAGCGCTGGTCGAGGGGCGAGACCAGGACGTGGATGCCGGCTTCCGATCGACCGTACCGGGTCGCGAACTGGGTGACCGGCACGGGGAGCTCTTCGAGGTCGCGCACCCTGGCACCGCCGCTCACGATCCCTGAGACGATGGCCCGCTTGATCATGCGTGAGCTGCGCGCGTGGTCGCGCGCAACCGCGATGGTGGCCCCGCGAGGCAGGGTGGCGGCGAAGGCCGCCCCGAGCCGGGCGCAGAACTCGGGGGTCAGCTCGACGTTGATCAGGCCAGTCATCCCCGACGACGAGAAGAGCCCGCGTCGCCACTCCCCGGCCCAGACCACCGATTCGTTGACCGTCGAGCCGGGCTCGATCTCCTTGTGCGGCCAGATCCGGATGCCGGCCTGGATCCTGGAGCCCTGGCCGATGACGCAGTCGTCACCGATCACGGCCCCCTCCTCCACCACCGTGTTGTTCTTGATGGTGACGNNCGATCCGGGCGTTCTCGTCGATGACCGAGTACTTGTCGATGATCACCGGACCGGTGAGGTGGGTGCGCGGCTTGAGCTTGACCTCGTCACCGAGGAAGGCCGCGCCCTCGATGACAGCCCCCATCCCGATCTCCACGTCCTGCCCGATCCAGACCTCTCCCTCGCGGTGCCCCGGGATGTGGCAGCGCACCCGGCCCGCCAGGGCGTCCCAATTCGCCTGGAGGAAGGATGGGATGTTGCCGATGTCGCACCAGTAGCCCTCGGAGACGAATCCGAAGAGAGGCTCCTGCCGCTCCAGCATCCCCGGGAAGACATCCTGCGACCAGTCGGCGTTGGTNNACCGAGGTGAGGACGATGGAGGCGAGCGCCCCCCGCTCGCGGTGCTGGGTGATGACCCGGGAGAGGTCGATGTCGGTCAGGCAGTCGCCGCTCATGATCAGGAAGGTGTCGTGGAGGAGATGGGCGGCGTTGCGAACGCTCCCCGCGGTCCCGAGGGGGCGCTCCTCGACGACGTAGTCGATGGTCATGTCGAGATCCGAGCCGTCCCCGAGCCGGTTGCGGATGTCGGCGCCGAGGTGGTGGAGGGTGATCACGACCTCGGTGATGCCGTGGTCGCGGAGCAGCCTCAGGTTGTGCTCGATCACCGGGGTACCCACCACTGGCACCATCGGCTTGGGGGACTGGCTGCTGAGCGGCCGGAGCCGCGTGCCCTCGCCTCCGGCCATGACGACGGCTTTCACGATCTCAGCCTAGTGCCTGGGGACGGCGTCAGCACCTGCTGGTGAAAGGACATGTACCGGAGCCGTTCGAGCAGGCCCTCGATCACCGCCGGCCAGGTGAACTCCCGGGCGTCGTGCCGGGCCTCGCGGCGCAGCCGCCGGGCGAGGGAGGGACTGTCCACCAGCCCCCGCAGGGCCGCGGCCACCTCGGCGCCGTCGTCGGTCTCGATGACGATGGCGTTGCCGTAGGGGCGGGCGTACTCCTCNNCCGACCACGGCGACGCCGCCCGCCGCCATCGCCTCCAGGCCCACCAGGCCAAAGGGCTCATGCCCAGAGTTGGCGAGGACAGCGGTGGCGGCGAGGTCGATCTCCGGGATCACCGCCTCGGGGAGGAAGCGGCAGAGGTTGACCACCGCGGCCCCCCGGCTCTCTGACAGGGCCCGGACCACCCCACCGGCGTCGTCGACGGGCTCGAACCAGTCGCAGACCGAGAGACCGTGCTGGCGGGCACGTCCCAGCACCTCGGCTCCGTAGGGCTCGATGCCGCCCCGCATCAGGATGCGGGCGGGCAGACCCTCGGCCCGCAGCTCCGCGATGGCGTCGATCGCCTGGGTCCAGCCTTTGTCGGGAGTGAAGCGCCCGATCTTGAAGGCCAGGCAGGGGGTCCCGGCAGCGCTCCTGATCGCTGCGGCCGCCGCCCCGTCGGGCCGCTCCAAGGCGCTCTCCGGGATACCATTGGGGATGACCACCGGGTTGACCCCGCGGCCGAGCATGAGCTGCTTCATGTAGCGGCTCACCGTGGTCGTCGAGGCCACGTAGCCCAGCGCCCGCCAGTCGATCTCGTCCCAGCCAAAGCGGTTGTTGGCATTCCAGAGCAGGACGGCGTGGCGGCGCAGCCCCATGGCGTGGAGCCGGTCACTCAGCCTGCGGCAGAAGGCTGCCGTGTGCCATTCCTCGCAGAGGACGGCGACCACCCGGTTGCGGCCGACCGCGGGAGCGATCACGCGCTCGATCAGGGCGTCGGGCAGGGTGCGGATGAGCGCCTCCAGCTTCGCTCGTTCGCCCTCGTAGACACCGCTCGGGCAGCCGGCGCTCACCTCCTGGCACCAGCGGAGGAGGCGGACCCCCTCACTGGTCTCCTCGGAATCCCTGGCAGGATCGCCGACGAAGACCAGGGTGGTGACGAACCCGGCGGCGGCGAAGGCACGGGTCAGCTCGCGGGCCCGGACGCCGAGCCCGCCGGCCAGGCTGTACTGGTCCGGTCCCTCGAAGGAGACCATGACCACCTCGAGGGTCTCAGGGGTGAACATGCGACCTCCTCGTCTCTTCACCGGTGAGCATGCAGCCTCGGCGTGGTTTCCGGGGGTGAGGGGATGTTGCAGCAGTGAACGGGGTGTTCCAAACCATGAACCCGAGTGTCTTGACCATGACCAGACTCTCTCAGCCGTGAACACGGCCGGGCCATGACCATTCCGCATGCGGGAATGAACCCTCAGAGCATGACAACGAGGGACCTTCGGCGTACCGTGGGACGTGCGTCGAGGGACACCACGAGACTCGGCTGGGCTCTTCGTGGCGAGGCAGTGCCATGGCCGGTGCGAAGCTGATCTCCACGCGATTGACGGTCTGTGTCGCCTGCGGGCATGAGTCCCGCCTGGTGGCGTCGACCTCGGAGGAGGTCATCAGCCGATGCTATGCGTGCGGGGACCTCACCCGCACCCCCCACCAGATCCCTCCGGCGTGGTCGGCGGAAGCCGGCATCGTCGGACACCGGCAGCAGGGGGGGGAGGCCGGGCCGGCGGAGCCCCGGCGTCCCGCCGCCCAGGAGCGGGTGGCTGCCGGCTGAGGCTCCCCCGGAGCACTCAGCAGGCGGCGGTCGACCCGGTGAGCGCAAGCCCCGGCGAGGCGGCCTGGGCCGGTGATGAGGTCACCGCGTAGAGCATCATCGGGTCGCCGCTCTGGAAGACCACGGGGGCGTCGGCCCAGACGAGGTCGAAGAAGGAGCCCGCCATCACCGATCCGCCCGAGAGGGTCGACGACGCGCCGGTGCACTCGTCGACGAGCAGCAGATCGAAGGTGATCGTCGTCTCTCCCTGCTGAGGCTCGAGGTTGACATTGACCTGAATCTCGCAGGAGCCACCGGCGGTGACCGTGCACCCGCCTCCGCCTTGCGGGTTGACGCTGAGACCCACGATGGGTCCGGCCGCCGGCGGAGCCGGCGGGGTGGCGGCCGGCGGGGAGGGAGCGGGAGAGGCTGGCCCAGACGTCGGCGTGGACGCTGCGGTCGGCTCGGATCGGACCGGAGCCGCAGGAGACGGCACCGGGGTGCCCACCGCACCGGTATGGCGACCGCTCAGCATCACCGCTACGCCTGCGACCAGGACGACCGCGGCGAGCGGAGCGAGCCAGGCCATGAGCCGCCGGCCTGAGGAGATCCGCCAGCCTGAAGGGAGGTGCCACGGCCGCGCCGTTGGAGCAGCCGCCCGGCGCCCGAGCAGCGTCGCTGCGGCTTGGGTGGCGTGCCGGGTAGGGTGGGGACGCTCGCGCTGCGGTGGTGGGACGGACACCAGCGCCGGGGTCGCGATCGGCCGCACCGCGCGCAGCGGGCTAACCATTGCGGTGATCTCGCGCCGTGTCCGGGCGTCGGGCTCCCCGGCCGCGTCGTAGAGAGCGATCCGGGCCGCACTCGCCGAGCTCGCCCCGGCGAAGGCCAACGCCGGGCCGCCGAGGATGGTGTCGAGCCCCCCGAGACGCTCGGGACGCCGGTGCGGGCCGGGGCCGGTGACGCCGGGCCCGCGCGCGCGAGCCATGGCAATGCGCAGCGTCGCCGCGACAGCCTCGATGTCGTCGCCGGCCCCACGCCCCGGACCGGGCTCGTCCCCGCCGTCCGACCCGGCGCTGTCCGCGGCGGATGCGGCGAGCCCCATGTCGACGACCCGCGCTCGACCGTCGAGCCCCACCAGGATGTTCCCCGGATGGAGGGCCCCATGAATGGCCCCCGCGGCGTGCACGGCCGCCAGTCCGTCGAGGACGTCACCGCCGATGGATGCGACATCGCGCGGGTCGAGCCGGGCCACCGCGGCGAGCCGGCGCAGGCTGACGCCGGGATCGTGGGGGCGGACCACCCACACCGATGTCCCCTCGACCCACGCCGGCTCCGGCGACAGCAGCCGGGGGTGGCGCAGCTGAGCGAGGCGGGAGAGCGTGGAGAGGAGGGAGGCGCGCTCCGCCTCGCCGCGGCCGCTGAGCCGGCGGGCGACGTGAAGGGCGTCGGCAGCGTTCTCCGCCAGCCAGGTGCGGGACGTCGCCGTCGATCCGAGCAGACCGAGGAGAACCAGCCCGTGACCCTCGACCTCCAGCTGGTCGCGCTCGCGCAGCCCGCCGCTCATGGAGTCTTTCCTCCGGAGCCCAGGTGGGGGAACTCGGAGGGCTGGAAGAGCTGGTGCTCCGCCTCGCTCGGATCGCGGACGCCGACGAGATTGACGATGCCGAGGGCGGCGAGCCCGGCGATGCCGAGCCAGAGCAGCAGATCAGCCCGGCCGAGTCGGCGCCAGCCCCGCCGCGATGAGGGGTCAACGTGTCGGTCGGCTGGCAACGGTTCCCATGGATGTATTCGCATCCATCACCCTCGGAACTCTCGGCCGCAACCGGAACGTCGCTCGGGGCAATGCGCACACGCACAATTGGCGCATCAATCTGCCCCGCCTCATGCTACTCGCAGCCGCAATGACGAGGGATCCGCGATCAGTGAGAGCGCGGCCGCGGACTCCCCGTCGTCAACGCCGAGGCGGCCCCCCTTGGTCGACGCCGGGCCTGCCGGCCTCGCGCAACGACGGTGAGCGGGGCAGCCGTCACCGCAGCTTCCGGCAGGCACGGCCACGCGGGCCCCCGACCATGATCGCTACCATCACGGGCGATGACGGAAGCTTCCGATCGGACGGGGTCGGCGCCAGTGCGGGTCGCCGTGCCCCGTGAGCGCCAGCCGGGCGAGCTGCGAGTGGCTCTGGTCCCCGGCGCACTCCGGGCGCTGCTCGCCGCAGGGCTCCGGGTGACCGTG
>PLXL01000140.1 GCA_003153215.1 Candidatus Dormiibacterota bacterium
CGATCTTGATGACCTCAGGGCGGGTCGCGTAGAGGAGGTCGACACCGATCCCCGGACGGCCGGTGTCGTCGATGCCGATCTTGAACCCCGCCCGGCGGTAGACATCGACGCGGGCGGAGAGCTGGCCAAGATTGGTGAAGCGGTCGGCGTCGGCGATCTCGAGGACGACGTTGGCGGGGGGCCTGCCGATCCAGCGCAGCAGGCTGCGCATCTGCTCGACGTCCTCGTCAACGTCGGAGACCGCGGAGAGGTCGATGTTGAGGTAGAGCTGGGCGTCGCTGCGGATGCCCTCGGCACCGCGGACCACGGCGCGCCTGCAGATCCAGTCCAGCTCGTTGGTGACGCCCAGCCGCTGGGCCGTGGCGAAGAACTCCTCGACGCTGTCGGCCCCGTCCAGGTTGATGGGCCGCGCCAGCCCCTCGTAGGCGACGATGTGCGCCTCCGGGAGGGTGACGATCGGCTGGTAGACGGGGTGGATCTGCTGGGAGGCCAGGGTACGGCTGAGCAGGGTCGTCCATCCGCGCCCGGGGGCGGCGGACGGGCGGCCGGTGATCGACCCGGCCACCCGATTGCGTCCCTCGCGCTTGGCGCGGCCGAGCGCTTCGTCCGCCCGAGCCCACACCTCGGCCGAGTCCTCGCCGGCGGCGCCCACCGCCCAGCCGACGCTGACCCGAGCCGGGAAGGCTCCGCTGACGAGCTCGGACACCGCGGCACGTATGCGCTCGGCAACGCTGCCAACTACGGCGGTGGCCGCCCCGATGGTGAGGATCGTGAACTCATCGTCGCCGCTGCGACTGACGACGTCACGCTCTCTCGTCGCTGACTGGAGGGCCCGGGCCACCGAGCGGAGGGCGTCATCGCCCGCCTCCCGGCCCAGGGCGTTGTTGAGCTGGTTGAGATGGTCGACGTCCACTGAGATGATCGCGTAGGACTCGCGGGTCTCCCGGCAGCGCCTCTCGAAGGCAGCGCGGCCGATCAGGCCGGTGAGCCCATCGGTTGGCTCCGCCTGCGCCCCCGCGACCACGCGAGCGCGGACCAGGTTGGAGACCGCCAGGGTGGCGATCCCGCCCAGCCCCTCGACCATGGTGACCTCGGAGTCCCGGAACGCCCGGTCGCGACGCTCGACGAGCACCACCGCCCGGACCGCGGTGCCGGCGTGGATGGGGCTGGCGACCCGGCGTGGGTCGGACCCCGCTTCGGCGAGGGTGTGGTCCCCGGTGACCGCAGCCAGGATGAGGGGATCGGCGCTCAGGAGACTGCTCTCCCCGACGGTGGTGGCACCAGCTGCTGCGCCGTGCTCGCTGACGACCACCATCCGGTCGCGTTCAATCCTGTATACCCGGGCGATCACCGGGGACGCTGTGCGAGTCTCGAGGAGTTCGACGACGGCTCCGCCTGCGGCCGCCATCACCGAGTCGACATCTCTCTCTGCGCTGATCCGGGTCATTGCCTCCAGGATCCGGTCCAGGCGGTTGCTGTGATGGGAACCTCGAGGGCTGGTGCTCCGACCGAGCCGCCCCAGCTGACCCGCCCGGCGACGGGCGGCGCGGTGTGGCGCGATGCCATCGCCGCGCCGGACCAGCGCACTGGCGGCGGCGACGACAGCGCCGACCGCCGCGATGGTCATGGCCAGTGCCGCGGCGCGGCTGGCCACCAGGCTGTCGGCAGCGAGGGGTCCGTGGCTAGTTGCGAGGAGGTATGCGGCCACTAGTCCCGCTGCGGCCACCATCAGGGAGAGGGATGCCGCCCTGGCGCGCCCTGATCTGAGGGGGCGCGCGCAGGGCGGGGAGAGTGGGGGGCTGAGGAGGGTCGGACGGGGAAGGCTCACGTTTTTCTTTCTTTCGTGGAGCGGTGGTGGGATGAGTTCATTCTCGGGTGCCGGTCGAGGGCCCCCAAGAGCAACGGACGTCGATATTCCGTAGTACACTTGCACCCTTTGGTGCGATCTGTCACACCGCAGTTTCCGGCCGTCACCGGGTGGCTGTCGGGTCGTCGCATCAACCTCTCCGCGGTCCGCGCGGCAGGCTGCCGGCAAGGTCGCGCCGGACGCCCCAGCGGCCGGTCAGAGGCGTGGGGCGCCCTCGTCCCCTGGGCCCCACGCCCTCATCGCCGTCACGTCTACCGCCCCGGGGGATGGTTCGCCAACATTGTGCGTTCAGTCTCAGTCGTCGCGCGAGATGGAGCGAACGAGCCGGTCTCCCCCTAGACATGTCACTCCTGCGTCCGATATCCTTAGGCGCAGCGTACGAACTCGGAGGCTTTTGTCAGAGTCTCCGCCATCCGAGGTGCCCATGGCCTCTCCCCGCCACCGCCCTGAGATCCCCGACGCGCTCGCAGCGGCCCAGGCGGCCGGCATCCGCCACCTCGATCTCCAGTTCACTGACGTCACCGGCTCGGTGAAGACGGTGACCATCCCCGCCGACCAGCTGGCCTCGGCGCTGGAGCACGGGGTCTGGTTCGACGGGTCGTCGGTGGAGTCGGTCGCCCGCACTGCCGAGTCGGACATGTACCTGGTGCCCGACCCGGCCACCTTCGCCGTCCTGCCGTGGGCGGAGGCGCCGACCGGCCGGATGATCTGCTGGCTGACGACCCCGGAGGGCGAGGCCTACCCAGGCGATCCGCGGCGAGCGCTGCGGCGGGCTACGGAGCGCGCGGCGGGGCTCGGCTACGAATACCGGGTGGGGCCGGAGATCGAGTTCTACCTGCTCGAGCGCGACGAGCTGGGCCGGCCGGTGCAGCCACGCCATGACCGGGGCAGCTACTTCGACTTCGCCACCGACCCGACGGTGGCGGTTCGCCAGATCATGGCCGAGCAGCTGCGCGCGATGGGGCTCGAGGTCAACACCCTCCACCACGAGGTGGGGTGCGGACAGCACGAGATCGACGTGGGCGCTCAGGAGGCGCTCAAGGCTGCGGACGACGTGGTCACCTTCCGCTACACGCTCCGGGCGATCGCCCAGCAGCACGGCCTCACCGCCACCTTCATGCCCAAGCCCTTTCAGGGACAGCCCGGGAGCGGAATGCACGTCCACCAATCCCTGGCCCGAGCCGGCGACGGCGGCAACGCCTTCGCGGGCGACGACGACTACGGGCTGAGCGACGTCGCCAAGCACTTCATCGCCGGCCAGCTCCACCACGCCGCGGGGATGTGCCTCGTGCTGGCGCCGCTCATCAACTCCTACAAGCGGCTGGTGCGCGGGTTCGAGGCCCCGGTGTTCGTCTCCTGGGCCCGCACCAACCGCGGGGCCCTGGTCCGGGTGCCCCACGTTGGCCGCTCCGAGGTCACCCGTGTCGAGCTCCGCTCCCCGGATCCATCCTGCAACCCCTACCTCGCATTCGCGGTGATGCTCCGTTGCGGCCTCGACGGTATCGAGCGTCACCTTCCGCTGCCGCCTCCGGTCGAGGAGTCCCTCTACGGTTTCGACGACGTCGAGCTGGAGCGCCGCAACGTCGGGCTCCTGCCCGACAACCTCAAGGACGCCATCACCGCTCTCGAGGCGGACGAGGTCGTGCTCGACGCCCTCGGAGACACGCTGTCGGAGCGCTTTCTCGAGGTCAAGGCCTTGGAGTGGAAGGAGTACCGCACCCAGGTCACCCCCTGGGAGCAGGAGCAGTACCTGGAGCGGGCCTGATGAACGATCGGGATGGCGGTCACCCGATTCGGAGATTCAGGTGATCACGGTGATGGACCTCTGGCGAGGCGCTCTGCCCGCCGG
>PLXL01000251.1 GCA_003153215.1 Candidatus Dormiibacterota bacterium
CTACGCGTCGTTGGCGGCGACGACGTGCACGTCCACGTCGGCCATCAGCCGGATGAGGCGCCGGAGGGTCTTGGAGCTGCTGTTGTGGCCGCTCCGCATCACCAGGATCTCAGTGATCCGGTGACCGCGGGCAAAAGCGGCGACGGTGGCAGCCACGTCGGTGCCGTCGATGGTCACGAAATCGCCACCCAGCTGATGGGTGAGGGTGGCGTATCCCCCGAGCAGCCGCTTCTCGTGCTCGCTGCGGGAACGGCGGCGCACCGAGACCGCGGTCAGGGCGTCGTCCCGCCGGGCGGCGTGGGCGGCGGCGCGGCGGATGACGGCGTCCTGGCCGGGCCGGGGCGGGACCAGGACCAAGACGCGGGGACGCGCCTCCCACGGCTCGTTGATCCGGGCCGTGCTCATGTAGGCGACCAGGCGCCGGTCGCAGTGCTCGGCGACCCGTCGCAGAGCCATCTCACGGAGCGCCGTCAGTACCTCAGGGCGGAACTCACCCTGAAGGGCTTTGATCGCCTCGCCGGGCGACATGATCTCCCCCTGGCGGAGCCTCACCTCCAGCTCGGCGGGCGGGACGTCGACCAGCTCGACCTCGTCGGCAGCGTCGACGGAGGAGTCGTCGAGGATCGGCCGGTTCGCCGGGCGGCTGAGGAGCGTCCCCATCAGGCCCACGGCGCTGTGCAGGTCGCTCAGGTGGACGGTGCCGATGACGTTGATGCCGGCGGCGCGGATCCGCGGCAGGACGTGGCCGACCAGCCGGCCGGTGGTCGTCAATCCCGCGAGGTCGTCGACGGCAACGACATCGGGGTTGCGGCTGAGCAGCGCCTCGACGTCGAGCACTCCTCGGGTCGCCGGCGACCCCGCGCCGCCGAGGAGCGTGAGGCTGCCCAGCCGAGCGGCGCCTCCCCCGCTCACCGCGCCGACCACGGCATCGGTCCCGCGCGCCGCGCGGCGCCGGGTCTCATCGAGCATCCTGGTGGTCGCGCCGGCCCCGCGCGCGTAGCTGATGTAGAGACGGAGCCCGCCGCGACGCCGTGTCTCCTTCATGTTGCGCAGCAGGGAGTCGGGATCGGGCCGGTCCTGGGGGGCGTAGGGGGCGGCGGCGTAGCGGGCGATGACGTGAACGTCGGTGTCGGGGAGACCCTCGATCACCCGGTCGACCACCGTCGGGCGCATCTGGGCAAAGAAGCCACGGGGGTGCGGCTCCCCCATCACCACGTGGCGGCAGCCACGCTCGCGGGCGATGGCCACCAGGGTGGCGGCGATGTCGTGGGACTCCGGCTCCAGGACCGAGGTCTGCAGCTCAACGGCGAGCCGGTGCCAGGGCGCCTCGGGCCCGGATTCCCCGGCCGCGTCCTCGATGGAGCGCACGTGAACGACAGTGCAGAAGCCGCGCCGCCGGCGGGCCTGGCGCACCCCGCGCCGGATCAGCGCCTCCGCAGAGGGCCCACCGGAAACCGCGGTCAGGACGTCCTCCGGGGGTGCCTGGATGCCTCCGCGCTCCACCTCGACGCGCTCCGCCACCAGCCTGAGCCCCAGCTCGCGAAGTGCGGCCAGGTTGCCCGGACGGAAGAAGTTGCGCAGCGCCATGTCGACACGCTCCGCCGGGTAGACGTTGCCGTGGCTCATCCGCTTGCGAAGCGCCTCCGGAGTGATGTCGATGAACTGGACCTCATCGGCACGGTCGAGGACGGTGTCGGGCACGGTCTCGTGAACGGTGATCCCGGTGATCCGCTCGACCACGTCCTTCACCGATTCGAGGTGCTGGATGTTCATGGTCGTGATCACGTCGATGCCCGCGTCGCGGATGTCCTCGATGTCCTCCCAGCGCTTGTGGTGGCGCACCCCGGGAGCGTTGGTGTGGGCCAGCTCATCGATCAGGACGATCTGGGGGCGGCGGGCGAGGACTGCCTCCACGTCCATCTCGGAGAGCTGGGTGCCGCGGTAGTCGACGGTGATCCGGGGCAGGACCTCCAGGGACCCGATCGCCTCGGCGGTGCGGGCCCGTCCATGGGTCTCGATGAACCCGATCACCACGTCCTCGCCGCCATCGCGGCGGTCGCGACCCTCACGGAGCATGGCGAAGGTCTTGCCCGACCCGGGCATCGCGCCCAGGTAGGCCTTGAGCTTGCCGCGCGGCGGAGAGGGGGGACCGGCCACCGCCACGGGGGCGGAGGCTGTCGCCTCATCTCCGGCGACGGCGGGTGGCTCGCTGCGGGGTTTGCTCATCGCCCTCTCGCCCACCCGGCCGGCCAGGCCCGGGGTGAGCGCCTACTGCCTCCAGTGTACCCAGGCAGGGTCCATCGGCCCGTGCATGCCGGCACCGCCGCCGGGCGTCGCGGTCACCCGAGCGCCGGGGGTGCGCCGAACGCCTGGTTCATGGCCAGGTTGAGCTGCAGGACGTCCACGTCGGACTCCCCGAAGATCCAGAGGACGCGGCCGGTGATGTTGGCCTCCACCACCGCGTGCACCCTGGCCGGGTCGAGGCCCCGCGCCTCGGCCACCATGTTGACCTGCGCCAGAGCCGCCGCCACGCTGATGTCCGGGTCGAAGCTGGTGAAGTCGCCGGTCGCCAGGTCTATGGGGATAGGAGTTGTCTTGGTCCCGGTGCTGAGGCAGTCGTGACTCGGGTCGGTGGCGGCGGCCTGGAGCTGGCCGGCGGTGAAGGAGCCGGCGGTGTCGATGCCCACACAGTGCAGGTAGCCGGCGTAGGTGTCAACCTGCTCGGTCAGCAGGGCGTTGCTGGGGGCGAGGTTGCTGCCCTGCGAGTTGTTGGACTCGCACGGCGGGCTGAGGGGCTGCACCACCTCGGTGCCGCTGGAGGTGGTCTGCACGGAGTACGACGGGCGCCCCTGGAAGTAGCGGGGGTCGACCGTGTAGAAGGTGTGCCCCTGGTACTGAGTGGTCTGGAAGACGGGGGTCCCGGACACGTTCTTGGTCTCGTAGTAGCACTCGCCGATCAGGTTGGCGCCGACCACGGTCCCGCTGGAGTTCTTGATCAGGCCGCCATTAGCCTGGCCGTTGAAGGCCACCTGGGACACGCCCAGCATCACCAGCGGGTAGATGAGGCCACAGAGTACGGCGATCACCAGGGTGATCCGCACCGCGATGAGCAGCTGCTTGGGGAAATTGCTAAACATCTTCTTTCAGCTCAGATCATGTGAAGGCTGGTGATCACGATGTCGACGGCCTTGATGCCGATGAAGGGGAGGATGACCCCCCCAACCCCGTAGAGCAGGAGGTTGCGGCGGAGCAGCGACGCGGCGCCCACGGCCCGGTACTTGACGCCCCGGAGAGCCAGCGGGATCAGGGCGACGATGATCAGCGCGTTGAAGATCACCGCCGAGAGGACGGCGCTCTCCGGCGTCTTCAGCTGCAGGATGTTGAGCGCCTTGAGGGGTGGGAGGGCCACGGCGAACATCGCCGGGATGATGGCGNNCCGACATCGGCCTGGGCCAGGGCGGGGGCGTCATTGGTCCCGTCGCCGGTCATCGCCACCAGCTTGCCGCCGGCCTGCTCGCTGCGGATGAACTCCAGCTTGTTCTCGGGGGTGGCCTCGGCGAGGAAGTCATCGACGCCGGCCTCCTCGGCGATCGCCTTGGCGGTGAGCGGGTTGTCGCCGGTGATCATCACCGTGCGCAGGCCCATCCGGCGCAGGTCCTCGAACCGCTCGCGGATGCCGGGCTTGACGATGTCCTTGAGGTGGATGGTGCCCAGCACGGTCCGGTTCTCGGCGACCAGGAGCGGGGTGCCGCCGCTGCGGGCGATGGTCTCGACCTGATCGCGCACCGTCGCCGGCAGCTCGTGGCTCGTCTCGCCCGAGCACCAGAAGGCGATCGCGTCTCCGGCGCCCTTGCGGATGCTGAGGGTGCCCCGATCCACGCCGCTCATCCGGGTCGTGGCCGTGAAGGGGACGAAGTCCCAGGAGTGGATGTCCGGCTCCTCGGCGATGCCGATGCGCCGGGCCAAGGCGACGATGGAGCGGCCCTCGGGGGTCTCGTCGGCGACGCTCGCCAGGTCCGCCGCCTTCACCAGGCGCTGCATCTCGACGCCGGGCGCGGGGATGAACTCGGTGGCCTGACGGTTGCCCAGGGTGATGGTGCCGGTCTTGTCGAGGAGGAGCACGTCCACATCACCGGCGGCCTCCACCGCACGGCCCGACATCGCCAGCACGTTCTTCTGGAGGAGGCGGTCGATGCCGGCGATGCCGATGGCGGAGAGGAGGGCACCGATGGTGGTGGGGATGAGGCACACCAGCAGGGCGATCAGCACCACGACCGACACCGAGGCTCCGGCAAAGAGGGCAAAGGGCTGCAGGGTGACGACCGCGATGATGAAGATGATGGTGAGACTGGCCAGGAGGATGTTGAGGGCGATCTCGTTGGGGGTCTTCTGCCTCGATGCCGACTCGACCAGCCCGATGATCCGGTCCATGAAGGTCTCGCCGGGGTTCTGGGTGATCTCGATGACGATGCGGTCACTGAGCACACGCGTGCCGCCGGTCACCGCGCTCCGGTCGCCACCCGCCTCGCGGATGACCGGGGCGGACTCGCCGGTGATCGCGGATTCGTCAACGGAGGCGATCCCCGCCACGATGGTGCCGTCGCTCGGAATGATGTCGCCCGTCTCACAGACGACGATGTCACCCTTGCGCAGCTCGGGAGCGGGGACGCGCTCCTCCGTGCCACCCTGGCCACCCACCAGACGGCGGGCGATGGTGTCCGAACGCGTCCTGCGGAGGCTCGCCGCCTGGGCCTTGCCCCGGCCCTCGGCGACCG
>PLXL01000124.1 GCA_003153215.1 Candidatus Dormiibacterota bacterium
CGCAGAGGGAGCTGAACCCGACGTCGATGCCGGTGTACAGGGGCGGGGCGGTGCCGCTGCAGGTCAGCTCCGGGTAGGAGGCGAGCGCCGCGTTCACGTGGCCGGGGCCGTCGACCTCTGGGACCACCGTGACGTAGCGGCTGGCGGCATAGGCGACGATCTGCCGGTACTGGTCCTGGGTGTAATAGCCACCGGTTCCGCCGCCCACCTCGGTGCTGCCGCCCACTGCGGTCAGCTGCGGCCAGCCGTTGATGGCGATCCGCCAGCCCTGGTCGTCGGTGAGATGCAGGTGCAGGATGTTGATCTTGTAGAGGGCGATCTCGTCGATGTAGCGCTCCACGTCGGCCACGCTGAAGAAGTGACGGGCCACGTCCAGCATCGCCCCCCGCCACGGGTAGCGGGGGCGGTCGACGATCTGCCCGCCGCTCACGGTCCACGGCCCGCGGCCCCCGGCGGTCTCGACGCTCCCGGGCAGCAGCTGGCGCAGGGTCTCGGCGCCGTGGAAGAGGCCGGCCCCGGTGGCGGCGCGGATCACCACCGATCCGGGTCGCACCGTCAGCGTGTACCCCTCGTCTCCCAGGCTTGGGTCGGCGTCGCCGAGCTCCACGGCGATCACGCTGCCGGCATGGGCTGCGCCCACCGTGATGGGGAGCGCGAAGCCCGTGCCGTGGCGGAGCAGCGCCGCCAGCCAGGTGGCGGTCGGCTCCGCCACGGCCCCGCCGCTCACCGCGAGCACAGTCGAGCCGGTGAGCGTGAAGTCGGCGCTCGGGTCGGGGTGGAGCTCCATCGGGATCGGTATCACGTCGGTCATCGGGATGACCATGGGACTAGCCTCCTTGGGAGCTGGTGAAGCGCAGGCGGAGCCGAGGGCCGCACCCGCGCAGACCGCGACGGCCAGCAGCGGTGCTGTCCGCCTCACCGCCGGCTATCCGTCAATCTGCCGCCTCGTCACGCCGCGTATGCCTCCCTGCCTCCGACCAGCGTGCGCGTCACCTCGAGGGAGCCGTCGAGGACCGCGATGTCGGCGCGGCCCCCCATCCTCAGCTCTCCGAGGTCCGATCGCCGGAGCAGCCGCGCCGGCACGCGGGTCGCCGCTCCCACCGCCAGCTCGAGGCCGGCTCCGACCGAGACCAGGTTCCGGACCGCCTGGTCGATGGCCACCACGCTCCCCGCCAGGGTGCCGTCGGCGAGCCGCGCCTCTCCCGCCCGGACCACGACCTCGCGATCCCCGAGGTGGTAGGTGCCGTCGCCGAGCCCGGCGGCCTCGATGGCGTCGCTGATCAGGACCAGGCGGTCGCCGGCGGTCGTCAGCAGCAGCCGGACGGTCTCCCGGGCCAGGTGGACGAAGTCGACGATGGCGGTCACGAAGACGTCGGGTCGGGAGAGGGCGACCCCCGCGAGGCCGGGGTCGCGGGGCGCCCAGGCGCGCATGGCGTTGAAGACGTGGGTCACCGCCCGTGCCCCTCGATCGAAGGCGGCGGTGGCGTCGTCTGCCCGGGCATCGCTGTGTCCGAGCGAGACCACCAGGCCCCGCGCGACCAGATGCTCGACCAGCGCCAGGCCGCCCTCGATCTCGGGCGCCAAAGTGACGTAACCGACCGGACCGAGGGCGCAGAGGGCGTCCGCCACCTCCGTGCTGGCCGCCAGCAGGTGGCGCGGATTGTGGGCCCCGTGGTGCAGGGGGGAGATGAAAGGGCCCTCCAGGTGGGCGGGCAGCACCTGGGCGCCGGGCAGAGGGCCGTCGAGGGTGGAGAGAGTCACGATCGCCTCGCCGGCCACCTCGACCGGGGAGCTGACGAAGGTCGGTTGGAACGCGGTCACGCCCGTGCGCGCGAGCGCCTCCGAGGCCCGGGCATAGCCGGCGGTGTCGGCCGAGAGGAAGTCGACCCCGGCGACCCCGTTCACCTGGACGTCCACGAAACCGGGGATCGCCAGCCCGGTCGAGCCGGCGGGCGAGAGCCCCAGGCCGGAGACCAGGCCCTCCTCGACCGAGACGTCCCCGGGGAGGACGGTGCCCTCCACCAGGGAAGCTGCGACCCCCAGGCGCATGGTGTTCCCTTTGCCGCGTTGGATGCTACTGATACTGGTCTAGACCAATTGTGACGGCCATCCGGGGTGATGGCAAGCCGGGCGGGCTGCCCCTGGCCATTGGAGTGGGGCGTTCGAGTTTGCCGCCGCACGGATCACGGGGTTGCGATCTCATACCAGCGGGTGGTTGACAGACCGCTCGGATTATGCCAGGCTGCGGAGCTGGTATAGACCAGTACCGTCATCCGGGAGGAGGCGGGAGGGTTGGAGCCCCCGCTGGGGGTCATGGAGGCAGGCAGCCATGGTGAAGCGTCGTCAGATCTGCACGGCGGCGGTCGCGCTGCTCACGGCGGGGCTGGCCGCGTGCGGCAGCAGTTCGACCGCGAGCGGCGGCAGCCCGACCGCCCCCCCGAAAGTCACCCTGAACGTGTGGCTGATGTCGGGGAGCGCCCCGGCCTCGCTGGTCACCGCCTGGAACACTCAGTTCGAGCAGGCCCATCCAAACGTCACCGTCAACGTCAGCCTGCAGCAGTGGACGGGCATCGTCACCAAGACGGATACGGCCCTGGCCACCAGCACCCCGCCCGACGTCCTGGAGATGGGCAACACCTACGTGGCCAGCTTCGCCGCCACCGGCGGCCTGGCGGACCTCGACGGCGTCAGCTGGCAAAACCAGAGCACCTGGCTGCAGAGCCTGACCGAGGCCGGCACCTACAACAGCAAGCTCTACGGGGTGCCGTACTACGCCGGCGACCGCATCGCCATCTACAACACCAACATGTTCGCCAAGGCGGGGATCACCGCGGCTCCCACCACCACCACGGACCTGCTCAGCGACTGCGCCAAGATCAAGGCGAGCGAGCCGAGCGGCACCTCCTGCATCTACATCCCGGGTGAGTACTGGTACGCGATGGACTCCTTCCTCTTCGGTGAGTCGGGCAACAGCACGAGCGCCATCGCCACCCAGAGCGGCGGGAAGTGGACCGCCCAGTTCTCCTCGTCGGCTGACCAGACGGCGCTGAGCTGGATCTACACGAACCTCTTCCAGACCGGCTACGACCTGGCTCCGGCCACCCAGAACGACACCACGACGACCACCAACACCGTCTTCGACAGCAGCAAGGCGGCGATCATCGTCGAGCCCGGCTGGGACTACGCGAGCGTCTACGGCACCGGCACCACGTTTACCGCCTCCGACGTGGGCTCCTTCGCCCTCCCCGGGTACACCAGCAGCGCCCCGATGCCGACCTTCCTGGGCGGTTCCAACCTTGGCGTCGCTAAGAAGAGCCCCAACCAGAAGCTCGCTGAGGAGTACGTCCAGCTCGTGGCCGGCACTCAGTACCAGTCCGAGATGGCGACGGTGGGTGGGGTGATCCCCAACAGCACCTCCCTGCTCAACCTGCAGGCTGAGAACCCGCCTCTCAACACCGCCGCGCTGGCGGCCAAGACGAGCTGGTTCACCCCCAACAGCCCTCAGGAGGCGACCGTCGAGAACGACAGCTACTACGAGGACCTCCTGGGAGCGATCTTCTCCGGGCAGCAGACCGCCAGCGCCGCTGCGGGCACGTACGACAGCCAGATCGACAGCGTCCTGAACGGGTCCTGAGCCCGGCAGTAGACTGACAAACCGAGATGAGCGCCGTCGGGGAGGTCCCAGCCACACCTCGGCGGCACCGCCTCGGTATCCGGAGGCCGGTGTCGGGGAATGAATCCCCGACACCGGCCGGGCCCGGGGGAGCGGCACCCGCCACCTCCCGGGCCCAGCGCCGGCTGGTGGGGCGTTGGGTCCCGTACGCTCTCTCCAGCCCGTCGCTGCTGGTGCTGGCCGCGATCGTCGGCTTCCCGCTGGTCTTCTCCCTGGTCATCTCCTTCCAGCACTTCCAGGGTTACCAGCTGGTCACCGGAGGGCCGACCCTCTGGGTCGGCTTCAGCAACTACCAGAACCTCTTCAGCGGTCAGTTCGTGCCGGTCCTGGTGCGCACCCTCTTCTTCCTCATCGGGACAGTGGGGATGACCCTCATCGTCGGCCTCGGCATGGCCATGCTGATGCGGCGCGCCCACACCTGGGCGCGGATCGTGCTCACCGTGGTGCTGGTGGCCGTGTGGGCGGTGCCCCAGATCACCGCGGCCCAGATCTTCATCTGGATCTTCGATCCCGTGTATGGAATCGCCAACTGGCTGCTCTCCGCCCTCCACCTGGGCAGCTACGCGAGCCTCTCCACCCACCAGTGGTACAACTCCGCTGTCTCGGTGCTGGCCCTGGCCGGAACCGTGGTGGTGTGGGGAGCGGTGCCGTTCGTGGCCATCACCCTCTTCGCCGGGCTGCTCCAGATCCCCGAGGAGCTGTACGAGGCGGCTCGGGTGGACGGCGCCAGCTGGGTGTCCCAGCTGCGCACCATCACCGTGCCGCTGCTGACGCCGATCCTGCTTCTCCTCGGCGTTCTCTCCATCATCTGGGACTTCAACGTGTACAACCAGGTCGCGGTGCTGCAGAACGTGGGGGGCCTCAGCGACCAGACGACTACCTTCGGCGTGTGGGCGTATGACGTGGGCTTCGTTGGCAACAACTACGGCGCCGGAGCGGCCGTCACCATGCTCGGCGTCCTGCTGCTCTGCATCGTGACCGGCGCCGCGGTGCGCATGATGGTGCGGGGGACCAGGACATGACCGCGATCGGACCCATGGGCGCCGAGGGCATCGCCGCCACGGCGAGGGTCACCTCGGTGCGGCGCCGCCGCCACGGCAGCACGCCCGCGACCGTGGCACTGCTGGTGATCGCGGCGATCTGGCTCTTCCCCATCTACTACATGCTGATCGACGCCTTCAAGCCCAACAACGATCTGCTCCACTACCCGCCCCAGCTCTGGCCGGCCCAGTGGACGCTGGCCAACTTCCAGGAGGCGTTCACGGTGAACGGGGCAGGGCCGACCGTCCCCCAGCCCAGCTTCCTGACCTCGCTGTTCCTGAGCGCGGTTGTGGCCCTGGTGGTGGTGGCCTTCTCGATGGCCATCTCGCTCTTCGCGTCCCTGGCCGTCGCCCGCTTCAACTTCCGCGGCCGCGGCACCATGCTGGTCGCCCTGCTGGTGGCCCAGATGGTCCCCTTCGCCTCCCTGCTCATCCCCATCTTCATCGAGCTCAACAGGGTCGGTCTGATCTTCACCGTACCGGCGCTCATCATCGCCTACGTGGCGCCGGTCCTTCCCTTCACCATCTGGACGCTGCGCGGCTTCGTCGCCTCCGTCCCGGTGGATATCGAGGAGGCGGCCCTCACCGACGGCTGCTCCCGCCTGAGCGCCTTCTGGAGGGTGATCTTCCCCCTCATCGCCCCGGGGTTGGTGGCCACCTCGATCTTCGCCTTCATCCTGGCCTGGAATGACTACGTCTTCGCCTACACCATCCTGGGCAACTCCGGGACCGTTTTCGGCCAGACGGCGGAGACGGCGAGCGTGTTTCTGTTCGGATTGATCAACCCCAGCCGGGTGACGCCGTGGGGCGAGCTGTTCGCAGCCTCGCTGATCTTCACCCTTCCGGTGATGATCTTCTTCCTCATCATCCAGCGCCGGCTCGCCGCCGGGCTGACGGCCGGGGCGGTCAAGACATGACCTCGCCCGGGGGGCGGAGCGCGACCGCCAGGAGATCGATCTGAATGGCAAACGTCGAGTATCGGCAGGCGACCTGCNNGCGCTGCGCATGCTGGCCGGCCTGGAGATGGTGAGCAGCGGCGAGATCCTCATCGGGGACCGGGTGGTGACGGGTGCGCCGCCGAAGGCCCGCGACATCGCCATGGTGTTCCAGAGCTACGCGCTCTACCCGCATCTCTCCGTGGCCGACAACCTGGCCTTTCCCCTCAAGCAGAAGGGAGTCTCCGAGCCCGAGCGCAGCCAGCGGGTCCTGGAGGCGGCTCGCCTCCTCGAGCTCGAACCGCTGCTCGACCGCCGGCCCCGGCAGCTCTCCGGAGGCCAGCGCCAGCGGGTCGCCATGGGCCGGGCGATCGTGCGGCAGCCCCAGGCGTTCCTAATGGACGAGCCGCTCTCCAACCTGGATGCCAAGCTCAGGGTGCAGACCCGCGCGGAGATCGCGGCGCTGCAGCAGCGTCTAGGGACCACCACCGTCTACGTCACCCACGACCAGGTCGAGGCGATGACCCTCGGGCATCGGGTCGCGGTGCTACGCGACGGGGTGCTCCAGCAGTGCGACACTCCCCGTCGCCTCTACGAGCATCCCTGCAACGTGTTCGTGGCCGGCTTCGTCGGGTCGCCGGCGATGAACCTGGACCGTCTGCCCTTCGACGGGACCGCGGCCCGGGTGGGCGAGGTCGCCGTCCCCCTGCCCGGCGCCGCCGCGTCGGCGGCGCGCCGGGCAGGTCTCTCCGAGGTGGTCCTGGGGCTCCGTCCCGACGCGCTCTTCCCCGTGACCGCCGGCGACTCGAACGCTGCCCTCCGGCTGAGCTGCGAGGTGCACCTGGTCGAGGACACCGGGTCCGACGCCTGGGTGCACCTCGACGCCCCCGGGGGGCCGGCCCCGCTGCGGCTGGTGGCCCGTGCCGACCCACGGCGCCTGCCCTCGGTGGGGGAGCGGATCTCCGTGGCGATCCGGGTGGCGGAGGCCCACGTCTTCGACCCGGCCAGCGGAGTGCGGCTTGGCGACTGAGGCCGCCGTCGCACTCCGGGTCGAGGCCCCGGTCGTCATCGCCGTCGACGTCGGCGGTAGCTCGATCAAGGGCGCCCTGGTAGGTGCGGACGCGGCGGTGCTGGCCACCGACACGGTGCCCACCCCGCAGCAGAGCGAGGCCACCCTGGTCGACGCCGTGGTCGCGGTCGCCCGCCGGCTGGCCGACCGCTCCCGCGGTCTCGGCATCCCCGCCGCCGCCTTGGGGGTGGCGGCGGCGGGCGTCATCGACGAGAGCAGGGGCGTCGCCCGCAGCGGCGCCAACCTGCTCTGGCGCGACACTGCCCTCGCCCGCCGCCTGGAGGAGCGCATAGCGCTTCCGACGACGCTGATCCAGGATGCCCGGGCCGCGGCGCACGCCGAGGCCATCTTCGGAGCCGGGCGCGGGGTGGACAGCTTCCTGTGCGTCATCCTCGGCACCGGTGTCGGCAGCGCGGTGGTGGTGAACGGGCGGCCACTCCGCGGAGCCCATGGGCTGGCGGGGGAGATCGGCCATCTCCAGGTGGACGGTCACCGGCTCCTCTGCGGCTGTGGCGGCCGCGGATGCGCTGAGACCGTCGCCTCCGCCGCCGCCCTCTCCCGCCGCTACGCCGCTGCCACCGGCCGGCGCATCCCCGCCGAGGAGGTGCTGGACCAGATGCTGGCCGGCGACCCGGTCGCCGCCGGGCTCTGGAGCGACGCGGTCTCCGCCCTGGCCACGGCGGTGGCGGCGGCGGTGGCGGTGGTGGACTGCGGCCTGGTGATCTTCGGTGGCGGGATGGCGGCCGCCGGGAGCCGGCTGCTCGACCCCGTGCGCGAGGCGCTGGCTCAGCGGCTGAGCCTGGGCCCGCCGCCGGAGCTGGTGGTGGCCACCCTGGGCAGCGCCGCCGGGACCCTCGGCGCGGCGGCCGGGGCGTTGACCGCCGTCGGCCGGGACGACGTGGTCGGCTCCTGGCGCAGCTCACCCGTCCCCGTCTTGCCGCCGGGCACACCGTCCGTCGTGGGCGGGGCGGGGCGCTGGAGCAGCTGATCCCGGACCGTCTCGATGGCAGAGGAGAGGGCCCCGAGCAGCACCGCCTCGTCGCCCAGCTCGCTGACGACTATCCGCGGGCGGAACGGGGTCAACTGCTGCAGCCGTGCCTCCATCGGCTCCCGGAGCAGATCGAGCTCGCTGCCGACGCCGCCACCCATCACCACGGCCTCCGGGTCCAGCACCGTGGTGACGGCGGCGACCACCAGGGCAAGGTGCTCGGCCTCCGTCGCCACCGCGGACCGGGCTGCCACGCCGCCGCGCCGGGCCATGTCGAAGATCTGTCGGGCGGACAGGCGGGGGGACAGCCCCAGGTCGACCGCCGCCCGGACCACGCCCCGGGCGGAGGCCACCTCCTCGAACGATCCCCACCGGGCGCCGTAGGCCGGGGGCCGGGATGACGCCTCGTCGCCGAATGGAAGATAGGCGACCTCACCGGCCGCTCCCCGCGCGCCGGCGTGAAGCCGGCCGTCGACGACCAGGCCCATTCCCAGGCCGGTCCCCACCAGCAGGTAGACGAAGGTCCGGAAGCTCTTCCCCCAGCCTCCCGCCAGCTCGCCGAGCGCCGCCAGGTTGGCGTCGTTGGCCACCGACGTTCGGACTCCGAGCTCGCCTCGAAGGGCGTCGAGGAGACCGGGCCGGCCCCAGCGGCGGATCCGGGAGGAGAGCAGCAGGGTCCCGTCGACGGGGTCGAACACTCCCGGGCTGCCCACCATGGTCCAGGCCACGTCGGGCCAGAGCACACCGGCGCTGCGCGCAACGTCCCGGGCCAGGGTGCTCACCACCCGTACCAGGTTGGGCGCGCTGCGGGCGGCGTTGCGGACGTCCCGGCGCGCCACAACGGTGCCGCTCAGGTCGGCCACCGCGCAGCGCAGCCAGCGGTGTCCGACATCGACTCCGACCACGTGCCCGTCGCCCGGGGTCTCCTCGAAGAGCAGGGCGGAGCGGCCGCGACTGGGGCTGCTCGGCCCGACCTGGCGCACCAGCCCGGCCCGCTCCAGCGTCACCAGGATCGCCCCCACGGTGGGCTGGGACAGGCCGGTCTCCTCGGCCAGCCTCGGCCGCGTGATGGGGCCGCCGCGACGCAGGCGCTCCAGCACGGCTCTCTCGTTGAGGGTGCGCATCAGCCGCCGCCGCCCCGCCGGGGGANNCCCATCCCCGCCCGCTCGAAGGCGGCGCCGGCGGCGCCGAGACACGCGGCGGCATCACCCAGGGCCGCGATGCTCAGCTCGGGCGCGGGGACGACGCTGAGGCGACCCTCCAGCTCTGCGCCGAGCGCCCTGATCAGCACCGCCCCTGCGGCCTCCGCCAGCTCGCCCCCGAGGACCACCAGGTCACAGTCGAGCACCGCCACCGCGGCCGCCACGGCGGCGCCCAGGGCCGCGATGGCCTCCCCCCAGATGGTCTGAGCCGCCGCCTCGCCACCCTCCGCCCGCTCGACGATCTCGGTGACCGACACCACNNGGAGCCCACCCTCGGTGACCCGGATGTGCCCGATCTCCCCGGCGGCACCGTGGCTGCCGACCAGCGGGCTGCCGCCGAGGATGACCGCGCTGCCTACCCCCTCGCCGAGCACGGTGTAGAGGAAGTCCTCGCGGCCCCGTCCCGCGCCCAGGAGCGCCTCGCCCAGGGCCGCGGCCCGGGCGTCCTGGAGGAGCACGGCGGGAAGCTGGANNCCGATCGCCTGCAGCAAGTCGTCGGCGCTGGACTGCGGCGTGATGCCCTCCTTGGTGGCGACCATCGAACCGCGGGCATCCACCAGGGCGCCCCGGATCGCGGAGGCGCCGACCGCGGCGACCACCACCGCCGGCCCCGCAGCCTCGGTGGCGGTCATCGGAGGCCGCCCCGAGGCCGCGGATGAAAGCTGGGCTCAGCGGCCAGCCGCGATCGCCGTGACCAGGCCATGGCATGCCATCGAATTCGCAGGAATCTTAATTTCACATCGCCCCAGGCAGTTCGGGCTGGATCACCGTCCGCAGGTTAGCTGGTATGGACCAGTTCGTCAAAGGGTTGGGTGGGAATCGCCGGCGCCCCGGCCACCGCCTCGGGCTCGGTGTGCGCGGTGCCGCGGCCGGTTGCCGTGCTGTTGCGGCAGCGGTATGTGTGCCGTCGTCGCCGCGGGCGGTCAGCCGTGCCCGTCGCCGCCGGACCTTGTCGGCCCTGGGCTCTGCGTCGCTGGGAGTCGGGGAGCGTCGAGGCCGACGTGGAGCTGGTAGCGGTCCCCCCGGTAGGCGGAGACGGTCAGCTCGACCGGACGGCCCTCCGCGAAGGCCCGGCGCTCGACCAGCAGCACCGCGCTGCCGGGCCTCAGCTCCAGGAGTACGGCGTCATCCGGGTCCACGATCCCCGCCTCGATGGTCTGCTCCCCGTGGTCGAGCTCGATGCCGAAGCGCTCCTCGAGGATCGCGTAGAGCGAGCGGTCGGTCAGCGTCACGTCGTCGAGTCCCGGAGCGACCAGAACCGGGATGTACGAGCGCTCGACCGCCATCGGCACCTCGTCCGCGGTGCGCAGCCGCACCATCATGTGGACGGGGTCGCCGGGGCTCAGCCCCAGCCCCTTGGCGACCTGACCGCCGGCCGCGCCGACCCGACGCTCCAGGTCGCGGGAGCCCGGCCGCTGCCCGCGGGCGAGCATGTCCTCGGTGAAGGAGGTGAGCCGCAGCGGCATCTCCACCTTGGGGCGGGCGACGAAGGTCCCCTTCCCGGCAATCCGGTACAGCCGGCCCTCTGCAACCAGGTGGTTGATCGCCTGCCGCACCGTCATCCGGGAGAGCCCGTAGCGGTCGACCAGCTCGCGCTCCGAGGGGATGAGCGCGTCGTAGGCGAGCTCGGCGTCGATCAGGTCGAGCAGGATCTCGCGAAGCTGGGAGTACTTGGGAACCGAGCTCTGCGGGTCAATCGACACCGACTTCATCCGGGGCGCTCTCCAGCTGGGACTCGATGGCGGTCTGCGCGGCGCCCGCGCATGGGACGGAGCCCATTATTCCTCGCCACAGCGGGGCGACGCGGTGATCACCCGCCCGGTGACCGGTGCCCCTGACGGGGCGACCCGTAACGGAGACCGGTGTAGTCTTTGTTGGTACGAGTTGGCAGGGCTCATCGGAAACCCTTACACGCCCCCGTAGCTCAGTGGATAGAGCAGAGGTTTCCTAAACCTTGTGCGCTGGTTCGATTCCGGCCGGGGGTACTTGGCTTTTCCAATTAGTCGCTGGCCTCTCGCTATCTATCTGTTACCTATCGGGTGTGGGCGGTGTTGACGCACTGGATGAGCTACCCGCTGACACCCGGCGAGATCAGCCTGGGCCAGCGGAGGATGCTCCCACTCAAGTCCTCGTGCGCGCGACCTCCCGGCTCCCGCCGGTCTCGCCACGCGGCAAGCGATTCCGGCGGACGTGACGGGCCGAGGCTCTCCCTCGCTTCCTTGAGCCTCCTTCGCCCCTAGCGTTGAGAGCGACCTCCAAAGGCCCATCGGCGACTCTTACACTCTCCGGGCGGTGTGCGCCCTCTCCGGTGCAACCTTTCGGCAAGCCAGCACGTACAACTGCCGGAGGAGTGATGAGCGGCCAGGAAACCAGACTCTCCTGTTGGCGTCGCAGAGCTCTGGCGGTGATGGGCTCAGCGGCAGCGATGGTCTTGGTCGTCGCTTGTCAATCAGGGGCGGGACATGTAGGTGCATCGACCCCTTCGCCTTCCACCCGTGCTACCCCCTCCATCTCACCGGAGTCAACGGAAAGCACTCTGACGTCGCCTCTTGCGGCCTTGAGCCCGCCCATCCGCGAGATCGGCATTGAACCCGCTCAGGCGGGGCCGTTCTCCGCCTCCGACTTTGATTGCACTACCTTCTGGGAGGCTCCCATCGGGCAGACGTGGTACCTCGTCTACGCAGGTGGCATACCGGAGAATCCGGCGTCACCCGAGGACGGCGTCGAGAGCGCGGTGGCCCTCTTCACCCAGGGTTCGAACCTGAACGATGCACCGGCCTTTCAGGGGTTCTACGAGGCGCCTTCAGCGATGGGCAAGCTGACCATCACCGCTGCAACCGGGGAGAGCCTGACCCTCCAGGACGAGGGAGGGCACTTCCTCACCTTCAACGTCGTGACGCACACGTACCCGCTTGGCTAGCCACGTATGGCGGGTAGCCCTCAAGCATCATTCCCCAACACTGGGCCAGCCGGGCGTGCCCTCCCTTCATTCGAAGGAACTGCCCGGCCTCGCGCTCCGACCGTCGGGCAGAATCACGTAGCGCGATCATTGGGGCGCAGCCGACGTTGACCGATGTCGGCACCTCACCTCCGAATTCCCAGCTCATCGAGATGGAGCCGGAGTGCGGCAGGGTCATGGTAGACGCGGAAGGCGCCGGCCACCTCGAGCTCCTGGCGGCTGTAGCCGCCCGACAGGAGCCCCACTCCCAGCGCCCCGGCGCGGCGGGCGGCGAGCACATCCCAGATGCTGTCCCCCACGACGACGGAGTTGGTGATGGCGATCCCCAACCGCTGGGCGGCGGCGAGGAAGAGGTCGGGATCGGGCTTGGCGAAGGGGACCTCGTCGCGGGTGACGACCGGCACCGACGGCGGCACTCCCAGCTTGGCGAGATTGGGCGCGGCGGTCGCCCGGGTGCCACTGGTGGCAACCGCCCAGGGGACACCACGCTGGGAGAGGTCGCGGAGCAACTCGACGGCCCCGGGCAGCGGNNCTCATGCCCACACGGCGGTGGATGCGCCAGGTGGACAGGTCCAAGCCCTCGTCCTCCAGGGCCGTGCGCCAGGCGATCACATGCTGGTAGACGCTGTCCACCAGGGTGCCGTCCAGATCGAAGAGCAGAGCCGGTCCCTTGCTCGCGTCCAAGGTCACGATCCTACCGTTCGCATCTAGGCAGCAGGAGTG
>PLXL01000188.1:0-4036 GCA_003153215.1 Candidatus Dormiibacterota bacterium
CCGCCGGTGGCCGCGTAGTTCTCCTTGCTGACCTCGGCGGCGATCAGCTCGGCCACGCCTCGGAAGATGCGGCCCGTCAGCGAGGTGGGGGCCGCCACCATCAGCGGCTGGCCGTCGCCTCCGCCGACCCGGACCCCCGGGTCGAGGGGGATCGCGCCAAGGAAACGCAGCCCGTTGCGCTCGGCGAGCTCGCGGCCTCCGCCGGAGCCGAAGATGTCGGTGCGCTCCCCGCAATGAGGACAGATGAAGCCGCTCATGTTCTCGATGACCCCGAGCACCGGGAGGCGCAGCTGGGCAAACATCTGGATGCCGCGGCTGACGTCGGCGATCGAGACGTCCTGGGGGGTGGTCACGATGACCGCCCCGGTGAGCGGGATGGACTGGGCCAGGCTGATCTGGATGTCGCCGGTGCCAGGCGGCAGGTCGATCACCAGGTAGTCGAGCGGGCCCCACTCCACCTCGTAGAGGAACTCCCGCATCGCCTTGGCCAGCATGGGTCCGCGCCACATCACCGGCTGGCCCGGCTTGAGAATGGTGCCGAAGCTCACCACCTCGATGCCGAAGGCGGAGAGCGGCAGCATCTTCCCCGACTCCCCAGCCTGGGGCTGCTCGTGGAGGCCCATCATGATCGGCACGTTCGGGCCATAGATGTCCGCATCAAGGAGGCCGACCCGGGCGCCGGCCTGGGCCAGCGCGATCGCCACGTTGACGCTCACCGTGGTCTTGCCCACCCCGCCCTTGCCGGCACTGACGGCCACGATGTTCTTGACCCCGGGGATCTCCTGGCGCCCGGGCAGCCCGCGGGGGGCGGAGGTGACGTCGCTGTCCCAGGCGACCGAGACGGTCTCCACGCCGGGCACCTGGCCGACCAGGGCGGCCCGGATGTCGGTCTCGATCCGGCCCGTGAGCGGGCAGGCCGGGGTGGTCAGGACGACCTTGAGCGACACCGCCCCGCCCTCGCACTGGATGTCCTTGACCATGTGCAGGCTGACGATGTCGCGATGAAGCTCCGGCTCCATCACCGTGCTGAGCGCCTGCNNGCCCGATCTCCCCGACGTTCAGAATCCCTGACATGCTCCCCTCCGCCGCGCAGCGCGACCTGGAGCAGCAGGTCGGGACGGCCCACATCCACACGCGCCCGGCGGACCTCGCCGCCTACGCCTTCGACGCCTTCGGCGCATCGGGGGAACGGCGCCTGCCGGATGCGGTCGTCCTCCCGGCGACCACGGAGGAGGTGAGCGGGGTCGTGCGGGTCTGCGCCCGCCACGGGCTGCCGGTCGTGCCCCGGGGCGCGGGCACCGGCTATGCGGCGGGAGCCGTCGCCCTCCACGGTGGAGTGATCCTCAACCTCTGCCGGATGAACCGCATCCTGGGACTTGAGGTGGAAGGGCAGCGCCTGCACGCCGAGGCCGGGGTGGTGACGGCCGCGATCCACCGGCGCGCCGCCGCCGCCGGCCTCCACTACCCACCGGATCCCGGATCGGCGACCACCAGCACGATCGGAGGCAACGTCGCCTGCAACGCCGCCGGGCCTCACGCCTTCCGCTACGGCACCACCGCCGACTTCCTGGTGGGCGCCACCGCGNNGTGATCACCGAGGTCGTGCTCCGGCTCCTCCCCGCGCCGGCTGCACGGGCCACACTGGCGGGCCAATTCGCCGGTCTGGAGGACGCCTTCGGGGCCGTCGCGGAGATCGCCGGGCAGGGGCTGATGCCCGCTGCGCTGGAGTTCCTCGACAGAAGCGCCCTCGAGGCCGTCGCCAGGACGGGGATCGTGAAGGTGCCCGGTGGCGCGGCCCTGGTCCTGGTGGAGCTGGAGGGAGATGAGGCCAGGGTGAGGGCGGAGGTCGCGGCTGCCGGGTCCGCGCTCAGCTCAGCCGGCGCCGTCCATCTGGAGCGGGCCGCCGACTCCGCGGATGCCGCACGGCTCTGGGAGATCCGCAAGGCCGTCAGCGCCGCAGTGGCGACGGTGATGGTCGGCAAGCTCAACGAGGACGTCGTCGTCCCGCGCGACCGGATCGCCGAGCTGGTGGCGCGGACCGAGGAGATCGGCACCCGTCACCGGGTTCCGGTGGTCAACTTCGGGCANNATGGGAGGCTCGCTATCCGGCGAGCACGGGGTGGGCACCACCAAGCTCGCCTACGCAGAGCGGCAGCTCGGGACTGCGGGGATGGGATTGATGCGCCGGGTGAAGCAGCGATACGACCCGAGCGGCGTGCTCAACCCCGGCATCAAGCTTCCCTGGTCCGGTCCCGCCGCGGCCGGGATCGTCTGAAGGGCGGCCCGCACCCGGCTCGGGTCAGCGACGCTCGTGCGCCGCCGCCAGAAGCAGAGCGGGGAAATCCATCTCGCCAACGAGCGCGGCCAGGTCCCGACCCTCGGTGTCGACCTCCATCGCCACCTCGTAGACGAAGGCGTAGACGTTGTCGAGCTCCCACTCGCCGAAGCCCAGACCCGCCAGAGCGCCGGCGAGGCGCGGATCGCCATCGCGTGTGTCCATGGTCCGAGTCGCCGCCTCGTACAGCGCGACCAGGATGCGCAGCTCCACCTCGTACTCGTCGATGAGCGGCNNCCCACGCAGCGCGCCGATCCGCGCCCGGAGACGATCCAGCACCGGCAGGCGCAGCCGTGGCAGGTTCTGCGCGATCAGATCCCCCACTCCGATGCAGATGAGGGGATCCACCGTGAAGCGGTACCAGTCGTAGTACTGGGCGCCCTCGATCCCGGCGGTCAGGGCCATCAGCAGTGCGTACCCGGCGAAGGCGAGCGGGATCCGCGACTCGGTGCCCAGGGGACGTCGCAGCAGCATCACAGCCAGCCCGACCATCCCCACCACCCAGAACGGATCGTTGAGCGGCACGAAGTTCCAGAGCCCCACATCGCCGGAGAAGAGAAACTGCTGCCCGGCGATGAGGTTGGTGTGGCGAGCGGCCTGCACCTGCCACACCAGCACGAATTGGTGCCAGTCCACAGCCGCACCATAGGCGGCGAAGAGACCTATGCCGATGGGCGCGCCGAGCAGGGCCAGCGGAGCCACGACCCAGCGCCGCTCGGTGAGCAGCGCCACCGCACCGGCGGCGCCCACGATCACGCCGGGCACCTTGACCAGCGGGGCGAGGACACAGAGGGCGAGCAGCAGCGTGGTGGGAAGGCGGCCGCGATGGCTCGCGAGCACCAGCACGCCGAGCAGCATCGGAGCGAGCAGCCATTCGCTCTCGACGAGCCGGCTGGCGCTGATCATCCAGGGGGAGAGGCAGAAGACGGCCAGCCCCACCAGGGCGGTGGCACGGCCGAGGTGGCGCGCGGCGAGCAGATAGAGGAGCCAACCGCTGAGGATGCTGAGCAGGATGGGGACCAGCCGGATGGCGGACGGCCCGACCTCGGCTGGCGTGTGCTCACCCGCGAGCAGGGCGACGCCGCCCACGAGCAGCCCAAAGAGGGGGGGATGGTCCAGCCAGGGGCTGACCCAGGGCAGGAACACCCCCCGCGAGGTCGCCACGGCGGTGACGGGCAGATGCTCGGGAAGGTAGGACCATGACGCCGGCCAGTGATAGAGGCAGAGGCTCTGGCCCAGCCATGCCCACTCGAGTTCGTCCTCGTTGGCGCCGAACCGCGGATATGAGGTGTAGCCGTGCAGCCGGAGCGCGAGACCGGCGATCAGGAGGACCGCCGCCAGGGTCGGCACCCACTCCGACGGGTCAGCAGCCATGGCGCGGAGCGCACCCCTACCGAGCCTGCGGAGCACGCGCCCACCCATCAGTTCGGAAGATACCTCGCCCGGACCTGCCCCGGTCACGCGGATGGCCGCCGGCGCCACCTGCCGCAAACGGCGGATGGCCCGGCGGGCGATCGCACGAGGTGGTGGCTAGAAGAAGAGGTGATGAGTGGCGATGACCGGGGCCAGCAGGATGGCCACGATGTTCATCACCTTGATCATCGGGTTGATGGCCGGTCCGGCGGTGTCCTTGTTGGGGTCTCCGACGGTGTCACCGGTGACCGCAGCGGCGTGCGTGGCGCTGCCCTTGCCACCGTAGTG
>PLXL01000188.1:4060-9239 GCA_003153215.1 Candidatus Dormiibacterota bacterium
GTCACCAGGGCGACGCACTTCGCATACTCCGGCCGGCCGGTCCCCTCCATGATCCCGGGGATCTCCTTGAACTGGCGGCGGACCTCGACGACGACGCCCCCGGCCGCCCGACCCACGGCGAGCATCGCCAGCGAGCCGAAGAGGAACGGCATGATGCCGCCGAGGAAGAGGCCCGCGATCACCGTGGCGTCAGTCAGGTCGAAGTTGAGGCGGGTCAGGTGGGCAGCGCTCAGGTGGCTGTTGACCACGTTGGTGTAGGAGGCGAAAAGGACCAGCGCGGCGAGCCCCGCCGAGCCGATGGCGTACCCCTTGGTCACCGCCTTGGTGGTGTTGCCGACCGCGTCGAGGGGGTCGGTCACGGCCCGCACCGACTCGGGGAGGTCGGCCATCTCGGCGATGCCGCCGGCGTTGTCGGTGATCGGCCCGTAGGAGTCGATGGCCACGATGATCCCGGTCATCGAGAGCATCGCCATGGCCGCGATGCCGATGCCGTACAGGCCGCCCAGGCTGTAGGAGGCGAGGATGCCGATGGCGATGGTCAGCACCGGGATCGCCGTCCCCTGCATCCCGATCGCCTGGCCCGCGATGATGTTGGTGGCATGCCCGGTGCGCGACGCCTTGGCAATCGCCCGCACCGGCCAGAACTGGGCCCCGGTGAAGAACTCGGTGGCCACGACCAGGATCACGGTGATGCCAATCCCGATGACGGCGCACCAGAAGAGGTTGTTGACCGAGTGGGTGAAGGCCGGAATCTGGAAGTCGCTGTAGAGCAGATGGGTGACCAGGAAGAAGAGGGGCAGGGCGATGATCACTGAGACCGCGAGACCGCGGTAGAGCGCGCCCATGATCCACTTCCCCTTGCCCATCCGGACGAAGAGGGAGCCGATCAGGGTGGCGATGATGCTCGCCGCGCCGAGCATGAGCGGGTAGGCGATGAAGGCGAAGATCGGTGTCCCGGCGGCGTTGCGGTAGAGCAGGCTGCCGAGCAGCATGGTCGCGACCGCGGTGACCGCGTAGGTCTCGAAGAGGTCGGCGGCCATGCCCGCGCAGTCGCCGACGTTGTCACCGACGTTGTCGGCGATGACCGCCGGGTTGCGGGGGTCGTCCTCGGGGATGCCCGCCTCGATCTTGCCGACCAGGTCGGCGCCGACATCGGCGGCCTTGGTGTAGATGCCGCCGCCCAACCGGGCGAAGACCGAGATCAGCGAGGCGCCGAACGCGAAGCCGATGATCGCGGTGAAGTCACCGAAGGAGGCGTAGGCGATGGTCACCCCGATCAGGCCAAAGCCGACCACGAAAAGCCCGGTGACTGAACCGGCGCGGAAGGCCATCTTGAGTGCCGGGTTGACGCCGCCGCGCGCCGCTTCGGCGGTGCGCAGGTTGGCGCGCACCGAGATGTTCATGCCGATGTAGCCGGCGGCGCCGGAGAGCACGGCTCCGATCACGAAGAGAACCGCCGCCTTGAAGGAGACGACGAAGATGAGGATGACGGCGATCACCACGCCGATGGCCGCGACGTAGCTGTACTGGCGCAACAGGTAGGCCTGAGCGCCTTCCTGGATCGCCTTGGAGATCTCGCGCATCTTGTCGTTGCCCTGCGGCTGGCGCAAGACCCAGAAGATGAGCGCGACCGCCCACAGGAGAGCGATGAGCCCGACGGCCGCCACCGGCCAGAGCACGTTTTCGGTCACCATTCCAAGCATCGATCCGTCCTGTGAACCCGGGCAGGACATCTGATCGCCCGTCCGGAATTGGCGTGGTCGCTGGGATTGTAGCCAGACGGCCGGCGGGACACGCCGGTTCTGACCAATGGCCACTCCAGCTCGGGACGTCGGTCCCAACCGCAGGGGAACAATGGTCCTTTGGCGGCCGCGAACATCTCGCGACGGCGAGTCCCCGCGCGTGTGGCCGGTCTGGCACCATCGGGGGCGATGCCGCTCCCCGAGACCCTCCTGATCATCGTCGGCGACGAGCTCTTGGGCGGCTTCACGACCGACGTGAACGGGGCTCTGGCGGCGCGGCGCCTCTTCGAGGCCGGCTATCCCGTCCGCCGCATCGAGATGGTGGGCGACGCGGTCGACGACATCGCGACCGCGGTGCGGAGGGCGATCGACGATCCGAGCGCGGCCAGGGTGATCGTCTCCGGAGGCATCGGTCCGACCCCTGACGATCGTACCCACGAGGCGGTGGCCAAGGCCCTGGGGCGCGAGCTGGTGGAGGATCCGGCGGCGCTCGGCCGGATCGAGGCGATGGTGGCCCGGATGCACGCCGCCGGCTGGGTCGCAAGCCCGATCCCGACCTCCGCCAATCGGAGGATGGCGCGGATGGCGGCCGGTGGACGGATCCTGGACAACCGCAGGGGTATGGCCCCGCCGCTCGCCATCCGGCTGGAGGCGGCGCCGGCGGCCGGCGCGGAGACGCGCCGGGACGGGCCTCCTGCGGCGGGCGCGCCCGCGTCTCCCGGCAGCGGGCGGCCCGGAGCTGAGGGTCGCGTGGAGGAGGTCCGGGGCCGGTGGCTATTCGTCCTCCCCGGGGTGCCGCGCGAGTTCCAGGCGGTGCTCGAGGAGGTGCTGATCCCCGAGTACTTCTCCGGCAGCCGCGCCCTGACCGTGGTCGAGACACGGCACCCGGGTGCCATCGAGGCCGACTTCGCCGAGCCGATGCGGCGGCTGGAGATCGAGTTCCCCGACGTGGCGGTCGGCTCCTACCCCCCGCAGCGGGGTCGCGACCTCGTCATCCGCCTGCGCGGAGAGGATCCAGAGCGGGTGCGCGCCGCCGAGCTGCGGCTGGGGGAGCTGATACCGGGGCCCGACCGGCCGGCATCCCACGCCGCGGTTCAGCGGCCCAGGTAGCCGATCGCGTTCCGGCTCTGCTCGACCTCGACGACGATCTGCGCGGGTGCCGCCTGCCAGAGGTAGGCGTAGAAGCGCTCCCGCTCCTCGGCGTCGGCGTCCGCTCCGAGGGCGGGAATGCCCTGGCGCCGGCGCGCGATCCAGGGCGGGACCCCCTGGCCGACGATGTTGCGCCCGACCTTGAGGTCGACCTCCGGGTCGCGGCTCTCGTCCGCCTCAACCGTCACCTGGACGATGACCCCGGTGTGGTCGTAGATCTTCCAGGTCCGGTCCCATCGCCGGGTACCGCCGCTCGTCGGATGGACCACCCTCAGGGGCTCCGACGCGACCTGGTCATTGGTCCCCGGAAGGCAGAGGCTCCAGAGGAACTGCAGCACCCGCGGCTCGAGCGCATCGCCGACGTAGTCCGCCAGGGACGGCGAGCGGTTGTCGAGATCGGGAAGCGACTGCTCAAGCTGGAACTCGCCGGCGCCAGCGGAGCCGAAGAGGCGGGCATGGCGGCGGCAGAAGGCGCGGTCCTCCACCACCACCTGATGGTCAGGGCACCACGCGGTCGGGCAGGGCCGTCCCCGCCGGTCGACGTATCCGCACGAGGCCGCGTCGTGGCGGCGGCACGCATACTCCGAGCAGGCGAGGACCCCGCGCACGGGCCGTGGTCCGGCGTGCACAGCTGGGTCAGCAGGCGAAGGGGGCCCGGCCTCCTTCTTCCAGAAGGGCATCGCTAATGTCCGATCTTAGGTGCGGATGCGATGCGTTGCGCACGATCGTGTCGCAGTCNNCCGCCGGTCGGACCGAGCGGCGGGCGGATCTGGCCCCGGGTCAGGAGCTCTTCTGGAGGTTCTGCACCCGCGGCCCCTTAGGGCTGTCGACGAGGTCGAAGGTGACCGCCTCTCCCTCCTCCAGGGAGTCGAAGTCGACCAGGGTCACCTCGGTGCGGTGAAAGAAGGCTTCGGCGCCGTCGTCGGCGCGGACAAAGCCAAAACCGCGGTCAGGGATGATCTTCTTGATTCGGCCAGCGGTCACTTCGCGGGTCCCTCCAAGGGCAGACGCTGACGTGCGATCACATGATCAAACGCTGACGACCTCAGAACCTTCCCCGGGTCAGCGCCGGGGCTGCGGCCGTAGTGTCGAGCGATGCGAGGGTTTGGAGCGCCCTCACGCCTCACTGCGGGGGAGGATAGCAGGCCGATCCTCCTGCTCGCGGTGCCATGCGGCGGCGAGGTCGAGCACGCTGTCGGGGACGTTTGCGTAGAACGCCTCGACGTCCAGATGCGGAGGCCAGGGGGCGGGCGGCGGCGCCGCCACGTCGGCCCGCGCCACCCGGGACCAGGGACCGAGAACCGGCTTCTCCGCGCCGTCGAGCCTCGCCAGGCCGCAGCGCCGCAGCCAGTCGTGTCGGTCAAAGGGAGCCCGATCGCGGAGACGCGGATGGAGATCGCACCAGGAGCTCGCCCGCAGGGCGCAGACCCCGGCCTCCGTGCGGCGCTCGACCAGCTGATCGACGGCGGCGGCCGCGGCCGGCTCGTCGGCCCCCTCATCGTCGTCGCCCGGCGACGGCATGGCCACGGCCAGGCCGACCTGGCGTCCCTGGTCACCGGCGAGCGCCTGGGCGAGCTGGGCGACGAAGAGGAGCGCCTCCGGCTCGGGCAGGTGGAGGCGGCGCAACTGGGCCGGGCGGACGGCGATGTCGATCCTGTCGAGCTGACCGGAGAGGGATCCGAGCCGCACCCCTCGGCCGCAGAGGAGGTCGTCGGCACCGAGGGTCATCCGGACCCGGTCGCCCCGCTCCCGGAGCGGCGCTCCCGCCAGTGCGACCCAGCTGGCGAGGTCGGGGATCCGTCGCGGTCGGAGGACGCTCGCCGGATCGTCGCCGAGGTCCCAGGCGGCGACCGCCGGATGATTTGCAAAGCCCGCCGCCATGGCCCTCGACCAGCGGTCGGCGAGCTCGAGCATCAGGGGGTCCGTCCAGGCGTCGCGGGGGCCACCTGGTTCCAGCATCCCGTCGCTCAGCACGCGGACTCCGCGCCGGCGGGCATCCCGCCGCACCGCCCGGCCGGGCANNAACTCGCCCATCCGCCGGGGGTCCACCCCGCGCGCGTCGGGCATGAAGCTGTCCCAGGCCAGCCCCACGCGGACCTCCCGGAACCCCGCTCGGGCGATCGCCGCCAGGTCAGAGGTCACCGCAGCGGTGTCGAACGCCTGCCAGAGGAAGGGCCCGGTGGCGGCTGGTTGGTAGTCGAGGCTGACGCTCAGTGCGGAGGTCAATAGACGAAGAGGTCGATCCCGCCCCCGACGTGGATGACCTGACCGGTGATGTAGCGGGCCTC
>PLXL01000188.1:9299-10224 GCA_003153215.1 Candidatus Dormiibacterota bacterium
GATGACATGAAGATGATGCGACCCCAGTTCTGCTCCCTCATGTGAGGCCACGCCGCCTTGGTGCAGTTGTAGGCGCCGGTGAGGTTGACGCGCAGGTCGCGCTCCCACAACTCGTCGCTCTGGTCCTCGATCTGCCCCATGTGATCGAGGGTGCCGGCGTTGTTGACCAGGATGTCGATCGAGCCGAATTCGCGCTTGACCTGGTCGAACACGGCGCCCACCTGATCACGATCGGTGACGTCCATCTTGACCGCCATCGAGCGCCGGCCCATGGCNNCGGGCGAGCGCCAGGCAGTCAGCCCGTCCCAGCCCGCGCGAGCCGCCGGTCACCACCGCCACCCTGCCACTCAGATCGAACATCGCTGCCTCCAACCCGGATCCCCCGCTCCGATTATGGTGAAGGCGAGCCTGCTCGTGGCGACGTGATGGACCGGGTATCCGCTGTGAACACGAGAAGGAGGCCGGAAGGTGTTCCGGCCCTCCGCCTGGGTGGGGTTTGGTGGGGAGGGCTCACGCCCTCCCCACCAACCGTCAGATGATGTCCTGGACCTTGATCTTCGGCCGCCGGAGCATCCACTGGCCGGCCAGGAGCGCGCCGCCGACGAGGACGAGGATCAGGCTCAGCCAGCCCCATCCGCCAGCGGTCGATCCCGCCCCGGTGGACGGTGTGGTGATCCCCGCCACCGCGCCGGTGGGGGTCCGGGTCGGGGTCGAGGTCGAGGTCGCAGCGCTGAAGGGCTCGCAGGCACTGGTCGAGCCGCCGTAGCTGGAGTCGCCGCTGTAGGTGGCCTGGAACGCGTAGCTGCCCGCGGCCAGCGGACCCTCAGTGTGGGAGTTGGGAACCAGCCCGGCCGCGGTCAGGGTGACCGTGTCCGTGGCGCACGGCGTCCCCGCGCAGGTCCCGTTGCTGAAGAAGGTGTAGCTC
>PLXL01000103.1:0-200 GCA_003153215.1 Candidatus Dormiibacterota bacterium
CCCGCTGTCCGCCTGGAAGAAGCGCTCGAAGACCCGTTGGTGGAGCGCGGGGTCGATCCCGATGCCGGTGTCGCTCACCTCGATGGTGCAGCTGTCACGGTGGGGGTTGAGGTGCGCGGAGATGGCCACGCTCCCCCCGGGATCGGTGAACTTGACCGCGTTGTCGAGCAGGCAACGGATCACCTGACGCAGACGGTCGC
>PLXL01000103.1:252-12085 GCA_003153215.1 Candidatus Dormiibacterota bacterium
GCGAGCTTCTGGTGATCGTCCGCCTCCGCCCAGACCATGCGGATCAGCTCCAGGTGCCCCACGATGGCGGTGAGCGGGGTGCGCAACTCGTGCTGCGCGGTGGCGAGGAAGTCGGACTTCATCTCGTCCAGCTCCCGCAGCCTGCGCACCGTCTCCCGCTCCTGTTCGAAGAGTCGCGTGTTCTCGACGGCGATCGCGGCGTTGTTGGCGAGTGCGGAGAGCGCTCGCGCATCGGCGTCGGAGACGCTGTCGGGGCCGACCACCGCGATCGCTCCGGTGACTCTCTGCCGGTAGAGCATCGGCACGACGAGCGTCACCTGCGACCACGTCTGGTCACCCGGCGCCGGGTCATCCCAGCTACGGGTGAGACACGCAGCACGTCCCTCCAGCACGTCGGCCACCACCGCTGGAGCCAGGTCAAACCCTCCTGCTCCGCCTGCGCCGTCGGAGCCCACGCCCGCGGCGTGACTCCTGGCACTGATCACGAGCCGGTCGTCCTCGCGCGACAGGAGCGCGGCCTCGGCGCCGGGACCGGCCAGGGACGCGGCCGCGGCGCAGACCGCGCCCTCCAGGCTGGACATACCGGTGGTCGTGGTGGTGAGTGCTCGGGAGACCTCGTCAAGGCGCGATACGGCCGCGTCGACGTGGTGGATGTTGCTCTCGATCTGGCCGCGCATCTGGTTGACCTGCCGTGCCAGCACGCCCAGCTCGTCGCGTGACCGCACCGGGATGTCGGAGCTGTAGTCGCCCCCCGCGATGCGCGCGACACCCGCCGAGAGCTGGGCCACCGGGCGGCGGACGAAGCGGTTGACGAAGAGCAGCACCAGCAGCCAGGTCGCCAGAAGTGCGGTGAGCGCCAGCCAGACCACGGTCAACTCGTCCGCCGTCTGACTACCGAGGAAGAGTGAGGTCGGGGTCTCGACTCCCACGTAGACGACAGGGGGACCGCTGTTGGGATTCATCCCCTCCAGGACGAGGGCGTTGTCGCCCGAGCTCGGGACGGTGGAGAAGCCCGCGAAGCTGCCCGACGACCGGCCGAGAGCGGTCTTGATGGAAGAGGGCAGTGCCTCGGCGGTCAGCGAGGGGGAGGCCGGATTGCCGGAGAGGGCGTAGAGGGATGCGCCCGGCCGGTTGGCGATGATGACCGGGGTGTACCCCTGCCCCACCGCGCCCAGGAGTCGGAGCAGCTGGTCGGTGAGCGGCATGCTGTAGACGACGGCACCGAGGATCTGGGTGGACCCGGAGGTCGTGACCGGTGCGGCGAAGTCGTACACAGGGGTCCGGGCGTTGAGGAAGTCGATGGCCTCGGCAGGGCTGCCCCGGAGCGCACCCGCCACCTCCGGGAGACCGGAGGAGAGCTCGGGCACGCCGGCCTGCTCGGTGGTCGNNGTGATCACCTTGGTCGAGCCGGTGAGGAGGGCTGTCACTGAGGTCTGGGGGTCCGCGGAGCCGAGGGCCGTCGCCATCTCGGGCAGCCCGGCGACGTCCAGGGCGGCGAAGCGGGCCTGGGGGGCGGCGACCTGCTGCACCAGCTCCCGGTAAGCCTCCGCCCTGCTCTCGGCGTTGGTCTCCGCCCCTACCCGGGTCTCCTGTTCGCGGCTCACCAGCAGGAACGCACTGATGGCCACGATGATGGTCAGGGAGAGGAGGAAGCCGCCCAGCAGCAGCCGGGCGGCAAAGGTGATGCGGGGCCGGCGGAAGAACCGTCGACGCCCAGGCGCGGCGGGGACCATGGTTGGAGGAAGCGTAGGACCGCGGCCCCGGAGCCGATCAAATCGAGCGCGAATGTCGCGGGATTGTCGCAACGCCTTGGTGACCGTGAGGGCGCCGGGGAGGGTGCCGGGCCCTCCGCGCCGCCGTGGTAGAGTGCGTCGCGACGGATCCACTTAAAGCAGGTCCCGTGAGGCCGGCAAGGGGATCGGAGCCGGCTGGGCCGGTGCCCTTCCACTGCGACCCGACGGGCAGTCGATGGAGGGCATCGCCGATGACGCCGGCCAGCACGACCCGGACGTTGGAGCACGTCATCTCCAGCGAGCAGTTCGACCGGGAGATCCTCGACGACATCTTTGCCCGCGCCGACGGGTTGGCCGGGCACCGCGACACCCGGCTGGCCGGGCGGATCATGGCAACCCTCTTCTACGAGCCGTCGACCCGCACCCGCCTCAGCTTCGAGTCGGCGATGCTCCGCCTGGGCGGGTCGGTGATGGGCACCGAGGCGGCTCGGGAGTTCTCCAGTGTCATCAAGGGCGAGACCCTGGAGGACACCATCCGGATGGTCTCCTCCTACGCCGACGTCATCGTCCTCCGCCACGACCAGGCCGGGGCCGCCGCTCGGGCGGCGGCAGTGGCGTCGGTTCCCGTCGTCAACGCAGGGGACGGTCCCGGCGAGCACCCGACCCAGGCTCTCCTCGACCTCTACACCATCCGCTCCGAGCGGGGCACCGCGGACGGGGTTCACATCGCCTTCTGCGGTGACCTCCGCTTTGGCCGCACCGTGCACTCGCTGGTGCAGCTGCTCAGCCTCCACCCCGGAGTGCGGATGAGCTTCGTCGCCCCCGAGGTGGTGCAGGTGGGCGCCGACCTGCTGGCCAGGATGGCCGCCGCGGGTGTCGTCTTCCAGCTCACCGATCGCCTCGACGACGTGATCTCGTCCGTTGACGTCGTCTATCAGACCCGCGTCCAGAAGGAGCGCTTCACCGATCTCGCCGATTACGAGGCGGCGCGGCGGGCGATCCGCATCGACGCGGAGGTGATGAGGGCGCTGCCCCCGAACGCGATCGTCATGCATCCGCTCCCCCGGGTCGATGAGATCGCGACCGAGGTGGACTCGGACCCGCGCGCCGCCTATTTCCGCCAGGCCCGCAACGGCGTCGCCGTTCGCATGGCCGTGCTGGACCTCCTACTCGGATGACCCAGGCGCAGCGCGCCGTGCCGGCGCACGCCGCCGACCTCGAGTGGGCACGGACCCGCGTGCTGGATGGCCACCGGGTCAGCAGGGTCCTGACCCGGCTCGCCCATGAGATCGTCGAGGGTCATCCGGGCGACATGGATCGGGTGGTCCTCGCCGGCATCCGGGAGGGCGGTGTCGGGGTGGCTCGCGACCTCTGCGCCCACCTCCGGCAGATCTCCGCTGCCGAGGTGATGCTGGTGGCGGTGGACGTGAGCGGCTTTCGCGACGACCGCCCACGTCAGCCGCGCCTGGACGGCACCTGGCAGGGCATCCTGCCGGCCACGAGCCGGACCCATCCCACTCCCTCGCCCGAAGGGGCCGTCGTCATCCTCGTCGACGACGTGATCCAGACCGGCAGGACCATGCGTGCCGCCTTCGATGTCGTCTCGGCGCAGGGACGGCCGGCGGCCATCGAGATGGCCGTGCTGGTGGATCGGGGTGGCCGTGAGGTTCCGGTGCGACCGAACTACGTCGGCAAGAATCTTCCCGTGACCGCCTCGGAGTGGGTCGAGATCGAGCTCGGCCCGGATCCGGACGCGGGCGGGATCTTCCTGGTGCCCCGCCCATGAACTGCATCATCCGCGGCGTCCGGGTCATCGACCCGCTCGCCCGTCGTGACGCAGCCGGCCAGGACGTCTGGCTGAGCGAGGGCCGGATCATCGCCATCTACAAGCACATGGGGGAGGGCTCCCTGCCGGTCATCGACCTCACCCCACCGCCTGGGGGCGCTCCGGTCATCCTCTGTCCCGGTTTCATTGACATCCACACCCACCTCCGGGAACCGGGTGACGAGGGCGCCGAGACCATCCACAGCGGCTCTCAGGCGGCCGCGGCCGGGGGCTTCACCCAGATCGTGGCGATGGCCAACACGGTGCCGCCGATCGACAGCCCCGACCGGGTCAAGGAGGCCACCTTCCGGGCCGTGGCAGCCTCGGTCCAGGTGCTGACCGGCTGCGCTCTCACCAAGGGACTGAAGGGGGAGGAACTGGTCGACATGGAGGCCTGCGCCGCCGCCGGGGCCGCCGCCTTCAGCGACGACGGGCACAACGGCTTCTCCCCTCGCCTGCTCAGTGAGGCGATCGGGCGTGCCGTGGCTCTCGGCCGTCCCGTGATGATCCATCCGGAGGATGAGGAGATTCTCGCCCAGGTCAACCGGGTGCAGGGGCCGGTGCAGCGCTGCGCCCTCCGCCCGGTCGAGGCCGAGACCCGCGCCGTCGACTACGCACTGCGGGCTCTGGCCCACGCCGGGAAGGGACACGTTCACCTCCAGCACGTCTCGTCGGCGGCCGGTGTGGAGATGATCCGGCGGGCCAAGGAGGGGGGTGCCAACGTCACCGCCGAGGCGACCCCTCATCACCTCGGGATGTGGCTCCCCTTCGCGACCGAGCCGCAGCCGGCTGGCCTGCTCAAGGTGAATCCCCCGCTGCGCACCGACCACGACCGGGAGGCGCTGGTCCAGGGTCTCCGGGATGGCGTCATCGACGCGGTGGCGACCGACCACGCTCCCCAGCGGGTCGAGGAGAAGGCCCTCCCGTACGACCGGGCGGCCCCGGGGATGATCGGACTGGAGCTGGCGCTCGCGGTCTGCATCACGCTCGGCGGCATGGGCGGGGACTGGATTCCCACCCTCGTGGACCGGCTGACCATCGGGCCGTACCGGGTGCTCGGCAAGGCGTCCGGGATCCGGGAGCCCCGACTGCGCATTGGCGAGGCGGCGACATGCGTCCTCTTCGATCCGGCGTCCGAATGGACCGTGGAACCGGCGCACCTCCGTTCCGGATCCCAGAACACGCCCCTGCTCGGGGCGCGGCTCCATGGGAGGGTGCTGATGACCCTGGTCGACGGCGCCCTCGTTCATCACGACCGCCAGCGCCTCCCCTGGCCCGTGCCCACGGCGGTCACGGAGACCGCCCATGCTTAGGGGGCGGCTGGCACTCGAGTCGGGCGCCGTCCACGAGGGGTGGCTCTTCGGTGCCCCGCTCAGCCCCGCCACGTCGGGTGAGGTCGTCTTCAACACCTGCATGACCGGGTATCAGGAGATCTGCACCGATCCGTCGTACGCGGGCCAGATGGTGGTCATGACCTACCCTTTGATCGGGAATTACGGGGTGAGGGACGACCACGCCGAGTCCGGCCGGATGCACTGCCGCGCGCTGATCGTCCGGGAGCTGTCCGAGCGGGTGGGACACGCCGCCGCGGATCGCTCCCTCGATGAGGAGCTGCGCCGCCAGGGCGTGCCCGGGCTGCGCGGGGTCGACACCCGGGCGCTGACCCGTCACCTCCGCGACCGCGGCACCCTCCGCGGGGTGCTCGCCGTGGCCACGGCACTCACTCCGGAGGCGCAGGTGGACCTCGCCCGCAGGGCCCCATGGGTCAGCGATCGCGACCTGGTGGCCGAGGTCTCGCAGGCCGAGCCGTGGAGGCGCTGGGAGGAGCCGCTCTCCATAGAGCTGGAGCTCGGTGTGCTCCGAAGCGGTGGGGTCGGGCGCTTTCGCGGAGTCCGGATCGTCACCGTCGACCTCGGCCTCAAGCGCAACCAGCTCCGGGCGCTGACCAGCCGGGGCGCCGAGGTGATCACCGTCCGTCACGACGCCGACCTCGACCAGGTGATGGGTCACGGCCCCCACGGGGTGGTGCTGAGCAACGGCCCCGGCGACCCCTCCCGGCTGCCCGGCCAGGTCCAGCTCGCCCGCCGGCTGCTCGAGCGCGGCGTCCCGATCCTCGGCATCTGCCTCGGGCACCAGGTGCTCGGCCAGGCCGCCGGGGCGACGACCTCGCGGCTCGGCTTCGGCCACCACGGCGGCAACCACCCGGTCCGCGACGAGGTGAGCGGTGCCGTCTACGTCACCTCCCAGAACCACGAGTTCCAGGTCGACGCCCAGACCCTGCCTGCCGGCTCCGGCTGGTATGTGAGCGAACGCAACCTCAACGATGGCAGCGTCGAGGGCCTCCGCCACCGTGATCTTCCGGTCATCTCTGTCCAATACCACCCGGAAGGCGCCCCCGGCCCCCAGGACCGGGCCGGGGTCTTCGACGAGTTCCTCACCCTCGCCTCCCAGTACGGCGACGGTGTTGCCGAGCTTCGAACCACCATCCCCACTCCCCCGACCGCACCGGACCGACCCCGCTCCGTGCTCGTCATCGGCTCCGGCCCGGTGATCATCGGCCAGGCNNCTGGTCAACAGCAACCCGGCCACGATCATGACCGACGACCAATCGGCGGATGCGGTCTACATCGAGCCTCTGACGGTGCCGGTGCTGGAGCGGATCATCGCCGCCGAGCGCCCCGAGGGACTGCTCGCGACCCTCGGGGGCCAGACCGGCCTCAATCTTGCCATCGCCCTCGAGGATGCGGGCGTCCTCGAGAAGTACGGGGTCCGCCCCCTGGGGACGTCCCTGGAGGCGATCCGGACCGCGGAGGACCGGGAGAAGTTCAAGGAGCTGCTCCATCGCATCGGTGAGCCGGTGCCGGAGTCGCGCACCGTCGATTCACTCGCCGAGGCGCGCCGGTTCCTCGCCGACACCGGGTTGCCGCTGGTGGTCAGGCCCGCCTTCACCCTTGGGGGGACGGGCGGCGGGCTCTGCGCCACCGAGGAGCAGTTCGTCGAGGTGGTGAGCAATGGTATCGCCGTCTCGCCGATCGGCCAGGTGCTGGTGGAACGGTCGCTCGCCGGATGGCGCGAGATCGAGTACGAGGTGATGCGGGACGCCGCCGGGACCTGCATCACGATCTGCAACATGGAGAACCTCGACCCCATGGGGGTGCACACCGGCGACTCCATCGTGGTGGCGCCGGCGCAGACCCTCACCGACCGGGAGCACCAGCAGTTGCGCAGCGCGGCGCTGCGGATCATCAGCGCGCTCGGCATCGCCGGAGGGTGCAACGTCCAGTTTGCACTCGCCCCCGACGCCTCCGATTACCACGTGATCGAGGTCAACCCCCGGGTGTCGCGTTCCTCGGCCCTGGCCAGCAAGGCGACCGGCTACCCCATCGCCCGGCTGGCCGCCAAGATCGCCGCGGGTCGCCGCCTCGACGAGGTGCCCAACGCGGTCACCGGCAAGACGTGCGCCGCCTTTGAGCCCGCCCTCGACTACTGCGTCGTCAAGATCCCGCGCTGGCCCTTCGACAAGTTCCCCGAGGCCGATCGCCGCCTCGGAACCCAGATGAAGTCGACCGGCGAGGTGATGGCCATCGAGCGCAGCTTCGAGGCCGCCTTCAGCAAGGCCCTCCGATCGCTGGAGCAGCGTCCGCCCGCCGAGGCCGAGGTCCGCGACCCGGTGCTCCTCGGCAATCCCAACGACCGTCGCATCTTCGCGGTCATGGAGGCGCTGCGCCAGGGGGACTCGGTGGAGGAGGTGAGCCGCCGCAGCACGATCGCGCCGTGGTTCGTCGACCGCATCCGCGCCCTGGTGGGCGTGGAGGAGGCGCTCCGGCGTGGTCTCGACGACGACACTCTCATCTCCGCCAAGCGCATGGCGCTNNCCCCCACCTTCAAGTGCGTCGACACCTGCGCCGCCGAATTCGCCGCGACCACCCCCTACTACTACTCCACCGTCGAGGCCGAGGACGAGAGGCCGGTGCCCGACGGCGATGCGGTGGTGGTGCTCGGCAGCGGGCCCATCCGCATCGGTCAGGGCATCGAGTTCGATTACTGCAGCGTCCAGGCCGCCGAGGCGCTGCGCCGCCAAGGTGTGGCGGCGATCATGGTCAACAGCAACCCGGAGACGGTCAGCACCGACTTCGATTGCAGCACCCGCCTCTACTTCGAGCCCCTCGACCAGGAGGCGGTCCTCGCCGTCATCGAGGCCGAGCGGGCGAGCGGCGTGGTCGTCCAGTTCGGGGGGCAGACGGCCATCAACCTGGCCGAGCCGCTCGACCGCCACGGCGTCTCCATCCTCGGCACCTCGGTGGACGCCATCGACCTGGCCGAGGACCGCCGCCGCTTCGAGGCACTGATGCGCCGGCTGCAGATCCCGCAGCCCCACGGCGCGGCCACGGTCGACCCCCTGGAGGCCGCGGCGATCGCCGACCGTATCGGCTACCCGGTGCTGGTCCGCCCCTCCTTCGTGCTGGGCGGGAGAGCCATGGAGATCGTCCATTCCCGCGACCAGCTCCAGCGCTTCGTCGCCGCGGCCGTGGCGGCCCTGCCCGACGACGGCGACCGGGTGGGGGGATCGCGGGGCACGGTGCTGGTCGACAAGTACCTCTTCGGCACCGAGGTCGACGTCGACGCGGTCTCCGACGGGGAGACCGTGGTCATCCCCGGTCTCATGGAGCACGTGGAGCGCGCCGGCGTCCACAGCGGCGATTCGATGGCCGCCTATCCCGCCTCGGGTCTCGACGCCGAGGCCACCCGGCGGATCGTGGCCAACACCGTCGACATCGCCCGGGCGCTCCCGGTTCGCGGTCTGTGCAACATCCAGTTCGTCATCTGGCGCGGCCTGCCGCACGTCCTCGAGGTGAACCCTCGGGCGTCGCGGACCGTCCCCTTCATCAGCAAGGTCACCGGGGTGCCGATGGTCGAGCTGGCGACGCGCGTGATGCGGGGGGAGAAGCTCCGCGACCTCGGCTTCGAGACCGGGCTCCGCCCGGCAGGGCCGCTCGTCGCGGTCAAGGCCCCCGTCTTCTCCACCGTCAAGCTCGCGCTGGTGGACTCCGCGCTCGGCCCGGAGATGAAGTNNAGATGAAGTCGACCGGCGAGGTGATGGGCATTGACATCACCCTCGGTGCGGCTCTCGAGAAGGCGTTCGTGGCCGCGCTCGGTTCGGTCCCGACCAAGGGCGCCGTGCTCTGCAGCATCGCCGACTCGGACAAGGCGGAGGCTCTGCCGATCGTGGCCCAGCTGTCTGCCCTGGGTTTCGGGGTCTACGCGACCGCCGGTACGGCAGCGGCACTCAGCGCGGCCGGCATCAGCGCCACCGCGGTGGGCAGGATCGGTCAGAGCCGGCCCAACGTCCTCGACATCATCGAGGAGGGCAGGGTGTCCCTGATCATCAACACCGTCTCCAACCTGGAGAGCGACGAGCTCGCCCTGGCGCCGGACGGGAGCGGTGGGCTCGCCGCCGCCGGGCGCACCGTGAAGGACGGCTACCGCATCCGGCTGGCCGCCGAGCATCGGCGGATCCCGTGCTGCACCTCCATCGACACCGCCCAGGCCCTGGTCGACGCCATCACCCGGCAGCGCCGGGGAGGCGACATCACGGTGGCCACGGTGCGCGCCTATCGCGAGGGCATCGTGGCGGCGGTACCCGGTTGATCAGCCCGCTCTCCGACCTCGGTCGCGCCCGGGACGAGACCGGGGAGGTGGTCGCGGTCGAGGCGCTGAGGGGCGGGATGGTGGAGATCACGGTCCGGCTCCCACGCCTCTCGGCCACCGCCCGGCCCGGAGAGTTCGCGCAGCTCCGCGCCTGGGGCGGCGTCGATCCGCTGCTCCGACGTCCCTTCAGCGTGGCCTGGACGGCGGGGGAGCTGTGCTCCTTCGTCCTNNCCGCTCGGCAACGGGTTCCACCTCGATCCCGTCCCCGCTCGCGCCGTGATCGTCAGCGGAGGCCTCGGCTGCGCCCCCTTTCCTCTCCTGGTGCGCGAGCTGCGCCAGGGTGGGTGCGCTGATGTGACCGTGCTGAGTGGCGCCGCCACCGCGAGCCGTCTCTACCCAGCGGAGCGCTTCCGGCGGGGCGATGATGCGGTCCGGGTGGTCGAGGCCACCGACGACGGCAGCCAGGGCCGGCGCGGCCTGGTCACCGAGCTGGTCGCCGGTGCCTGCGAGGAGGCAGCCGCCGTTTACGCCTGCGGCCCCAACCCGATGCTCGCCGCCCTTGCGGAGGCGCTCCGGCATCTCGCCCCGCCCCCGCAGCGCGCTGAGGTCTCTCTGGAGGCGCCCATGGGCTGCGGCTTCGGCACCTGCCTGGGGTGCGCCCTCCCGGCGGCGGGGGGCGAATGGTTCCTCTGCTGCCGCCGGGGACCGGTGATGGAGGTCTCACAGGTGGACTGGCCCGGGCTGCTCGCCCTGCCACCGGCGCACGTCGCATGACCCTTCCCGACCTGAGCGTCGACCTCGGGCGCGGCCTCGTCCTTCCCAATCCGGTCGGGCTGGCCAGCGGCACCGCCGGCTACGGCTTCGAGCTCCGCCAGCTCATCGACCTCGACCGTCTCGGTGCCCTCTTCACCAAGGGAACGACCCTCCACCCTCGGGAGGGCAACCCGCCTCCCCGGGTGGCCGAGGTCCGGGGCGGGATGCTCAACGCGATCGGCCTCCACAACCCCGGGGTCGACCACGTCGCCTCCACCTTTGCGCCCGAATTCTCCCGCTGGAGCATCCCGGTCGTCGTCAACGTCGCCGGCGGCAGCGTCGAAGACTACCTCGAGTGCCTGGACCGGCTCGAGCGGGCCGAGGGGTTTGTCGGCTACGAGCTCAACATCTCCTGTCCCAACATCGCCAACGGGTTGGACTTCGGCCGCGACCCCGCCGCCGCAGGCCGGCTGGTCGCCGCCGCGCGCGCCCGGACCGGGCGCCACCTGATGGTCAAGCTCAGCCCCAACGTGACCGACATCGCCGCGGTCGCGCGCGCCGTGGAGGAGGCGGGCGCCGACTCCGTGTCGGCGGTCAACACCTACGTCGGCATGAAGATCCACCGGGGCATCCGCGCCCCGGTGCTGCCGGGACGGGGTACCGGCGGCCTCAGCGGGCCGGTGATCAAGCCGCTCGCCCTCGCCGCGGTGGCCCAGGTGCGCCAGGCGGTCCGGATCCCGGTGGTCGGGGTCGGCGGCATCGCCGACGCCGGCGATGCCCTGGAGTTCCTCATTGCGGGCGCGGACGCGGTCCAGGTGGGCACCGCCACCTTCGTCAACCCCGCCGTCAGCCTCGAGATCCTGGATGGCCTGACGGAGATCGCCGCACGGGCCGGGGTGCAGCGGCTCAGTGAGCTGCGCGGCCCGGCCCGCCCGGCCGTGCCCCCTGCAGGGATCGAACCCGCATCAACCGGTTAAAAGCCGGCTGCTCTGCCGTTGAGCTAAGGGGGCGGCTGGAACCGCATTATGGCCACCGCCTCGCCGGCCGCCGGGGAGGGGCGCGGTCGCGAATGCATCTGGCACCGCCGTTCGGGTGGAGCCCTTAGCGTCGCCACACCCCGAGGGGTCGGGTCGATGTCGCACCATTTCGGCTGTGCCCGCCACCGTTCGCGGCTTCCCCGCCGAGTTCCCGGTCCGGAGAGACGGCCGCCGCTCCTGGCGCTACCGGCTCACCGCCGGGTTCTGCCGCACCCTCGTGCGGGTGCTCTTCGTACGCCGGCTGCGCTTCGAGGGGAGCGCGAATGTGCCCCTGGAGGGGCCCCTTCTGGTCGCCTCCAACCACATCAGCAACTGGGANNCGGATCAGCCTCGACATCCTCCGCGGTCGCGGGCGGCTGCTCATCTTCATCGAGGGGCACCGCTCGCGGGGCCGCGGGATGGGCCCCCCCGAGGCGGGGGCGGGGTTCCTGGTCCGCCGCACCCAGGCGGCGGTGCTGCCGGTGGCGATCTGGGGAACCGAGCGCGCCCTCGTCCGCAGCGGCGGGCTGCTGCCCCGCCGCGGTCATCTTCGCGTCCGCTATGGCCGCCCGGTGACCGTCTCGGGACGCAGCGGTCAGGAGATCGCCGATGCCATCGCCGCCGAGGTGGCGGCCTTGCTGCCGCCCCGGTACGCGGGTATCCACGGACGCGCCTCCGCTCCCACCAACGGCCGGCCGCCGGCGAGACGCCCCTGACTCCCCTCCCAGGCTACGCCGGAGGCTTCCCGTCAGCCGGCTTCTCGGCGCTCTCCAGGCAGGTGAAGGCGACCACCTCCTTGGTCCCCGGCGCCGAGTCGAAGCGGACGATGGCTGTCTGGCTGAGCACCGTCTCGACCC
>PLXL01000091.1 GCA_003153215.1 Candidatus Dormiibacterota bacterium
TCGGGTACAGGTGCCCCCTGCCTATCTGGAAACAAGTCCTCCCTTCGCATCTGCCCCTCGACTCCGCAGGAGCAAGAGCACGCCGACTATGAGAATCGCCGCACCGATAGCGAGTTGGCTCGCGGCGTAGGCAGCCGTCCCTACCGAGAAGGATCCGGAGAAGAGTCCAGACGTCTTCACTGCGAGGAACGCGATCGCCGCGATGTAACCACAGCCGAACGGGACGAGAAACCGTGCGACACTACGCCGGCGTCGTCGGATGAGGATGCAGACCGGGATCACCAGCAGCGTGGCGATCCCGGCCGTCTCGTCGCTCAGAAGCGCTACCACCGCGCCGGACACCAAAGCCACGCCTACGATCAGAGCGACGGTGGCGACGCGAAGGCCAACCCCCGTTGTCCGGCCACGCATTACCAGTCACGGTCACGCTCGACTGACCGTATCCTCCGCCGGAGTGTCCGACGCTTTGGTGTCGAACTCGTTGAGTTTGATCCCGACCACGTCATACAGCCACCGCGGTCAGAGATTACAGCGCGTCCCCATGACCCGGGCCGGGATCGGCACAGCTGGAGATGGACGGGCCCGTGACGGTTCCGTCGGGCGCCGGGTGTGGAGCTTCGACTGGCAGCGTGAAGGCGATGCAGGTCCCCGTCTCCGACGTTTTCGCGACCCAGATCCGCCCCCCCAACCGCTCGATGGTGCGCCGACAGGTGGCGAGCCCGAGGCCGCTGCCNNGGGGCGGGACGCCCCGCCGGTACCTGATTGCGTTGCTGATCAGGTTCTCCATCACCACCTCGAGACCCGCAGCGTCGGTGACGACCGTGGGCAAGCCGTGGCGCTTGATGACCGCCCCGCTCTCCCGGACGATCGACTCCAGCGCCGCCGACGCCCTGGAGACGACCAGGTCGAGGTCGACCGGCTCGGCCGGCGCCGGGTTCCCTTCCAGCTCCGCGTAGCGCATCAGCTGGGCGATCAACTCGTTGCTGTAGGTGGCGACCTCGCGGATGCGCTCGACGGCCTGCAGCACAGGCTCGGCGCGGTCGTCGGGACCGGCCAGGGTCGGAGCCACCGAGGTCCACATGAGGATGGTGGCCAGCGGATTGCGGAGGTCGTGGGCCATGGCGCCACTGAAGGTGGCGAGGTCCTCGTTGGAGCGGCGAAGCCGCTCCGAGGTGATCTCCCGCTGCAGAGACATCCCCAGCAGCGCGCCCTTGTCGAAGAGCCGGTCGCGGTCGCTGACCTCGGTGTCCACGATGGGGACGACCAGGGCCAGGAGCCCCAGGTCCATGCTCCTCGTCTTGACGGGGACCACGGCGACGATCTCTCCGGGCTCGTGCTGGTCGATCAGCGCCTGGGGTGGGAAGGCTTCGACCGCAACCTGCCCGGGGAGGCTCAGGTGGCTCCCCCCTCGGAGGAAGGAGCCTACGATCCGGAGCCGCCGCCTCCCCATGATCCGCCTGACAGGGTCGTCGCTCCAGATCCCCAGGCATCCCGCCCGGGTCGCGGTGTAGGCGAGCCAGTCGAGCGAGGAGGGGTCCTCGACACCGCCCCGGACGATCGACGTGCTGACGTCGCGCTCGGCGTCCAAGGTCAGCTGCAGCTGCGTGCGTTCCGTGCTTTCGATCTCGGAGAGCGACCTCGACATCTCGACGACCATCTTGCGCAGGAAGCGCTCGAAGTCTGAGGTCCGCCCGTCGCGCTCGCTATCTCGGGTGATCTCGTTCCAGTACGCCTGAAGGCACGCCTCGGCGCCAGCTATCGTGGCCCAGTGGGGACTGACGGCAAGCAGCGTCAGGCAAGCCTCCCGCAACTCGGCGGCCACCTCCTGCGCGGCGATCCGCGACTGCCCGACGAGGCGCAGTATCAGCGCGGTCCCCCTCTCGAGGGACTGACGCTGTGTGACCGAGAGCACGTCCAGACCCGACAGGAGCCGCTCCAGCCGCTCGTGAAAGTGTTGCTCGGCGCTCCCCTCAGCTCCGGCGAAACTCTCCGTGCCCGCGGGAAAGGCGCAGCCGCAGGATTCGCGCGCGACGAAGACGGTCGGCACCGGATGCCGCCCGGGGGCAACCTTGCGACCATCGAGAGACTGGGTGAGGAGGTCGACGGCGAGGCGCCCGATCTCGGGCAGGTTCTGGTGGACCGTCGAGAGGGTGGGGCGCGTCGACAACCCCGCAGGCACGCCATCAAAGCCGACCACGGCTTGGTCATGAGGCAGGCTGAGCCCCGCCTCCGAGAGCACCTTCATGATGCCGATGGCGTTGAAGTCGGTGGCCGCCATCACGGCAGTCGAGGGGAGGCCGGCGGCGAGCATGCTCCGCGCTGCAACCTCTCCTCCGCTCTCCACGTTGTCCGACGCTGCGAAGACCAGGGAGTCGTCGGGTTCGATACCGTGGGCGGTCAGCGCGTCGCGGTAGCCATCCAGGCGCTCCCTGATGTCGCTCTGAGACTGGTAGCCGGCAAACGCGATCCGGCGGTGGCCGTGCATGATCAGGTGGGCCACCGCCTGCATGGTCCCGCTACGATTGTCCGCCTGGACGGTGGGCCCGAGGAAGCCGTGGATGTCCTCGCTCACCACAACCGTCGGCTTTCCCGCCGCGGCAGCGACATCGAGGAACCGTCTTTCCACCGCCGTGATGACGACGAGGAAACCGTCCACCCGGTCCCAGCTGACGCGAAGATCCCGGATCGGCACACGGCCCGCCACCTCCGCGAGCGCGTGTTCGCCGGGCCACAGCCCGCCGGGGTCCAGGGTCTGGATGGCGATCAGCCGCGCCCCCGCGGCGTCAGCCGCTGCGCCGATGCCCGACATCAGCTTGGTCATGTATCCGCCTCCCAGCAGGGGGGCCAGGACCCCGATGGTCAGACCAGGCTTCCCCGGGGCGCTGGTCGTGGGGGCTCGCGTCTTCGGGGGCCACTCGAGGGCGGGGTCCGGCTGAGCGCGTTGCTGTGGCGCCGGCGAGGCGCCCGCACCTGACCCGGCCTCGACATGCGCAACCGGCTCGGCGGGGCGGGAGGGCAACGACGATGCCTCCGCCGCCGCGATCGACCGGACGCGACTAAGCAGCTCCTCCGGGGCCAGGTCCTTGCCGATGAAGGCGGCGGCTCCTGCGGCCATGGCGGCTGCCATCCGCCTCTCGCCCCCGAGCGCGCTGTAGATGATCACCTTGGTGGTGGGGCACTCCACGGCCAGGCGCCGGCAGGCCTCGATGCCGTCCATCCTGGGCATCGACAGGTCCATCAGGACCGCGTCCGCCCCGGTCTCGCGAGCAGCGGCGATCGCCTCGGCGCCGTCGGCGCCCTCACCGACGACCGAGAAATCCGTGGTGGTCTCGAACAGGGCGCGCAGGGCGCCAAGCACCATGGAGTTGTCGTCGACGATGACTAGGCGGATCACGACACGCACCTGCGGGTCTGTGGCTTGTTGATGATCGTGACCCAGCCTACACGCGCCCCGGTGACGGTGAGGCCCCCGTTGATCACGGACCCATGACGTGCGCGTGCGCGTGCCCGGCGGGCGGCGGGGTCGGGGACAGCGCCGCGATCGCTGCCACCCGCGGGTGTCGGTCAGTATCCCGCCGCCCGAGCCGGGTTGAGGGGGTGGATACGGCGTCTGTGGCCTCCCCGCAGCCTCGCCGGGCGCTCGTCAGGGTTCGGCTGGGCCGCCCCCGACGACGCCGGCCCCGTCGAGGGCGATCAGCCGTCGGAGCCCGCCCACCGCGGTGTCGATGGCGGCGTCGATGGGGAGGCGGCTCGGATCCGGCAACCCGGTGACACCATCGGAGGCGCTGTCGATGACCGCGAGCACGGCCCCCGCCCGCACCCGGCGCACGGCGGCGACGGTGAGCAGGGTGGCCGTCTCCATCTCCGCCGCCAGGCAGCCGGCGCGGGCCCAGGCGTCCCAACGGGCCCGGATGATCCCCTCCATCGGGAAGGTCTCGGGCGCCATCTCCGCATAGAAGGCGTCGTTGGTGAGCACGATGCCGACCCGGAAGCGGTGGCCGGCCGCCCCCGCCTCTGCGCGGAGGGCCTGCACCACGTCGATGTCGGCGACGGCGGGGAAGCCGGCCGGGGCGTANNCCGAAGCGCAGCCCGGGGTCGAGGGCACCACAGCTCCCGATCCGCACCAGGGTTCGGGCTCCGACCCGGACCAGCTCCTCCACCGCGATCGCGGTCGAGGGGCCCCCGATCCCGGTGGAGGTGACGCTGACCGTGACCCCGTCCAGCTTCCCGGTGTAGGTGATGTACTCGCGGTTGGCGGCCACCTGCCGGGCGCCGTCCAGGTGCGCCGCGATTCGCGCGCACCGCCCTGGATCGCCGGGGAGCAGCACGTACTCGCCGATCTCGCCGGCCTCCACCTGGAGGTGGTACTGCCGCTCACCCACGATCGGCGAAATGTACCAGGGCTGACCCCCTCTCTCCGCGTACCATCCCGGCCATGCCCACCTCTCGCCGGATCGCCGTCGGCAGCGACACCCGCCATCCCATCCCCGACGCCATCGCCNNGTGGCTGAGGCCGGTGTCGTCTGCTGCTGGACCGGGACCGGGGTCAGCATCGCCGCCAACAAGGTTCCCGGCATCCGCGCGGCGCTCTGCAAGGACGCCGAGACCGCCGGCGGCGCCCGCCGGTGGAATGGCGCCAACGTGCTCGCCATCGCCCTCTCCGACGCCACCGCGGACGCAGCCCAGGCGATCGTCGAATCCTTCCTCGGCACGACCGGCATCGACCCCGAGGAGGCCGTCAACGTCCAGCGCATCGCCGCCATGGAGCGCCGCTACTCCGGGACCGGGAACGAGGAGAGGCTCCGGGAGTCCTGACCCCGCTGCACATTGGCGGGCTGCGCGATCGTCCACCACGCTCCCGACCGGCCGTCCGCGATGCGTAGGATGGGTGCGGTGACGGCCGCTCGCATCCTCTGCATCATGGGCTCGGGGGAGACAGCCCCTACCATGGCGCCGGTCCACCGCGAGCTGATCGAGCAGGTGGGCGGCGAGGGCGCCCGTGCCGCGCTCATCGATACGCCCTTCGGCTTCCAGGAGAACGCCGACGAGCTGGTCGCCAAGGCCCAGGAGTACTTCCAGCGCAGCATCGTGCACCCTCTCGCGCTGGCCAGCCTGCGCCGCGCCGAGACCGCCTCCGAGGTCGAGAAGGAAGCCGCCTACAGCCGCATCCACGAGGCGGACTACGTCTTCTCCGGTCCGGGGAGTCCCAGCTACACCCTTCGCGAGTGGCGGGGGACCGAGATCCCGCGACTCCTCGCCGAGAAGCTGGAGCG
>PLXL01000285.1:0-2569 GCA_003153215.1 Candidatus Dormiibacterota bacterium
GGCAGCTTGGGGAGACGGTGAGCAGCGCCAGGTCGCCGTCCGGGATGGAGATGAGCGGCGCCCGGTCCGGCCCGGGCGCCCCGGCATCGCGTAACTGCGCCGCCAGGACGTACATGGCCTCTCCGGCGACCCGCGTCCAGGCGGGCATGTTGGGCACCCCGGCGCGCACCATCCGCTCGGCCGCCTCGGCGGTCGGGGCCTCATCCAGGCGGCGGTGGCCGACCGACGGGCGGTAGCTGCCCGCGTGGAGGTCGGGCTGGGTCCCCGGGGCGTCCTCGAGCAGCGCGGTCACCGCCCTGCCCAGCAGCGGCAGGCCGGCCCCGACCAGCCGCCGGGTCAGGGTGCCGGAGGTGTCACGGGGGTCGACGGCGATCTCGGCCTGGGCGAGGATGGGCCCCGCATCGACCTTGGGGACCGCCCGATGCAGGCTGATGCCGGTCCGCGGCACCCCGTCGGCGATGACCCAATAGACCGGCTCCGGCCCCCGATACTGGGGCAGCAGCGAGGGGTGGATGTTGATGAAGCCGTGATGGGGGATGCGCAAGGTGGGGGCGTTGACGATCTGATTGAAGCTGGCCATGACCGCCGCGTCGGGTCGCAGCGCCGCGATGTCGATCCGGCTGTGGTCGTCATTGATCCGCCAGGCGCGGAGCAGGGGGACGCCGAGGTGATCGGCGATCCGGCTCAGGGCGTTGTCCCCGAGGATGGCCGGGTGGGCGCCGGGGGAGGTGACGATCCCGCAGACGTGGACATCCAGCTGGAGCAGGCCGAGGAGGAACGCCAGCGAGTAGTCGGAGGGGAAGCCGACGAAGAGGATCCGCGGCCCCGAGCCGGCCTCGGCGTGGCGCGCCGGTGCCCCGGGGAGGTCGCGGTCGGGGGCGAAGCTCAGGCTGGGCCGCGCCAGCAGCTCGTCGCGGATGGCGTCCAGGTAGGGGGAGATCGTCGCCATATGGCCATTCTGGCGAGTCAGGCCGTTACCAGCCCCTCGCGGCGGAGGGCGGCCAATGCTTCCACCACCGCCCCGGGCCGCGCCGCCGCCGGGAGAGCGGCGACGGCTCGCTCCAGCGCGGCGACGCTCTGGTCCGGCCGGGCGAGCATGGCGCGGAGGATGGCGCCCCGGAGCTGGCGCATGCTCCCGGGGTAGGGTGCCTGCTTGCGGGGGGGGGCCTCCACCCCGTCCGCGAGGCGGGCACGTGACGCGCAGCCCGGGGCGAGCGGGCAGCGCTCGCAGGCGGCGCTCCGCCGCCGGCAGAGCAGGGCACCGACGTCGAAGAGCGCCAGGGTGTAATCGCGCCAGGACATCGACGCCGGGCGATGCGTCTCGAGGGCCGCGTCCAGGCGAGCGCCCGGAGCCGTCTCCACGCCGAGGTAGCAGCGGGCGGCCACCCGCCCGAGGTTGACGTCGCGGGCGGGCGCTCCGGGCCGGTCGAAGGCGAGGCAGAGGAGGGCACGGGCCGTGTACGGCCCGACCCCGGGGAGGCTCCGCAGCCCTGTCTCGTCGGACGGCCAGCCACCCGCCGCGATCATCGTCGCCGAGCACCAGAGGGCGGCCGCCCGTCGCGGGTAGCCGAGACCGTCCCATTCCCGGAGCACCTCGTCGAGGGAGGCTGCGGCGCAGCTCTCCGGGGTGGGCCAGCGCTCGAGGAAGCGGCTCCAGCGGGAGAGGACCCGGGCCACGGGGGTCTGCTGGAGCATCACCTCGCTCACCAGCACGGCCCAGGGGTCGCGGGTCCGCCGCCAGGGCAGGACGTGACGGCCTCCGGCCGCGTACCAGGCGGCGAGGCCCGCGGTCGCCGAGGGCACCGTGTTCACCGCCCCCACCGCTGACCGTGCCCTGGGAGCGACGTGGCACACTCGCTGGCACACACTAGGAGGAGAGCATGGCGCGGCACACGGTCACCCTCATCCCCGGCGACGGCATCGGCCACGAAGTCAGCGCCGCGGCGCGCCGGGTCATCGACGCATCCGGGGCGGACATCGAGTGGGAGGTCCACGACGCCGGCCTCGACGTCATCGAGAAGTACGGCGAGCCCATGCCGCCCCACGTGCTCGCCTCGATCCGCAAGAACCGGGTCGCCATCAAGGGCCCCCTCACCACGCCGGTGGGCAAGGGCATGCGGAGCGTCAACGTCGCGCTGCGCCGGGATCTGGACCTCTACGCCCTGGTCCGCCCCTGCAAGTCGTACCCGGGTGTCCGCAGCCGCTACCAGGACATCGACCTGGTGATCATCCGCGAGAACACCGAGGACCTCTACGCCGGGATCGAGTTCGAGGAGGGGGAGCCGGAGACTCTCAAGCTCATCGAGACGATCGGCGAGCTGGGGGGCCGGACCATCCGGCCCGACTCCGGCATCAGCATCAAGCCGATCTCCGTGTTCGGCACCCAGCGCGTCTTTCGCTTCGCCTTCGCCTGGGCCAAGGCAAACGGTCGGCACAAGGTCACGGCCGTCCACAAGGCCAACATCATGAAGTACACGGACGGTCTCTGGTTGCGGGTCGCCCAGGAGGTCGCCCAGGAGTTCCCCGACCTGGAGTTCGAGGATCGGATCGTCGACAACATGTGCATGCA
>PLXL01000285.1:2591-7344 GCA_003153215.1 Candidatus Dormiibacterota bacterium
ACCTGGGTGAGACCGAGGCCGCCGAGCGGCTGGAGCGCGGCCTGGCCGCGGTCATCGCCCGCGGAGAATCGGTCACCTATGACATGAAGCCGCAGCGCGACGACCCCACCGCGGTGGGCACGTCCCAGGTGGCGGACGCGGTCATCGCCGAGATGGAGCAGCCCCGGGTCTCGGCGTAGGGGGAGAGGGGCGCGCTACCGCCATGCCCGACATCAGGGCAGGAGCTCCTCGCGGTAGGAGGTGACCCGGAGCCGGGGCTCAGCGACGGCCCGTTCCCCGGTCGCCGCCTCGTTGAAGGCGGCGGCGAGCCCGTCGCGCTGGAAGGCGGCGCTGATCCGCTGGGCGGAGGCGTCGTCCGGATCCCAGACCACCGGCTCGAGACCGGGATGGTCGCGGAGGTGGCGCCAGATGGCGTCGGCGACGCGGGCGGCCAGCTCAGGAGAGGGCACCCCGTCAGGGAAGACCGCCGGGGCCAGGCTGCGGCAGTACGCCTCGGCCTCGGGGGTGCCGGCCAGGAGGGCGGAGCCCGATGGTCCGCGCGGTCGCGGGGTCGTGTCCATGAAGGTGCGATCGTGGCACGTCAGCGGGAGGGCGCGGTCCGCTGCCGGACGGCCGCCGCGGTCCCGCCGCGGTCCGCGCCGCCTCCCCGCCTCGCCCGGCGGCGCTCCGGCCAGAAGGGCAGGTCGAGGATGAGGATGGAGACGAGCGCCACCCCGGTGGCGCCGACCAGATACCACGGCCACGGCCCGAGCGGGGCGAGCAGGCCGGGTGGGTGCTGGGTGTGCAGGTAGTCGTAGTCGCCCCCGGTCGCGAGGTCCACCACTCCCACCAGGACGAAGAAGACGACCGTGATGGCGATCACCCGGAAAGCGGCTCGGGGCCGGGGGTGGAGGCCGAGGCCGATCACCAGCCAGCTGGCGGCGAGGATCACCCCGATGTGGTCGGTGTAGAACTCGAGCCAGTCGTAGGAGGGGAAGAAGATGGGGTGGTCGGGGGTGAGCAGCCCCTGGATGGTGCCGGCCAGCCCCCAGAACCAGGTGATCTCGACCAGGATGGGCCGCCGCGTGACCAGGGCCACGCCGCCGACGAACGCCGCGACGTCGCAGACGTAGAGGGGGAGGCTGAACCCGACCGTCCAGGTGTGGGCGACGTAGGTCTCGCCCAGCCCGCCCTGCCACTGGACGATCTCGAAGGCGATCTCGTTGGCGATGAGGAGGAAGGCGAGCACCCAGGAGGCCACCGTGACCCAGCGCCCCGGCCGCAGCCTGACCAGCGGGACCAGACCGGCGACGACCGCCACCGTGACGGCGAGGGCTAGGACGTGGCCGGGACCGACCGATTGATCCATGGGCCGGAGTCTGGGACCGGGACGGCGCCGGCGCATCGGGGAAAGCCCGTGGCGTGTACAGTCGCGGTGTTTGTGGCAGGAGTTCGGAGGGCGTGATCCAGGGATGGCCAGCACCGCCGAAGGGGAGCCGATGGGCGAGCGAGCCGGCGTGCCCGAGCTGCAACCCGAGCACCACCGCGACATCCAGGGGGGGACGGCCCGGGCGGCCGTCTTCGGGGTCAGCGACGGTCTGCTGACCAACGTCTCGCTCATTCTCGGGGTCGCGGGCGCCAGCCCGACCTCCGGTCTCGTCCGCCTCGCCGGCATGGCCGGCCTGGTGGCGGGGGCCATCTCGATGGCCGCGGGCGAGTACATCTCGATGTCCGCTCAGAGAGAGCTGTTCCACCGCGAGCTGGCGGTCGAGCGGGAGGAGCTGCGCCGCAACCCTGACCTCGAGCGGCGGGAGCTGGTCGCTGTGTACGTGGGGAGGGGCGTGCCCCGGGCGATCGCCGAGGACTTCGTCGAGGCGCTGATGCGCGACCCGGACGTGGCCCTGCAGGTGCACAGCCACGAGGAGCTGGGCATCGACCCCTCGCGCACCGGGTCGCCGTTCGGCGCCGCGGCGTCGTCGTTTGTCAGCTTTGCGATCGGGGCCGTGATCCCGCTCATCCCGTGGTTCTTCGCCACCGGCTGGGGAGCCGCGCTCGTCTCCATCGTCCTGGGTGCGGTGGCCGCCGCCGCCATCGGCTGCGCCATCGGCTACTACTCGGAACGCTCGATGGTGCGCGCCGCCCTCCGCCAGCTGCTCATCACCGCCGGCGCCGCGGCAGTGACCTTCGGCGTGGGCAGGCTGGTCGGCGTGGGCGTCATGCCGGCGAGCTGATGGAGGACAGGCAGGTGACCCACCGCATCCTCGTGGCGGAGGACGAGGCGGACATCCGCGAGCTACTGCGGCTCGCCCTGACCGCCGCCGGCTACGAGGTCGAGACCGCGCCCGACGGCGGTGCCGCCTGGGAGCTGGCGTTGGCCCGGCCCCCCGAGCTGGTGGTCACCGACCTGCGCATGCCCGCGATGGACGGCCTCGAGCTGATCCTGGCATTGCGCTCGGAGCCGTCCTTGAGCCGCATCCCGGTCATCCTCTTCACCGCCTACGTCTCCTCCGACCCGCGGGTGTCCGAGGCCGGGCAGATCTGGGGGGTGGAGGTGGTGACCAAGGGGTCCATCGCCGAGCTCCGCAGGGCGGTGGCACGGCTGCTCCGAGGCGAAGGGGCCTAGGAGGGGGCCGGGGGACCAGGCGGGCGGCACGAACGGTTGTTTTCCGAACGATTGTTCGCTATGCTGCCGCTTCGTGACCATCGCCCTCGCTCCCTCCGTCGGGGAGCGGATCGCCGACCTCCGTCGCCAGCCCTGGGTGCAGAGGCGGCTGGCCCACGAGGTGATCTTGCCCGCCCAGCCGGCCGACTTCCGGCCCTGGCCGGAGCGGCTCCATCCCGAGCTGGTCGCGGCGCTCGCGGCGCGCGGCATGGACCGCGCCTACTCCCACCAGGCGGAGGCGATCGAGGCGGCCTTGGACGGCCGGGACGTGACCCTGGTCACGCCGACCGCCAGCGGCAAGACCCTCGGCTTCGTCGTCCCGGTCCTCGACTCCTGGCTGCGCGACCCGGACAGCCGCTCCCTCTGGCTCTTCCCGACCAAGGCCCTCGCCCAGGACCAGCTCGCCGGGCTGCGTGACCTGGTCCTGGAGCTGGCTCCCGAGCGCCGCGACGGGCTCCGCGCCGCCACCTTCGACGGGGACACCCCCACCGGGCTGCGCCGCGCCATCCGGGAGGGCGGGCACATCGTGGTGACCAACCCGGACATGCTGCACAGCGGCATACTGCCCCACCACACCGGTTGGGCCGGGCTGCTCCGGTCGCTCCGCTACATCGTCATCGACGAGCTGCACGCCTACCGGGGCCTCTTCGGCTCCCACCTCGCCAACGTGCTGCGCCGGCTGCTCCGGATCTGCCGCTTCTACGGCAGCAATCCCACGGTCATCTGCTGCTCGGCGACGATCGGCAACCCCGGAGAGCTGGCCGAGCGGCTGCTCGGACGCCCGGTCAGCGTGATCGACCGCAACGGGGCGCCCCGCGCCGAGCGTCACCTCTGGTTCTGGGCGCCGCCGCTCAGCGACGCCACCCTGGGGGTGCGCCGGTCAGCGGTGCTGGAGGCTCGACGGCTGATCGCAGAGCTGCTCCGCCTCGACCTCCAGGTCATCGGCTTCTGCCGCAGCCGCAGCTCGGTGGAGGTCCTGCTCAGCTATCTGCGTCAGCTCGAGGCGGGAGGGCCGGGACAGACGCCCTCGATCCGCGGCTACCGCGGAGGCTATCTGCCCCTCGAGCGGCGGGCCATCGAGGCGGGACTGCGGGGCGGGAGCGTCCGCGCTGTCATCGCCACCAACGCCCTGGAGCTGGGCGTCGACATCGGCGGCCTCGACGCCTCGGTGCTGGTCGGCTACCCGGGCACCCTGGCCAGCACCTGGCAGCAGCTGGGCCGGGCCGGGCGGCGGGACTCCGCCTCCCTCGGCGTCTTCATCGCCTCCGACGCGCCCCTCGACCAGTTCCTGCTGCGCCACCCCGAGTACCTGCTGGAGACCCCGCCGGAGCGCGGCCTGGTCGACCCCGACAACCTGCTGGTGCTCGGCTCGCACCTGCAGGCGGCCACCTTTGAGCTCTCCTTCGCAGAGGGCGAGAGCTTCGGCAACGCCGGGGTCGAGCTGACCGGGTCGCTGCTCCAGTGTTTCGCGGAGGACGGCCTGGTCCACCGGAGCGGGAGCCGCTACCACTGGAGCGCCGACGCCTTCCCCGCGGAGGCGATCTCGCTGCGGCGCGCGGCCGCCGGCAACGTCGTGATCATCGACACCTCCAGCGACCCCGCGGGGCCGGGCCAGGGGCCGCAGGGCCCGTGGGCCGGCAGCGGCGGTGGGCGCCCCGGCAGCCACGGGCGGGTCATCGGCGAGGTCGACCAGTTCTCCGCGCCGGTGCTGGTCCACGACGACGCCATCTACCTCCACGAGGGGCGGCAGTACCACGTGGAGCGGCTGGACTGGGAGGAGAAGCGCGCCTACGTCCACCCCATCNNGAGGGTGCTGCGCAGTCATGGCGAGGTCCGGGTCAGCCGGCTCGCCACCGTCTACAAGAAGGTCCGGTTCCTGACGCACGAGAACGTCGGGTCGGGGCCGATCAACCTTCCGGAGCAGGATCTCCACACCACCGCGGTCTGGGCCGCCTTCCGGCCCACCATGCTCGGCGCCATGCCGCCGGCGGAGCAGGAGGCCGGCCTGCTGGGTGCGTCGCGTGCCCTGCACGCGGCGGCCTGCCTGCTGTGCATGTGCGACCCGCGCGATCTGGGCACCCATGTCGAGCTGCGCACAGAGGCAGGCCCGGA
>PLXL01000285.1:7363-7669 GCA_003153215.1 Candidatus Dormiibacterota bacterium
GGCGTCGGCCATCGACCTGGCCGCCGGCTGCTCCTGCGCCACCGGCTGCCCGTCCTGCGTCGGTCCGGCGCCGGCGGGCTGTGACCGCCGGGCGGCGGCCCTGCGGCTGCTGCGCCTCGCCGTGGCGCCGGCGTGAGGGGATGAGCCCGCCGGGCGCGGCCGCCACCCCGGTGAGCGCGCTCCGCGCGCGTCTCGCCGCCATGGGCGGTCTGGTCGACCTCTCGCGGCCGCTGCCCCCGCCGCGGGTCTTCCGTTCCGAGCCGCCGCCGCCCCCCGCCGAACGTGCCGGCGCTCTCGGCTTCGTCG
>PLXL01000285.1:7727-10529 GCA_003153215.1 Candidatus Dormiibacterota bacterium
GGGACGGTTCCTGGAGGTTGACCAGTACCTGCTCGCCGACCTCGACGGCGAGGGGGAGATGCTGGACGCCGTCGCGGCCCGCGTCGGGACCTCGCGAGTCCTGCTCACCTACAACGGGCGTGGCTTCGACATCCCCGTGCTGCGGGCCCGCTGCGTCATCAACCGGCGGCCGGTGGACGCCATCTGCCCGGCGCTCCACTGCGATCTGCTGGGGCCGGTGCGGCGGCTCTTCCGCGAGCGCCTCGGTTCCTGCACCCTCCGCCAGGCCGAGGTCTCCCTGCTCGGCCTCGTGCGGGAGGACGATGTTCCGGGTGCGGAGGCGCCGGCGCGCTTCCGCGCATGGCTGGACGGAGGACCGCCCTCTGTCCTGGAGGGGGTCATCCGCCACAACCAGCTCGACCTCTGCTCCACCGTGGTGCTCGGGTCACGCCTCGCCGCCCACGCGGCGGGGCAGCTCGTGGAGCCGGTGCACCCGGCGGACCGCTATCGGCTCGCCGTCCATCTGGAGACCGTCGGGATGGCCGATGCCGCCGAGGCGCATCTCACCACCGCCTTCCAGGACGCAGCATCGCCCTGGTCACGACCTGCGGGCCACCGGCTGGCTCGCCGTCTCCGCCGCGACACCCCGGGGTCCCAGACCGCGGTCCTCCGCGAGCTCTGGCGCCGCCATCCCGAGGACCTCACCGCCGCCCGCGGACTGGCCATCGCCCTGGAACGGCGGGGGGAGATCGAGGGAGCCCTCGCTGTCTGCACCGAGGCGGAGGCGGTGCTCGCGAGCTGGGCCGGGTGGCGGAGGCGGCTCGCCGTGGTCGCCGTCCGCGACGCCGGCGGTCCGGAGGCGGAGTGGCGGCGCCGGAGGGAGCGGCTCAGCCGGCGCCGGCGGCGGGGTCGAGAAGCGGCGCTGCCCCTCGCCGGGAGCGCCTGACCGGCATCACCGGGGCCGGGCGGCGCGGGCCGCGGTGAACCCTTCCGGCACCGTACCCCGTTCCACGGGCGACAATGGCCGGCCGATGGACCCTGTGATGCCAGCCTTCGAAGACCCCGAGGGGTCTCCGCCGACGGAGAGCGTCCCTCCGGGCGCGGCCCAGCCGGCTGTGCCCGGCGCGCTGCGGGCGGGGAGCGGGCTGCGCGGGGTGCGCAACTCGCTGATGATGCTGGCCGCCCAGCTCTCCTCCCGGGTGCTGGCCCTCGGCTCGGTCATCGTGATCATCCACTCCCTGGGCTCCGGTGAATTCGGTCAGATGCAGACCGCCATCACCTACGGGGCGATCGTCTCGGTGATCGCGGACCTGGGCCTGAGCACCCTCTATCTGCGCGAGGGCGCCCGCCGCCCCGAGCAGCTGGGGCGGTACCTGGACAACATGCTGTCGCTCCGGATCCCCCTGCTTGCCCTGGCCATCCTGGTGCTCACCGGTGCCCTCTGGCTGGTCGGGCTACACTCGCTGGTCGTCGCCTCGGCCGCGCTCCTGGTCGGCTCCGGGCTCCAGCTCCTCCTGCGCAACAGCTTCTACGCGCTCCAGCGGGTCAAGTTCGTGGCCTTCGAGATCATCCCGGAGGCCCTGTTGCTGCTCGTGCTGGTGGTGATCGGCGCTCTGAAGGACCTGGGCACCGCCTACTTCATCTGGGCCTACACCTTCAGCTATCTCGCCGCCGCCCTGTACTTCGCGGTGGCGCTGGTGGTGACCGGTGCCTGGCGGCCGCGGTGGCGATTCGAGCGGGGCCTGATCCGCCCCTGGATGCTGATGACCGTGCCGCTCGCGGTCAGCTACGTCTTCACCACGGTGTACTGGCAGATCGACGTCCCCATCCTCCAGCACTTCGGCCCCTCCACCCCGACCGCCTGCCCGACCCTCACCAGCCTCAGCTACTGCGAGGTGGGCTGGTACCAGGCCGCGTACAAGCCGTTCCAGGCGCTGCTCGTCATCCCCTTCGCGCTCCGCACCGTGGTGTTCCCACTCCTCGCCGTGTACCACCGCGAGGCGCCGGAGCGGCTCGTGATCGCGGTCCAGAAGTTCTTCAAGGCGCTGGTCGCGCTCGGCCTGCCGGCCTCCATCGGCGTGATCGTGCTGGCCGACCAGTACACGTCGCTCTTCACCCTTCCCGCGCAGGCGTCTCCCTCACTGCGGCTGCTCGGGGTGACCATCGTCTTCATGTTCGCGGACAACGCCAACGCGACCGGCCTGCTCGCCATGGACCGGCAGCGCACCTACGCCTGGATCGTCGGAGCCGGCCTGGTCCTCAACGCCGTCCTCAACGCGGTGCTCATCCCGGTCTTCGAGCACCTGCATCCGGGTACCGGCTACCTGATTACCAGCGCCAGCACCGCCGCCACCGAGATCGGCCTCGTCGTCATCGGTCTGATCGTGCTGCGGCACCTCGGGGTGAGCGTCCCGGTGTTCCGGCTCAGCTGGCGGATCGTGCCCCCCGCGCTGCTGATGGGAGGCTTCCTCTTGCTCGTCCATCCCGAGGGGCAGATCGCGACCGTCGGCTTCACGCTCGTCGCCGGGGCCATCTACCTGGTCGCGCTCTGGCTCATCCGCGCCGCCGATCCCGACGAGCGGCAGCTGCTACGCCGCGCGTTGCGGCGGGGCTGACCGGCCGCTTCGCGACCCGCTCCGACGCCGCTGCGGCGGCCGGCTACGGCCCCGCGATCGCACTGGCGCTCGGCGTGGCCGCGCTCGTCGCGGGGGCCGAGGCCGGAGTCCCGGGGGAGGAGGGGACGTCCAGCCCACCCTGGATGAAGTCGCTCCACGGCGTCTGCCAGTCGCCCTCGCCGTCGGTGTACGACCCCTCGAGCGTGCT
>PLXL01000074.1 GCA_003153215.1 Candidatus Dormiibacterota bacterium
TCTGGAGCTGCTCCAGGTAGACGGCGCCCACCCCGGTCTTCTCCGTGAGCTTGCGCTGGGCGGTCTCCTCGGGACGCTCGTCGCGGCTCATGAAGCCGCCCGGAAGGGCCCAGGCGCCGGGGTCGGGGGGGTCGTCACGGCGGACCAAGAGGACCTGAAGGCGCCCTCCCAGGGGAGCCAGCACCACGGGCGCCGCGGTCATCTCTGCCGGCGCCTCGAATTCGGCCGAGTTGCGGGCGGTGAAGGGCATCACGCCGACGCTAGCATGCCTCGCTGACGTCCGCCTCCCCGACGGTTCCTCGCGGCCGCGAGGCTGCGGCAAGCAGACCGNNGGAGCTGGGAGCCCAAGCGCCTGCGCTACTGCCTGCTCCACGTGGCCGGCCGTCTCTGCCGCAGCGCGCGCCGACTCCACCTGCGCCTGCAGCGCGGGTGGCGGTGGGTAGACCTTCTCGTCATCGCCTTCAGCCGGTTGCGCGCTCTGTCTCGCATCCAGAACGTTGCGGTTGTCTCCCAATCACCACGAGGGGCGAGCGTGGTCTCCTGTCATCGTGGGTAGGGCGCTTCGCTCGTTGAGCCAAGGCCCGCGGGCGCTCGCGAGCTACGTGGTCATCGTTACCCTCTGGTTGTTGGTGACCATCGGCTTGGGAAGCACAGTCAGGTGCGGGCCGCCGACAGCCCTCGCCGCTGCCTTGTACTGGATCGATGTGGCCCTCATCGTGCCGGGCCTGGTCGTCTTCTGGGGGACGGTCAGATGGCTGGCGTGCGCGTCACGGAACGCGGCCCTCATCCGACGGTGGTTGTGCACCGTCGTTGCAGTAGTGGGGCTGCTAGCGTTTCTCGGCATGGTTCTTTTCACGGTCATCCTGTTTCTGATTGTGTATGGTCCCCTACATTGCCCTGATTGACTTCGGCGAGCGCGCCGGGGACCGCCCCCCGGGGCTTGCCCAGGTACCCCGCGACAGGCGACCGCCGAGTAGATCCTTCACCAGCTCCGGAGAGCCCTTCCCGTGGCGGGAGTGAAAGATCGAGACTAGGGAGCTGCGGGGCCACGCGCGCGAGGGTGGCCTCATCTCGGCCACAGCCTAGCCCGTCGCCCGCGCCTGGGAACACACCCCTACAGATAAGCTCGGGCTACCCAGCCCCACCAGCGTCAGGGTCTTGAGTGACCCACCCAGGAGCTGTGATCAGACTCGCTCAATGTAAGCCTTGCAAAAGGAGCACTGGTGAGCCTTCGGTGGCAGGGGCGCCTTACACTCCGGACATAAACTCACCCTGGGCGATGGAGCTTGTTGGGTAACCGCGACCGCCCTGAGTCCCGTTGTTCTAGCAAGGCGCATGAGTGCGCGACGGCCACTATCATCCCGCGACAGGTACGCGTCGTTGGGATCTCCATTGATCTCGACGGTTGGCTTGGCCTCTGTGATGGCGGTCAGGAATAGCTCCACCTGCTCCGTGGCTTGGCATGCGCGAGTAGTGAACCCTTCATCTTTGTCGCTTTGATAGAAGGTAATGGTCGTGCCATCAACATCTAGGAACCGGCGAATAGCTTCGAGTGTGGCGAGTGGTCGTATGAGAGAGTTAACGACCCACCCCGCATCCTCCACCTCCCGCCAAACGATGCGCACCTTCGTTCCGTCGAAGTAGGCCACGCCGGTGGAGTGCCCGAACCAATACTGGGCCAGTTCCTCCTCAGCTGCTTCGAGAGACAGCTTCTCCTTATGCATCAGCCGCGCAAGAGCCTCCCCATTCTCCGCCAGCTGCTCAGCCGTAATGAAGTCCAGGGTCAGACCCTTTAGCCTGCTCTCGCGGAACCCAGGCTTATTCGGCGCCCCGGGCGAGAGAGGCCACCAGCGACCTGCAGCCCAAAACCACAGCCCGTTGTTCGAGACGACAGCTACATTCGCCGTCACACGCGCCACTGGCCTATCCTCCGCCCCGCCCATTCCTAGTGGGGGTTGCCATTGTGCCTCCAGTACCGGGCCGGGCGGGGGTGCCCTTCACGGCTATTCGAGAGAATCTCGGCTTGCCCACTAAGCCGGGCACGGCTCCGACGGGGTGCGCCCAGGGCGGCGATGGCCTCCGGGCCGTCGAAGGGCCAACGCACCAGTCTAGGGCCCTTGCGCTGCCTATAGGCGGCGCCAGACCAGCACAGTGGTGACGATGAGCAGGGTCGTGCCGCCGAAGGCGAGGTAGAACCCGGGCCCGAGATACTGCAGTTCGGCCACGTTGGGATTTACCGCCGCGGCAGACATCTGCCAGTCGAGGTAGTCGATGGTCAAACACGCCAGCATCACGCCGTCAGCGAAGATCGAGAAGAACCTCGTGGCGAGGCGGAGGCGCCGGCGGCTGAAGAGGCAGAGGCCCGCCAGTGCAAGGGAGAAGACGGAGCCGGCCGCGACCCATGTCTCGTCGTTTGCCCCACGAACGGCGACATACGTCTCCGTTATGTACACGACGCGGTGATGCCACGGGAGGAGGAGTGAGAGGCCGAAAGCGGCGGCAGCTACTAGCAGCAGTGGCACCAGGAGTCGCCGCGCCCTCCGGCGGGATCGAATCTGTGCCGCCCGGGTCCGCGCGAGGTCTGCAATCGGCGCATCGTCATGCCGCCAGAGGTAGCCCTGATTCCTCATCGCTGCCAAGGCTAGTGCACCGCACCAGACACCGCCTCCGTGGCGCGATGCCAGGCCGACCTAGAGAGAATCTCGGACTACCGAACTTCGGGGGGGCACCCCTCGGCCCGCCCCGGCTGGGCGCTCAGCACCGGGCGGCGCTCGCGGTGGCGTCAGCGGCTTTCGCCCGGGCAAAGGCGGACGGGGTGGGACATGAGCCCTTCACCGGCGCTCCGTCATCCCTCGGCCGGGGCCGGATTCGCCGCGCACCAGGCCGCCCGGGGGTGGGTCTGGGCTCGGCCGCATATTGTTGACGAATCAACCAGTTGGTTTATAGTCGGAAAGGTGGCTGAACCGATCGACGCCCGAGAGCGTCGCGAACTCTGTGATCTCCTGATCGAACTCGGCCCCGATGCACCGACGCTGTGTGAGGGGTGGACGACCTCCGACCTGGCCGCCCACCTGGTTCTCAGAGAGCATTTCCATCGCTGGCCGGACGAGCGCCGGGCAGTAGAGAAGGCGAGGGGATGGATAGAGTTGGTAGCCCGGCTGCGAGCCGGGGCGCCCTTGATCCCGTGGCGGGTTCCTGGCATCCGCACCATGTTCAACGGATTCGAGTACTTCATCCATCACGAGGACGCGCGCCGAGCCAACGGCATGGGGCCGCGCACGGATCGTCCGGATCTCGATGAGCTGTCATGGCGAATGAGCGGGTTCATCACCCGCCGCGCTGCACGCAAGACGCGGCCTTTCGGTCTCCAGCTGGTCCGCGACGATGGCAAACGCCGACTATTCGGATCTGAACCTGCAGCGGTCCTGTCAGGCCACGCCACCGAACTTGCGCTTTATCTGTCCGGTCGTCGCTCCGCGGCCGAGGTCGCTCTGAGCGGTCCCGACGACGCGGTCGCGGCGGTCGAGGCCGCACACATGAGGTTGTAGCTGAGAGCAAGATGCGTATTGACTTCTTCTTCGATCCGATGTGTCCTGCCAGGCCAACGAACTGGTGATCGCCTGATAGGTGTCGGCCCCGACCCCGGCCGTTTGCCCGGCGCGGTGTCACTTCGTCTTCGCGCTCGTAGAGACGATCTCGGCTTGCCCGGCCCGACGGCAAGGCCCTGTTCAGCTCCTGCTAGGCTGACGCGGATCACGACTGGAGGACATGGCCATGGCTGACGGAGTCTTCGATGCGGTGCGGACGGTGCTCGCCATCCGCGAGTACCGGGACAGGAAGGTGGGCGACGACCTCATCGACCGCATCGTCGAGGCGGGGCGCCTGACGGCGAGCTCGATGAACCGGCAGCCGTGGCACTTCGTCGTGGTTCGGGACCGCGATCATCTGCGCGAGTTGGGGACACTCGTGGCGAGCGGCCCGTACATCGCGCAGGCGTCATTCGCCGTCGTGGCGGCGTACGAGACGGACAGCATCTTCGGCGTCTCCGATCTC
>PLXL01000102.1 GCA_003153215.1 Candidatus Dormiibacterota bacterium
AGCGTCGCGAGCTGCTGGTGCGGCTCCGGCCCCTGGAGGGAGGGACCTCCTTCGGCGCGGGACGCACGCCCGGAGGGCCGTCGCGATGGACGAGGGGGCGGGACGCGGACTGGGTGGCCGTGCGTCCCGAGCTGGTCTGCGAGGTGGCATTCGACCACCTCCAGGGCAACCGCTTCCGCCACGCCTCCCGCTTCCTGCGCTGGCGCCCCGACAAGGCCGCGGCCGGATGCGGGTACGACCAGCTCCTGCCGCCCCACCCCTTCGCCCTCTCGCGCATCCTCGCCGGCGGGTCGTAGCCGGAGTAGCCCGCGGTCGGCCCGGCCTCGGTCTCAGCTCTTGCGGGCGCGGGACGGTGCCACCCGGCGTGGCTCGTCGTCGCCCTTGGGGAAGTGGGGCGGCCAGGGGGCGTCGCCCAGTCCCTCGCGCTCGTCNNCCCGGGTCACCTCTCTGGGCGAATCGGCGTGGCACCGTCTCCACGGTCAGGTCGGCGGGTTCGACGTCGGCCACCTCTTCCCACTCCAGCGGGCAGGAGACCCGCGCATCGGGCACGGGCCGCACCGAGTAGGCGCTGGCGACGGTGCGATCTCGGGCGTTCTGGTTGTAGTCGATGAAGACGCCGTGGCGCTCCTCCTTCCACCACTTGCTGGTGGCGAGGGCCGGGGCGCGGCGCTCGACCTCCCGGGCGAGCGCGAGGGCGGCTCGCCGGACCTTGGTGAAGCCGTGCTCGGGGACGATCCGAACGTTGATGTGGATGCCCCGCGACCCCGATGTCTTGGGGTAGCCGCGGAGTCCCATCTCTTCGAGCACCTCGCGCACCACCAGGGCGACCCGGCGGATGTCGGAGAAGGGGACGTCGGNNGGGTCGAGGTCGACGCGCAGCTCGTCCGGATGGTCGGTGTCGCCGCTCCGCACCGGCCACGGATTGATGTCGATGCAGCCCAGGTTGACCGACCAGATGAGCGCCGCCAGCGAGTCGATGACCAGCAGGTCGGCNNACCGAGGGGCGGTCGAAGCAGCCGGTCAAGGCTCCCTCACCGACCGCGATGTAGTAGTCGATGAGCTGCCGCTTGGTGATCCCACGCTCGGCGAAGAAGAGCTTGTCGCCGTTGCTGATCCCGAGGTCCCGGCCGTCGACCTCGACGGTCTCCGCGCTCACTCGGCGGCGCGATCCGAGGCGCGGCGTCGCATCCCCGCCGCCCCGCCGCGCTGCTCCCACTCGCGGAAGCGCGCGACGACGAGTGGCTCCGCCTCCGCCCAGTTGCGGGCACGGTCCCCGGCGGGCACCTCGAGATGCCGGTTGGCCGCGTGGCTGAAGACGATGACGTCCCGCTGCTCGCGCAGCAGCGCCTCGATGTTGTGCGGACCGTCCTCGAGGTAGAGATCGGCGTTGACGGCCCCCTTCTCCCCCATGAAGCAGAGGTCCCAGTAAGGGATGCCGTGACGGTCCAGCCACTCGACGGTCTGGCCCACCGCCATCCGGTGGAAGTGCTCGATGACCAGGCGGTGGGTGATGATCCGGATCCGGATGCCGAGATTGGAGAGGCGTCGGAGGGNNAGCCACTCCGCGATCACCCCGCGCATGAACGGGTAGTAGTCGGCGCAGACGCCGTCCAGGTCCACGCCGAGGACGAACTGCCGCGGGCTGTCGGCCACGGGAGAGATTGTGGCCGAATCGGCGAGGTCCGTCACCTGGCGGGACCCGAACCCGTCCGTGCCTGCCGAGCCCCGGTCACCACGGAGACGAGCACGACCAGGACCACCATCCCGATCACGATCGGGAGGCTGTAGTTGGAGAGGGACTTGGCGACGTCCTCGGCCGGCTTGCCGATGAAGTAGCCCAGGGCCTCGATCTCGGCGATGAAGGCCAGCTCGCCGGCGGCGTCCAGGAGGATGAACTGCCAGAAGGGCATCTTCCTGGGCTCTCCCGCCAGGAAGTAGAAGACGGAGTTGGGCAGCCAGATCACCGGGGCGAGGAAGACCGCCCAGCCGGCCCAGCGGGCAAAGATCCGCTCCCCCCGGGCCAACCGCCGGTTCCACCTCGGGTCGTTGCGGCCGAGGAAGTCGATGAGGGCCCGGCCGTAGCGGCGGCCCCCATAGAAGAAGCAGGGGTCGGTGCACATGGTGATCGGGAGGGGGGCGAGCAGCGCCACCCAGATGCTGAGCCCCGAGGTGCGGACCGCGGCCCCGGTCAGGATCATCGAGGCCGTGGAACCCCGGAGCAGCGCTGCCTTCACCGGCTGGTTGTGCAGGATCAGCCAGGTGCCGAGGGGAATGCCCACGTAGTAGTAGATGGAGCTGGCCACCAGCGGTCCGACGATGAGGACGTCCAGCCATCCCCAGCGTCCCTCGATGAGACGCTGGCGCGGCGGGCGGGGGGCCGTCTCGCCCTGGGACCGGGCCGCTCCCGTGAGCGGTGAGCCGGCGGCGGGATCGTGGGCCGGGAGGGACGGCCGAGAGGTCACCCGGCCATTGTGCTCATCGGGCGAGACCGGGTCGCTCCCCGGACGTCAGGCCACCTCGGGCTGGCCGCCCGCCATGCAGCTGGCCTCGGCAGCAGACGCCGAGGTGCGGCGCCCCCCCGCCAGGAGAACGGCCACCGCGATCACGATCAGGGCCCCCGCGACCAGGGTCGTGGCGGTCACGCTCTCACCGAGGAACCCCCACCCGAGTGCCACCGCCACCAGTGGGTTGACGTACGCGTAGCTGGACGCCGCCTGGGGTGAGACCTTCCTGTTCAGGTAGACGTAGGCGCTGTAGCCGATCACCGAGCCGGGGATCACCAGGTAGAAGAACGCCGCCACCGAGAGCCCCGAGATCGCCGCCGGGTGGACCTGCCCCCACTCGCCGAGCAGGCCGGCGATCAGGCAGAGCGCGGCCCCTCCGCAGAGCATCTCCATCGAGGTTGCGAGCAGCGGCCGGCGCGGCATGCTCGCGCCCCGGGCGTAGATCGACCCCACCGCCCAGGCGACCGGCGAGATCAGCGTGAAGGCGAGCCAGACGGGTGCCGCCGAGCCGACGCTGCCGGGCCGGAGCATGAGCCCGACCCCGACCAGGCCGACGACCAGCCCCGCCGCGCCCAGCCGGCTCACCCTCTGGAGACCGCGGACGTGGGCGAGGGCGACCATCCAGATCGGCACGGTGGCGACCAGCATCGCGACCACCCCGGAGGAGACGTGC
>PLXL01000048.1 GCA_003153215.1 Candidatus Dormiibacterota bacterium
ACGGAAACAAGGCCGTTGACATCAATATTTGCCGCAGAAGACCAAGTGCTGCCGGTATAGGAGAAGGCATTGCCGCTGTCATCTACTGCCATACAGAAGGTGGCAGAAGGGCAGGACACGTAGGTGAAGTAGTTGCTTCCTTCAATATTTACTTTAGAAGACCAAGTGCTGCCGTCATAAGAGAGGGCATTGCCCATAGAATCTACTGCCATACAGAAGGTGGCAGAAGGGCAGGAGACGGATAGAATTTGCGTGGTTCCATTAATATCTACTGGTGAGGACCAAGTGCTGCCGGTATACGAAATTTCATTGCCTCCGCCCGATCCTGCCGTTGCCTCATCCACCACTACGCAGACGCTGGCGCTTGAACAAGAAACAGTATCGGGCGCGCCACTGATACCTGGGGTGTTTCCATAGATAAGTACGGGCGCCGACCAGTTTTTCGCCACGGGAACGGGCGTACTGGTGGTTGTCGAATTTGCTGTGGAGTTCGAATTATTTGGATTCTTGACGCTGTTTGTTGCGCCGCAGGCGGCAAGAACAGGCAGAAAGACGGGAAGTAAAACGGTTATAAACAACAGGGTGGGGCGCTTTGGATTGTTCATTGTTTAACCGAAGCTCCGAAGCATCACCAATCAACCTTTTCCTTCTCTCTTGAGCAAAGGCAGTGTACTTGTTCATATGATGCGATGCACAGCTTTTGTCCACATGACATCCCCCCTCTCCGCAACGGCGGCGTTGCAGCCCGCCCAGTCGGCGATGAGCCGGGGTTTGAAGGCAGGCGGGGTGGCCGGGGTGTAGCGGGTGCCGGCGCGGCGCCGGACCGGTTTCTGGGGCATGACGAGCTCCTTGACGCGAAAGTTTCAATAAGTGCGTCAAGGACCTTCTTGGCGTCTTTCCTGACCCCTTTCCCAGCCCCATCATTGCCCCCTCCCGGGGGTCTCCCGCAACCGATGTTGCGTATTCGAAACGAGTTCGGAGTCGGGTCGGGACAGCGGGAGACGAGACTCGAACTCGCGACATCCAGCTTGGAAGNNAAGACGCCACCGCGCGGGCGGTGCGCGTATTCAGAAAGGCCCTCGACGCCCGCATGGCGCACTTTCTGTGGCTGGCGAACGTCTTCCTCTGAGCCCTCCAATGGGGTGGCTTGACGCCGCACAGGATACGCTGTATCAGCAGCCCGACACTGCCACACCGCCACCACGTTTATCATCGCTGCGTGGGCACGTCCTGGATCCTCAGAAGCTGATGTTGCGGGCATGTCGATGCGCGGCCACCTCAACCACCTCACGACGCCCCCGGTGATCGGGTACAGTTACCCTAACCTAAACGCTCATCTGGCTGGCGGGTTCACGCGATCGTGCCCGGCTGCCGATGGTGGGGATGGCGGGGCGTGAGCATCATCACCTACATCGTTGACAACTGGGGCACCTTGGGTCCTCAGGTTACGACCCACATCGAGATCGTGGCGATGTCGATGGCGGCCGCGGCCCTGATCGGGCTGATCTTGGGGGTGTTCGCGGCCCGGTCGGAGCGGTTCTCGACGCTGATCCTGGGTGTCACCAGCACTCTTCTCACCGTGCCGAGCTTCGCGCTGTTCGGGCTTCTCTCGATCTGGGCGGGGCTGGGCAACCCGCCGGTGATCATCGGGCTGATCCTCTACGCACTGCTCCCCGTGGTTCGCAACACTTCGACGGGGATTCGGGCGGTCGACCCGGCGGTGACCGAGGCCGCCCGCGGCATGGGGATGAGACCCTCCCAGGTATTGGCCCGTGTGGAGCTGCCCTTGGCCGCGCCGGCCATCCTCGGCGGGCTGCGCCAGGCGACGGTCATGGTGGTGGCGATTGCCACGGTCGGCGCCACCGTCGGCGCCGATGACCTTGGCCAGCCGATCCTCGAAGCCCTGGGCCGCAGCAGCGGCACACTGGTGCAGGTTCTCGCCGGGGTCATCCCCGTTGCGGCCATCGGGCTGGTCGCCGACGGCGTCTTGGCGGGCGTCCAGCGCGTCCTCTCCCGAGGCGCAGCTCGAGGTGCCGTGGGGTGATCACCTTCGACCGCGTCAGCAAGCGATACGGGCGGGTGACCGCGGTGGGCGAGCTATCCCTGGAGGTGGCCTCGGGTGAGATCGTGGTCCTCGCGGGCCCCTCGGGATGCGGCAAGACCACCTCCCTCACAATGATCAACCGGCTGATCGAGCCGACGTCGGGAGCCATCTCCATCGACGGGCGTGACACCGCCACGATGGATGTCAACGCCCTGCGGCGCAGCATCGGCTATGTCATCCAACAGGTCGGGTTGTTCCCCCATCAGACGGTCGCCGAGAACATCGCCACCGTGCCGCGCTTGGCCCGGTGGAGTCGCCGCCGTGTCGCGGGGCGTGTCGAGGAGTTGCTGGAACTGGTCGGCCTGCCGCCAGGCGACTACGCCCAGCGCCTGCCTGCCGAGCTCAGCGGGGGAGAGCGACAGCGGGTGGGTGTAGCTCGGGCGCTGGGCGCCGACCCCGACATCCTGCTGATGGACGAGCCCTTCGGGGCCATCGACCCCGTGGTGCGGGTGCGCCTGCAGAACGAGCTCCTCCGTCTCCAGAAGGTGCTCCACAAGACCATCGTCTTCGTCACCCACGACATCGACGAGGCCGTTCGGATCGGAGACCGCGTTGCCCTCCTCTCCCAGGGCGGTGTGCTGGAGCAGTACGCCCGTCCAGTGGAGCTGCTCGCTCACCCCGCCTCGGCTTTCGTAGCCGAGTTCCTCGGCGAGGGCCGCATGGTGCGGCGCCTGGCGTTGCTCCGCGTTCGCGATGCTCGCCTGGCTCAGCCCAACGGCTCCGGGCTTCCCACCGTGAGCGTGAGGGCCGACGCCAGCCTCCGGGACGCTCTGGACGCGATTCTGCGCGCCGACGGCGGGCGGGTGACGGTGCGTGACGTCGACACTGTGCTGGGCGTGATCGACAGCGAGTCCATCCGGGAGGCGTCACGATGAGCGCGCCTCCGACCGGGGCGGGCGCAGCTGCTGGCGAGCCGCGCCCGCGGTCCGGCGCCCGCCGCCGCCGACTCCTGTTGCGGCCCCTCGCGATCGCGGCGGGCCTAGGTCTGTCCTTTCTCGTGTACCTGACTCTGGGAGGGTCTCCCGCTGACTCCCAGGTCCTTAACGGGCCCTTCCTGGTCAGCCGGCTCCTCGGTCACCTGCTCCTCTCCGGGGTCTCGTTCGGGGTGGTGGCCGTGACCTGCGTCCCGCTGGGAGCCCTGCTCGCCATTGGAGGGCGATCGCCCCGGCTGCTGGTGCTCCCGCTCGCCAACCTGGGGCAGGCGGTCCCCGGCATCGGGGTACTCGCCATCCTCTACTCGTTTCTGGGCATCGGCGTCACCCCGGTGATCATTGCCCTGATCGCTTACAGCGCTCTCCCCGTGCTTCGCAACACCATGGTGGGCATCCAAGGGGTCGACCCCGACGCCGTCCTCGCCGCCCGGGGGATGGGAATGACCCGGTGGCAGGCGCTTCGGCGCATCCAGCTGCCGCTCGCCTCGCCCCTGATCTTCGCCGGGCTGCGCACCTCGCTGGTGCTGATCATCGGCACCGCCACGCTGGGCACCTTCATCGGCGGAGGCGGCCTGGGCGACGTCATCGACGCGGGTATCAACATCTCCGACCGGATCGTTTTCGTGGGCGCGGTGATGGTCGCCGCGCTGGCCCTGCTCGCCGACTGGGGGCTATCCCTGGTCGAGCTGGCGGTGGTTCCCCGCAGCGCGCGAGCCGGCACGCCCGGCTACAACCTGACCGCCTTGGAGGAGACACCTTGAAGAGACTAGTGATCGTCGCGCTCGGAGTGATGCTCACACCGGTTGCGCTGGCCGCCTGCGGCGGCAGCAGCACCTCGTCGTCGACCTCCTGTCCCGCCGGGTCCGGGACGAGTGGCGACGGCGCCCACCTCTCCATCGGCTTCAAGCCGTTCGCCGAGGAGCAGCTGCTGGCCAGCATCACCCAGCAGGTGCTCCAGGCTCATGACTTCACCATCACCGACACCTTCTCGGCGTCGGACAAGGCGATCGGCACGGCGCTCACCGCTGGCACCATCGACATGTATTGGCAGTACACCGGGACTGAGCTGACCGACTACCTCGGCTACAGCACCGGCCAGTTCCCCACCCAGCTGACCCAGGCCTTCAACTTCGTCCAGCAGAAGGACGCCCCCCGGGGTGTCTGCTGGACTTCGGACACGCCCTTCGACGACACCAACGGCATCGCCATCAAGGCGTCCGAGGAGGCCACTTACGGGACCACCCTGAGCGCATTCGGCACCTACCTGGCCTCCCACCCCAGCACCTCGATCTGCATCCTTGCCGAGTTCCGCACGAGGCCCGACGGCCTGGCCGGACTGGAGAAGACGTACAACCAGTCGTATGCCAACGCCAACTACGTGACCGTGGGCAGCACCGCGGAACAGGAGGTGAGCAGCGGCCAGTGTGACGCCGGCGAGGTGTTCACCACTGACGCCGGGATCCAGTCCGACGACCTCTACGTCCTTCAGGACAACAAGAATCTGTTCCCGCCGGACAACGCCGGCCTGCTGGTGCGCAAGAGCGTGCTCCAGCAGTACCCGGCCATTGCGGCCCTGATGGCGCCAGTGGCCGCCAAGCTGGACACCCCCACCGTGCTCGCCCTGGATGTCGACGTCGAGCTCGACAACGAGACGGTGTCGACGGTCGCCCACACCTGGCTGGTGCAGAACCACTTCCTCGCGGGCTGAGCCCGGCGACCCGGACGGATCGCTCTCCCGCATGGGCGGTGTCCCCTTGCGCTGACCGCGCCCTCCGCAGTCGCCCGGCTCCGCTGATTTGGCGCGCCCAGCGCTCTGGAAACAAAGTTGTACGCTCGCGTGTATCAGATTGACGTTACCCGACAACCGATCTACAGGGACGCGCCGCCTCGATTGTCCCCGCTGGGCGGGCGGACTACCTGGTTCCCTCGACGGCGTCGTCAGCGTCTTGTCGGGGCGAGGGTGGGACGGAACGCTCCCGCCAATCACCCATCAACCAGCAGACCCTTTATCGGGCCGAGCAGTCGCGACGACCGACGTGAAACAGAAGGGAGGGGCCGAAGCGCGGTGGCATAAGGGGGTGCGGAACTCAGCGACCGTCGCCATTGTGTCTCGATGACCTCAAGTGGCTCTCGACCTTTGCAGTCCTGTCCTAGGTGTTCACTCCACAGGCGCTCGCGAACACTCCGCGCCAATACTCCGTCGTCGGTGACGAGATTGACCTCGGTGTCGTTGAACAGCGAGTGTTCATTGAGATTCGCTGACCCAACGATCAACCAGTCGTCGTCGATCACGCCCACCTTCGCGTGGACGTACACAGGGGGTTGCTTGCGGC
>PLXL01000196.1 GCA_003153215.1 Candidatus Dormiibacterota bacterium
TCGTCGTGGTCGACCTGCCGGACAACGCCACCGTGGCGGCCGTGAGCCTTGCGATGAGCGCCTCAGGGGGCGTAAGCACTGCGGTGCGCGTCCTCCTCTCGCCTGAAGAGATCGACGCCGCCGTCACCAAGACCGTGGAGTACCGGGCACCGGGTCGCTGAAGCGTAGCCCTGGCAGTTGAGCGGTTGGCCCGGCAGTTGCGTATTTCGGCAGGCCGACCTTCTCTCTACGGGTGCTCTCGCTTCGACCCCGCCGTCGTCGGCCAAGGCGACCCTAATTCCCTCTGCCTCATCTCTCGCCGCAGGGGCCAACCTCGTTCGGAGGGGGAGGCGGAGGGGGAGGTATGGGAGACCCCGGCTGCGCTGAAGCCGGGAAGGAAGAAGACGGGTACGTGTACCCCGTCCACACTCGGCCATCCCACCAACGAAGGCCACCAGATCCATCCGCCCGCCAGCCCGGCGCCCACCTCCTCGAGTCCCGCGGCTCCCTCGACTACCTGGGGCTCAACTACTACACCGAGGAACGGGTGCGCTTCGACCGACGCGCCTCCTCCGGCCTCTTCGTCAGCCCCGACCCGGATCCGTCGCTGCCGCGCAGCAGCCTCGGCTGGAGCATCGACGCCGCCGGTCTGCGGCGGGCCCTGGTCTCGCTCTGGGAGGAGCTGCGGCTGCCGCTGTGGGTCACCGAGAACGGCGTCGCCGACGAGGATGACGAGCTGCGTCCGGGGTTCCTCGCCGACCACCTCCGGGCGGTGGTGGAGGCGCTCGGCGACGGCGCCGACGTACGCGGCTATCTCTACTGGACCGGCTTCGACAACTTCGAGTGGCTGGAGGGGTACGGCGCGAAATTTGGGCTGGTCGCGGTCGACCGGGCCACCCTCGAGCGTCGCCCCAAGCCCAGCGCCGAGGTCTTCGCCGGCATCTGCAGGACGGGGGTTGATCCCGGCGACGCACGGCTTCTGCGGCCCCGGCTCCACCGCCGCGGGCGGGCCGGACGCAGGGGCGGGGCGGCCGGGCAGGCTAGGAGGAGACTTCGTCCCCCGACGAGCGCCGGATGCGAAGCTCGAGGTCGAAGCGAGGGTGGGCGGGCTGGCGGCGCGGGTCGGCGAGCCGCTCGAAGAGCAGACCGACGGCAGCGTCGGCCATGGTTCGGAGTGGCTGCGCAAGGGCAGTGAGCGGAGGGTCGATCAGCCGCGCCCACGGCGGGTCGTCGAAGGCCGCGAGGGCGACGTCGTCCGGCACCCGCATCCGCCCTTCCCGAAGCACGTCCAGCGCACCCAGGGTCATCTGGTTGTTGGCGACCAGGAGTGCCGTTGTCGCCGGACGTTCTGCGATGAGCTCGGCGGTTGCTCTCCTGCCTCCCTCCAGGCTGAAGTCCCCCTGGCGCACGACCGCCTCCAGCGCGGCGCCGCCGACGACTTCCAGGTACCCGGCCAGCCTCTCGTCGGCGGTCTGAATCCCCGGCAGCCCGGCTATGAAGCCGATGCGGCGGTGCCCGAGGTCGACCAGGAGCTGGGTGGCCTGCTTTGCCGCGCCGCGGTTGTCGACCGTGACTGAATCGGCCCGCGGGTCGGTGACCGATCGATCGAAGGCCACGACGGGGATGCCGAGATCGAGAAGGGTCCCGATCTGCGGATCGTTCTCGTCAGAGGGGCAGAGGAGGACACCCAGTACTCGCTCGGCCGCCAGCACCTCGAGGTAGGAGGCCTCCTTGGCGGCATCCTCACTGGTGTTGCAGAGGAGGACCCGGCGGCCGCGCCGGTACACGGCGTCCTCGATGGCCCGGACCAGGGAGGCGAAATGGGGGTTCTCGATGTCCGACACCACCACGCCCACCACATCTGTCCGGCCCTTGCGCAGATGGCGGGCGAGGTGGCTCGGCTGGTAGCCGAAGCGGGTGGTCACCGCAAGCACCCGCTCCCGGGCCTCCGGCCTCACACGAGGCGAGCCGCTCAGCACTCGGGAGACGGTCGCGTTGGAAACGCCGGCGAGCCTGGCGACATCGCCGATCCGGAGGCGCTCAGGCTGCTGGGTCATGAAAACATTTTCATCCTCCCACAGTCCCAATCGTGCTGTCAAATCTGGCGTCTTCGCAATCGCATATTGAAACCTTCGGTACATGGTGGTAGCGTGGGCACCGCGCAACCGTGAAAACCGTTTCACGAAGGCGTCGCGCCGAGGGCTGCCCCTCCTCGGCGACTGCCACCAGGGGCGGAAGCGGGAAGGAGAAGGACTTTGAACGTTCACAGTGGTCATCTCTTGCGCCGAGCGACATTCGTTGCCGGGGTCGCCGTCGTCGTGGGCGCGCTGGGTGCGATGCCCATCGTGGCGTCCGCGGCTCCGTCGGTCCCCGGGAGCGGGCGCACTCTGCCGGCGAATACGCGGTTCTACGTTCCGCCACCCGCGCAGGGATCGCTCCAGCAGGTGGCGCAGCTCTTGGCCAGCCAACAATTCAAGGAGGCAGGCCTGATCGCGGCCATGGAAGCCACGCCGCAGGCGGTGTGGCTGACCGGCGAGACCTCCGCCGAGGCGGCCCTGCCCGGTAACCGCGGATCGCCGGAGGCCAACCGCCAAGTCCAGCAGCAGGTCGGCGATGCTCTGTTCGGGGCGGCCATTCAGCATGCAGTCCCGATCTTCGTCGCCTACAACATCCCCGGGCGGGACTGCTCGGAGTACTCGGCGGGTGGCGCGCCCTCCGACCACGCGTACGACACGTGGATCAAAGCCCTGGCCAAGGGCTTGGGCAACGCCAAGGCGGTCGTCATCCTCGAGCCGGACGCGCTCGCCAACCTGCCCACCGACTGCAGCGCGGCCTACCAGGCGGCCAACCCCGGCATCACCGATGCCACCCGTGAGGCCGACGTCGCCTACGGCGTCACCAAGCTGGAGACCGACCCCAATGCGAGTGTCTACATCGACGGCGGGCACAGCGCCTGGGTGTCGGTGGGCACCATCGCCGGTACCCTGGTCGCGGCAGATGTCCAGGCCGCCCAGGGCTTCTTCCTTGATGTCTCCAACTACCAGTGGGCGACCAACAACGTCTACTACGGCACCTGGGTGTCAGACTGCATCGCCCTGGGCGGAGGCAGCCTCACCTACGCCTACAGCGGCTGCCCCAACCAGTACTGGAATGGCGGCCCCGCCAACAGTTGGACCGGGGTGGCGATGAGCCCGTACGGGGTCTGGAGTGAGACCCAGAGCAACGCAGCCCTCAACACCGAGGGGCTCGACTCCAACTACGCGAACCAGCTCGGCTCGACGGTGCCCACCACGCACTTCGTGATCGACACGAGCCGCAACGGCCTTGGACCGAACGCCATGGCCACCTACGCCGCGCCACCTGACAACCAGGACTCCGGCGTGATCAGCACTCTGCAGGCCGGCAACTGGTGCAACCCTCCGGACTCGGGCACCGGGATCCTGCCGACGGCCAACACCGCCGGCATACCTGCTGCGCTCGACAGCTACCAGACCGTGCCGTCTCTGCTCGACGCCTACCTCTGGGTCAAGACCCCCGGCCAATCGGACGGCCAGTGCGATGCCGCCGGTGGTGTGAGGACCTGGAGCGACGCTGAGTACACCCCGCCCATCGCGGGTTGGCCGCTGATCACCGCCATCACCTTCCAGACTTTCGACCCGCTCTGGAGCCTCCAGACGGGCACCGTCTTCACCGACCCGGCAGCAGGCGCCTGGTTCCCACAGCAAGCTCTCCAGCTCGCTGAGAACGCCAACCCGGCTCTCTAGCTTCCCGTAGCAGATAGATACTCAGAGGAGAGGCAACCCCCCGAAGGGGAGATCTCGGCCGCCGGGGCGTTGATCGCCAGCGCTCCGGCGGCCCCTTCGTTTCCGGGCGGGGCCGTCGCTCCTCGACCCCGCCCCGGGCTCGGTCAGCGCGTGGCGGCGATCGCCAGGAGCACGGCGCGCTCCCCTTCGAGCTCGCGGCTCGGACCGGTGATCGACTCGGGCTTGCCGAACAGGAAGCCCTGCGCCCGGTTGACTCCCAGCTTCATCAACTCGGCGGCGACGCTCAGCTCCTCGATGCCCTCCGCCACGATGTCGGCGCCGATCTGCTCCGCGAGCGCGATGCACTCGAAGATGAGAGCCTTGGCCTCGACCTCCTGGCAGCGGTTGGTGACGCTGGAGTCGATCTTGATGACCTCAGGGCGGGT
>PLXL01000148.1:0-709 GCA_003153215.1 Candidatus Dormiibacterota bacterium
CGTCCATGAGCAGCACGTCCGGCTCTACAGCGAGGGCGCGGGCGATGCAGAGTCGCTGCTGCTGTCCGCCGGAGAGGCGCACGGCCGGCTGGTGCAGCCGATCCTTGACGGTGTCCCAGAGGGCGGCGTGACGCAGTGCCGACTCGGCGGCGTCGCGGAGCAGGGCTCTGCCGTGCACGCCATTGAAGCGCAGGCCGGAGACGACGTTCTCGAAGACGCTCATGGCTGGGAACGGGTTGGGGCGCTGGAAGACCATCCCGATCCGGCGCCGGATCAGCTCCGGTCGAGTGTCCGCGCCGTACACGTCGATGTCGCCCAGCTTGATGGAGCCGTCGACGCGGCCGGCCGTGTGATCGTGGAGGCGATTCACAGCCCGCAGCAGGGTCGTCTTGCCGCACCCGGAGGGGCCGATCAGGGCGGTCACCTGGCGGGCGGGGATGGCGAGGGTCACATTCCGCACCGCCACGTGGTCGCCGAAGGAGACCTGCACCCCCTCCAGGGTGACTGCCGGCGGCGTCGCCGAGCTCGGATGTCCGTGGGTGAGCGCCGACGCGGCGGTGTTGGCTGCCGCGTGCTGCTCCGCCATTAGGGTGAGGGGCTCGGCCCGCGCGAAGGCATCCCCGGACATCTCAGCGGGCCCTCCGGGAGATGCGCCACGCCGCGATCTTAGCGGCAACGCTGAGCAGCAGGACAAAGGCGAGCAGCACCA
>PLXL01000148.1:724-4632 GCA_003153215.1 Candidatus Dormiibacterota bacterium
ACGACGGACCGGGCGACGCGGCCCCGGCGCGCCCCGAGGGCGATGCCGGCTTCCCAGAGGTCGAGAGCGATGGTCCGCATCGCCTCCTCGTCGGCCCGGATCATGATCGGCAGCATCAGCACCGCGAGCGCGAAGGCTGCCGCCAGGTCGGAGAAGGCGTGCAGGGGCAGGACCAGGAGCGCGTACGCGAAGATCCCGATGATGATCGAGGGCACCCCGGTCAGCACATCGGCGCTGAAGCGCAGGGCCACAGCCAGCCGGCCGCTCCGCTCGAAGAGGAAGAGGGCGGCGAGCAGGGCGATGGGGATCGCGATGATCAGCGCCAGACCGACGATCTCAGCGCTCCCGACGATGGCCGTCGAGATCCCGCCCCCGGGGATGCCGGGCGGAGTGGGTGCGTTGACCAGGAAACCCCAGGAGAGCACCTTCGCGCCGCGGCTGATCGTGTAATAGAGCAGGGCCACGAGCGGTGCCACCGATGCGACCGCTGCGACGGCGCAGAGGGCCTGGGCGATCCGTCCCGTGATCCGGCGCCGGGTCAGCGACCGCTGCGCGGCGGTACGCACCAGGTCACGGCGGCTCGGCGCGAGGGCCACGCTCACCTCAGCGCTCCCGCGGTTCCAACGCGATGCCCACCGCCGCTCCGCAGCAGGGCCCGGCCGCCGGCGTTGACGGCGACGGTGAGGAGGAGCAGGACCGCGCCGAGAGCGATCACCGAGCTGGTGCCGAGCCCCGGCGACGCCTCGGCGAATTGGTTCACGATCGCGGACCCGAGGGTCGCGCCCGGAGCGGTCAGGGAGGTGGGGAGGGCCGGACGGTTGCCGATGACCATGGCCACGGCGATGCTCTCGCCGAGGGCCCGGCCGACCGCCAGGGTGATGGCCGCCTGGATGCCCGAGCGCGCGGCTGGGATGACCGCCTTGCGCACCGCCTGCCAGCGCGTCGCACCCAGCGCGAGGGCGGCCTCCCGATCCGCGACCGGGACCGCGGCCAGGGCGGTGCGGCTGAGGGCGACCATGGTCGGCAGGGTCATCACCGCGAGCACCACCGACGCCAGCAGGATGCTGGGGCCGTACGCCTCACCCCGGAAGAGCCAGCCGAGCAGGGGCATCGAGGCGAGGAACGGCTCCACCTGGTTGGCGAAGATGGGTGTCAGCACGATCAGTCCCCAGAGGCCGACCACGATGCTTGGCACGGCGGCCAGGAGGCCGATCAGCGTCGAGAGCGGCCCGGCCAGCCAGCCCGGTGCCAGCTCGGAGAGGAAGGCGGCGGTCCCCAGGCCGATCGGCACCACGATCACCATGGCGACGGCGGTGGTCAGGAGCGTGCCGACGACCAGGATGCCGGCGCCGTACTCACCGGCGGCCGGATTCCACGTCCCCGACCAGAGGAACCCCACACCGGAGTGCGTGATCGCCTGGCTGGAGCTCCCGGCGATGCTGAGGAGCAGGGCTACCACCACCGCGGCGAAGAGTCCCGCGCCGCCCCACCGGAAGGCGGTGTAGGCGTGCTCCCCGAAGCGCGTGCGTTTCCGGAGCAGGGCTGCACGCACCCCGCTGATGGCCACCCCCTCTCGGGGCAGTACCCCGGTGCTGTCAGAGCTCATCGGTCTCCCCGGCGTTCAGGCGNNCGACTGCTTCTGGTACACGAGCGTCCAGCTGAAGTTGGCCAGCGGGTAGACGCCGGCACCCAGCTCGTTGACCACGTTGAAGTCGGTCGAGCTGAGGGTGGTCGCCTGCGCGCCCGCCAGGGCGATGGCCGCTTCGCTGGGGGCCACGTAGGAGCCCGCCGCATCCAGGACGGCCGCGTTGACGAAGCCGTTCTGGAGCGCGTAGCCGTACTCGACGAAGCCGACGGAGCCGCTGGTCTGACTGACGTAGGTGGCGACGCCCGTGTTGAGCTGCTCGCCGATGCCCACGGTGGCGAGCGGCCAGGTCCGCGAGGGCGTCGAGGTGCCGATCGCGGTCACCCACGCGGGCGCGGTGTCGATCAGGTACTGGTCGAGGTCATAGCCGGGGCCCGACGAGTCCGCCCGATGCACCGGCTTGATGGCCAGGTTGGGCAGGTTGCTGACCTCGGACACGGTGGCGATGAGGGGGCTGTCCCAGTTGGTGATCGACCCATCGAAGATGCCCGCCAGGGTGGGCCCATCGAGCTTGAGGTTGGCCGGCGCACCGGGCACGTTGTAGCTGATGGCGACCCCGCCCAGGTCGACCGGGATCTGCAGCACCGTGCCGCCGGTCGCCGCGGCCAGCTGCGACGATGTCATCGGGATCTCCGAGTCCCCGAAGTTGACCGTCCCCTGCTGGATGTCGGTCACGCCCACGCTGGAGCCGGCCGGCGAGTAGGTGACGGTGGTCTGCGAATTCTTCTGGTTGTACTCGTAGAAGACGGTCTCGAAGAACGGCTCAATCGAGTTGGCGCCGGCACCCGTGAGGGTCACCGCCGACTGCGTCTTGGTGTCGCAGGTCGCGCTGAGCACCGTATTCGACGAGCACCGAGAGGCGGTCGCGCTCCCCGACGGCGTGGAGGCACTGGCGCTCGTGGTACCGCATCCTGCGATCACGCTGATCAGCGCAAACGCAGACAGCCCAACGAGCGTATCCTTCCAGCCGCGAGTCAATGGGCGCGTGATCACAGGGCGTACCCCTCCATTCCGTGCGTGTCCCGACCGGTGGGCCGGGTGAAATTCCGTTCAGGGCCGAGTGTGGCAGGGGAAATCCACATGATCAAGCCTGGGAGTCGTATGATTCCGTTCTGCTGAGCAGAACTATGTTCGAGCTTCCCCCCCTCGCCGAGCACGACAACCCGCAACGGCGCGCGGCCCAGCGGGCCCGCTGGGCGGCCCGGCCACGGCCGGAGGTCACCCTGGACCAGCTCCACACCTTCCTCGCGGTGGCCGAGCGGCAGCATGTGAGCGAGGCAGCGGAGGCGCTCGGCATCTCTCAGGGGTCGGTGAGCACCGTCGTCCACCGCCTGGAGAAGCGGCTCGGGCTGCCCCTCTTCCAGCGGGTGGGGCGCAACGTCCGCCTGACCGATGTCGGCCGGGCCCTTCGCCCCATCGCCACCCGCATCTTCGATGACGTCGCCCTGGTGGACGAGCTGCGGGTCAGCTATCTGAGCGCCGAAGTGGGCGAGATCGCCATCGCCGCCGGCCACGTGGTCGGTGCCCACCGGGTGCCCGGCTGGCTGGCCCCCTTCGTCACCGAGCACCCCCAGCTCGGGCTGCACCTCCGGCTGGCGCGCTTCCGGGAGATGATCACGATGCTCCAGGACGGCGAGGTGGACATCATCTTCGCCGGCTCCAGGGTCGAGACCCCGGGGGTCGAGGCGATGATCATGGAGCGCACAGAGATGGTGCTCGTCGCCGCCCCGGGACACCCGCTCACCGCCAGCAGGGAGCCCGCCAAGGAGCTGCGCGACTACCGACACCTGGAGCATGAGCGGGGAACGGCGACCCAGCTGCTCGCCGCCCAGCTGCTCGGGGAGTACGCCGAGGGGGCCGAGTCGGTCGAGCTGGAGGAGGGCGCGCTGGTCCCCGCCCTGATGGCGGGGCTCGGGTTCGCCGTGATGCCGCGGGCACTGGTCGAGACCGACCTGGTGGCCGGCCGTCTGACCGCGCTCCCCTGCCCCGGGCCACCCATCCTGCAGGCCTTCACCGCCGCCCGCCGCGAGGGCGTGCACACCCCCGCCGTGGAGCTGCTCTGGCAGCACCTGCGCGAGGTGGCGATCGGGGACTGAGCCCGCGCCGGGCGGGGTCGCTCGTCGCGCTCTGTGGCCTGTCCTGACCGGCCCGCCATTTCTCGCGCGTAACGCTGTGCCTACGCACCTGCATCGGCTGACCCAATCTGCCCGCTGGAGAAGGGGTTCCCCGAGTTGCCTTAGGCCCCGTGGCAGAACTTGTACTT
>PLXL01000051.1 GCA_003153215.1 Candidatus Dormiibacterota bacterium
GCGCATTGAGCATCGCGACCGTGCTCGCGATCCGATCCAGGTAGGCGGTGCTGAACTGGCCGCACTCCGGCTCGAGCAGCGACCAGGCGATCGGCAGCCGCACCACGTCAAAGCCCGACTCCTCCATGATCGACGCGTCGGTGGCGTCGAGTGGGGCGGGGTCCATCGTCGACTCGAGCAGCGCGTCGTCGTCGAATCCGTGGAGGAGGACGCTGCGCCCCGATTGGTCGACCATCCGGCTCTCCGCTGTGGACAGCCAGGGGAGGCCCGGCTGCGCCGCCGGCCGGGAACCGGCAGCGGGCACGACCGCGGTGAGCGCCGGCACCGGTAGGAGCAGCCAGGTCACCACGGCGATGACCACCAGCAGCGCGAGCAGGCGCAGTCGGGGAGCTCCGCCTCGCTCGGCATCCCGGGCGACCCAGAGCCGCGTCCATCTGGACGACCGCTGCCCGCGCGCGAGCCGCGCACTCTGACCGCTGCCGCTCACCCGCTCTGTCCCTGCCGCCATGCGGCATCCAGCGACCCGCCTCGCCGGCGCTGCCGTGCCACCTCCCGCTCCTTCAGCGCGATGCGAGGGTGCCCCATCAACTGCTCAGTCCGCGCATTCCTGGGCATGGTCCGGCGCAGCGATGCTACCAGCAGGGTGCTGAAGAACCCCCGGCGAGGGATGTCGTTCCCAGACCGGTGAGGCGAAGGAGCCGACGAGGAGGCGAGGGAGCATACCTGCAGGTATTCGACCGAGCCACCGCAGGAGGCGACGCACGCATCGCCGAGGATGGGGGCGGCAGGACCGTCGGGGGTTCTTCCGCACCCTGCGAGGTCGGTCCGGCAGGGCACGGTGGGTGATCGACGCGAGCCCCGGCCCGTCGGGCGGTGGACACCCCGAGGGGCGAGGCGCTCCCGGCGGCGAGGCAGGCCGCACCGCCGCGGGAGAAGAGAAGAGTCACACCACCCTTGCAGAAGATGACTAATTGTACCACAATACAACACCGTGGCCGCGATTCTGCGCCGCTTGGGGACGGTCTCGACCGTTCAGGCCCTCGAGGATGACCTCGAGCGGCGCACGCTCGACGGCGAGTTCCAGCCGGGGGAGCACCTGCGCGAGATCGAGCTGGCCCGGCAGTACGACGTCGGACGCAACACCCTGCGGGCGGCCTTCGACGGCCTGGCCCGGCGCGGGCTGCTGATCAAGTCCCGCAACCGCGGCGCCTTTGTCCGGGTGCTCACGCGCCAGGACCTCGTCGAGGTCTACGAGCTGAGATCGGCGATCGAGATCCAGGCGGGTCGCAGCCTGGCGGCCCAGCGCACGGTCCCCGACGAGGCGCGGCGAGCGCTGGCGGCGGAGCGGCGGCTGACCGGCGACTCGCCCCGGCGTGACCTGGTGGAGGCCGACCTCGCCTTCCACCGGGCCATCGTCGATGGCGCGGGCAACGGCCGGCTCGCCGCCGTACACCGCGACATCGCCGCGGAGATACGGCTCTCCCTCGCCCAGCTCATCGAGACCGACTACGCGACTGTAGAGGACCTGACGGCCGAGCACGCCGACGTGCTCGAGGCGCTCCTGTCCGGGGAAGCCGGCACCGCCGAGGCGGTGATCCGCCGGCACCTGGAGGCCGCCACCGCATGGCTGGTCAGCCACGGCACTCCCCCGAGCGAGGAGGAGCCCCGACCAGAGCGCTGATCGGAGCTGCCGCCCTCTCTCGCCACGGAGTGCGGGGCGAGCCCGCGGCGCGTGAGCGCCAGCGAGCCCTCCCGATGGGTCTGGTCCCTACGCGGCCCTGCGAATCGCTGCGATCGAGCGCGAGGCCCTCTCCCCCAGTGCGGCGACCGCACGGACGGCGAGGGGCCGCCCGGTCAGTTCCACGTTGTGGTCCCCGCGGCAGACGGGGCAGACGCCTTCACTGAGGCCAAAGCCGTCGCGGACCTCGATGATCGAGCCGCAAGAACTGCAGCCGCGCCCCGAGCTGGTCGCCCAGGAAGCCCCGTTGAGCTCACCAAAGATGTTCGTTGTCATGTCGTTCCCTCGGTCCTGAGTTGTTACCGTGTAGAATTGTAGCACAAGTAGTTTGGGACCATCAACCCACCCCCGGCAGGACCTTGAGCCCTACCCAGTGCGCGGCCCAGGGCCGTACCTGGTGCACCGCACTTGGACCGCCAGCTCCAGGTCGCCGCCGGCGTGGGCAAGCAGCTCCGGGGTGGTCCATGGCGGCTACACCGGAAGCCGCAAACGCTCGACGAGGCTCACCAGCGCGCTGCGGAAGGCGGGTAACGTAGGCAGCTGTGACAGAGGTGGCAGACCCCGGTGTCCCTCGGATCGCCCGGACGCTCAACGGATGGATGGGGACGAGCACCGGCCCGGCGTTCGTTCCCCGGGTGCACCGCTGGCTGTACCAGCGCACCGCCGGCCGGCTGGGGCACGGGGTCATCGGCGTGCCCGCCCTGCTCCTCCACACCACCGGGCGCCGCACCGGTCTCCGGCGCACCGCCGCTCTCGTCTATGGCCGTGACGGCGGCTCCTACGTGGTGGCCGCCTCCAACTACGGCGGCGACCACGACCCCGCCTGGCTCGACAACATCAGGGCGAGTTCCGTGGTGCAGCTGCAGGTTGCCTGCCGGCACGTGGAGGCGGAGGCGCGGATCGTCGGACCCAACGACCCTGACTACGCGCGCCTTCTGGCGGTCATGAACGTGGTCAACCGCAAACGCTACGACCTCTACCGGGCCAAGACCGCGAGGCCGATCCCCGTGGCCGTGTTGCGCGCGACAGAAGGGGGAGCCGATGCAAGCGCAGTCAGCGCTTCCGGGCGAGCTGGGGCGCGTTGACGTAGTCGGTGAAACCGAGCACGTTTCCTCAGGGGTCGTGGGTCTCGACCACCCACCTCGTGGTGATCTCACGAGCGGGCGCACTGAGGTACCGGACCGGCGCCGCTCCGGCGGTCGGTGCACGGCGACATCGGCCGCGTCGGCGACGCCATCTCCCTGTGGCGGGCCACCCTCCGCATCATCCGCCAGAACCTGGCCTGGGCCTCCGGCTACAACCTGGTGCTGGTACCCGTCGCCATGCTCGACGTCATCCCTCCCACCCTGGCTGCTGGCCATGGCCTGCAGCTCGGTGACGGTGGTGGGCAACGCGCTGAGACTGCGCCGCTGGCGTCCCGGAGCGGCGCCGGAGAGGGGAACCGGGCGACCCGCGGAGCCCCGGATCGTGGTCGCCAGACGCCCCTGACAGGGCACTGACGACAGCCCCTAGCGAGAGGGCACTCGGTCGCGTCACACTTCCGCGCAAGCAGGGAGGACAAGAGGTTGGATGCCCTCTCCGCGCGCGTCATCACGGCTCGACAGTACGCGTCAAACATCTCATGGGGAGGCTCAGCCAGTGGCCATCCAACTCGCCGCACCCGTCGCACCGGTGACCCGATCATGAGCGCGGCAGCCACGCCGCTGGAGGCCTCGGAGGGGTACGAGGCGTTCCAGCTGGAGCAGCGCGGCATCGATCTGATCCCGGAGTCCGACCGGAAGATGCGCCCGATGGGACTCTTCTGGCTCTGGTCGGGAGCCGTGTGGAACGTCGAGTTCCTCTTCTACGGCGTCCTGATCTGCACCTTCGGGCTCTCCTTCCCGCAGGCGGTCCTGGCCATCCTGATCGGGAACTTCGCCTACATGTTCCTCGGCTTCGCCAGCCTGCCGGGCCCGCTGGCCGGGACCACCGCCTTCATGGTCAGCCGGGCTCCCTTCGGGCGCAACGGCAACCGGCTGCCCTCCTTGTTCAACTGGATCACCCAAGTCGGCTTCGAGATCCTCGGCCTCGTCCTGGTGGTCTTCGTCGTCGACGCGATCCTCAACAAGGCCGGNNNNATGGCCATCCTCGTCCTTCCCCACGTGCACTGGGCCAGCCTCGAGGCGGGCACGACGTGGTGGCTCTGGACGACCGCCGTCGTGCTCATCGTCTCCACCGGTGGGCTCGGCTGGACCGAGAACGC
>PLXL01000255.1:0-2934 GCA_003153215.1 Candidatus Dormiibacterota bacterium
GGTCCCAGCCCTCAGAGCCCTGGCGAAGACCCGGGAGCGCCGACCTCCACGTAAGCCGCTCCCGCGGGAGCGCTCCCGTGGCGCGCGAGAGTGGCGGTGGGACTCACGTCTCGACCCGGGTCAGCGCGACGCCGTAGCCATGACGTCGATGTGATCGCCGGGTTGGCGCCGGAACCGCTCCAGCACCTCGTCAGCGGTCATGGTCACGAGGTTGTCGCCCCCGAGGACACGGAACCGGTAGCGGAGAGCCGCGAGACCGCGGAGGAAGTCCTCACCACTCACGCCCGAGACGGCCTGGAGGCCGGGGGGTGAGAACTCGAAGAGGAGGGTGGGGCCGCACCTGCCCAGCGTCTCGGTGGCCCCGGCGATGACCCGTCCCTCCGCCCCCTCCACGTCAATCTTGATGACGTCGACGCGCGGCTGGCCCTCGAGGATGTCGTCGAGACTGCGAGCCTGGACGAGGTCCCCCGTCCCGATGCTCTCCGGAGCCCCATCGAAACCCGCGATCGCACCGTTGCCGCCGCCGAGGTGGCGATACGCTACGACTGCGGCGGTGTCGCTGATCGCGCAGGGCACGATGAGCACGTTGTCGACTTTGTTGACCACCGTGTTGAGCAGGAGCACCGTGTGGTTCTGCGGACCGGGTTCGCAGGCGATGACCTTCCCCTCCGAGCCCACTGCCCGTGCTGCCAGGATCGTGAAGTAGCCGATCGAGGCTCCGACGTCGACGAAGACCGACCCCGGCTGGAGCAGCCGCAGCATCTGCTCCGTCACGTGTGTCTCATACGCTCCTTCCCTGCTCATCTCGGCACCGACGGGGTCGTCACTTCGGACGTAGAGCCGCATCCCATTCTGTAGTTCGACGCGGGCCAGCCCCCGTGGCTCAGGTCCGTCTGCCCTTCGCATCCTGTCCTGGAATTCAGGACTGCTCATGAAGTAACCGGTCAGCTCACCGATGGTGAGGTGGCGCTTCCTGACCAAGAGCGCGTACGCCCGGTAGCCGCGCTCATCGGGCTTTCGACCGAGGAGGAGCCGGTAGCAGGCCACCACGTCGCCGGCCCGGGCCCGAGCGTCAAAGCTCTGGCGGCTGACGTGGTTGCTCTCGAGGCGGCGCGCCGTGTTGCGGGCGCGGCGGAGAAGGGCCATGCCGGGGGGCGGCACGGCTCGGCGCAGGGCAGCCCACAGCCGGCTCCGATCCATCGGAGGAGAGGATAAGGTGTGACCCACCCGCGGGTTCAGGTCGGGATTGCGCCGGAGCCGGGCGGTGTCACCCCTCGAGCGCCGGGACGTCATACCAGACGACGACCCCGCCGGTGCTGACGCCGGGACGGCCGAGCAGCTCGGTCATCAGCCGCTCCACCTGGGCCGCGCCTGCCGAGGGGCCGACGATGACGGTGGTCACGCCGTGGGCCCGCATGTCGCCGAGGTAGATCGCGCGGAGTGAGGCCGGGATCGAGGCCGGCGCCGGCTTGCCGAAGTCTCCGACAGCTTTCAGCTCCTTGCCCAGGGGGTCCATCTCGGGGCCGACCATGCTGCCGCCGGGCCCCGGGGTGTAGACGATCCCGAGCTGGGTCTTGAAGGCCATGTCCGAGACCGCCTCCCAGAGCTCGGGAGGGTAGTCCACCAGGTACACCCCGTACGGGGTCATCAGGACCGACCCCGTCTGGGGGAGCCGCTGCGCCTGACCGTCGGTGAAGAAGGCGGGGACATCGAGCTGGCTGGACTCGATCGGGAGCGTGGGGATGAGCGGTATGAGCGCCACCGCGGCCACCGCCAGACCGCCGACCCGTTTCCAGCGCGGCGCCTCCAGCACCCGGTCGAGGAAGATGGCGACGATCACCGCCAGCGCGAGGTAGGCGACCACCATCAGGCGGACCGGCAGGACGTTGTTGAGCACCGGCAGCTTGATGGCGATCCGCCAGGGCAGCCGGATGTCGGTCGACGTTGTCCCTATCGTCAGGAAGTCGCCCAGCGCCAGGACCATGGTGCAGGCGACGGTCACGGCGGCCGTCACCACGGCCGGCCGGCGGCGCATCCAGATGGTGACGGCGATCAGCAGGAGCAGGAGCGGGATGCCGATGTAGACGCTCGAGTCGTGGATGGCGCTGGGGCCGCCGAGGAGCTGGAGCTTGCTGGGGATCACGAAGGCCTGGGGACGTGCCATGTAAACGTCCCCCTGGAGGGTCCCGTAGACGCGCTGGGGCCCGACCAGGAGGTAGTAGATCGGGTACCCGGCCAGCACTGCAAACACCACCAGCGCGGCTTCCGCGGCCCGGAGCGCGTAGCCGAGCCGCTCCCGGAGCTGTGCTCGGAAGATGATGGCGAGGGTGATGAGCGCCGGGACGGAGAGCAGGGCCGAGATGGCAAGCAGTTCCGTGCCGGTGAGGAGCTGAGCGGCCGTGGCGACCCCGAGGAGTCCGCCGATCAGCCAGGGGCGGCGGCGCTGCCGGACCAGGATCTCGACGGCGAAGATCACCAGCAGGGGAGGGAACATGGCCGGGAAGAGCTGGGAGTGGCCGGTGATCTGGCTGGCCATGAAAGGGCTGAACTCGTAGAGGAGGCCTCCGACTGCGGCCGACACCCAGCGCCGCGAGAACCTGCGGATCGCCAGGAAGGCGCACCAGCCGGAGAGCCACATGCTCAGGAGGGCCAGCGCGTTGTAGGAGACGATCGGCCCGGCGAGGACGGTGACCGGCATCAGCACCAGCGCCGGGAAGAGGATCGAGCCGTTCCACATCATGTTGGCGCCCGTCGGGTAGTGGAGAAAGTCGGTGAACAGCGGGTTGAGGTGGTGGCTGATGGCAAAGGGCAGCCACTGCAGCGCCCAGATGGAGAACGAGGGGTCGCCGGTCGTGCCCACGATGGTGTCGTGACCGGTGAAGAGTCCCGGCCACATAGCCGCCAGCGCCAGGGCGAGGAAGAGGACCGGCGCCC
>PLXL01000255.1:2960-3464 GCA_003153215.1 Candidatus Dormiibacterota bacterium
GATCGGGACCTCGTAGATTCGGTGACCGGAGCGGAGCAGCTTGGCGGTGATCTCGGGCTCCAGCTCGAAGCCGCGAGCCTGCAGGTCGAGGGAGAGGGCGACCTCCCGGGGCATGACCTTGTATCCGGTCTCCATGTCCGAGAGGTAGCAGTTGTAGATGATATTGGTGGCCAGGGTGACCAGCCGGTTCCCCATCACGTACCAGTAGGAGTAAGCGGTGTGGCTGGTGAACGCCCGCGACCCGTAGACGACCGTGGCGCGTCCGGCCTGGATGGGCGCGAGCAGCTGCGGGTAGTCGGCCGGGTCGTACTCGAGGTCGGCGTCCTGAATCAGCACGACCTTGCCCCGGGCCTGCCGGAGGGCGGTGCGAATCGCCGCGCCCTTGCCCTGGTTGGCCTGATGGCGGAGGGCGCGAACCCTGGGGTCGGCGTCGGCGCGGGCTTGCATCAGCTCCCAGGTGCGGTCGGTGGAGCCGTCGTCGACGAGGATGGCCTCGAGATCGAC
>PLXL01000005.1 GCA_003153215.1 Candidatus Dormiibacterota bacterium
GATGCGGTGGGCTATTTCACTGATGGCACCAGCAATCTGACTGATGCCAGCCTCTACTATCCGATGAGCCCGATCAGAGTGCTTGACACCAGGCTTGACGCCGGAACGCTTGGGGCGAATAGCTATCTGTCGGAGCAGCTCGCGGGAGTTGACGGGATCAGCTCAACCGCCAACGCGATAGTCGGCAACTTGACCTCAACCAACGCCGCGAAGCCCAGCTACTTCAGTGTTGTTCCCGAGCAGACTACCCCGACAACCTCAGATGTCAACTTCAGCGCCAATCAAACTGTGCCCAACTTGGTGATAACTAGCCTGAACAGTGAGGGCGAGACGAACATCTACAACGATCAGGGCACAGCCGATGCGGTACTTGACGTCTTCGGTTTCTTCGAGCCGGAAGGAATGCCGGGCCCGGCAGCCGCAGCTCCCTGCACGTCAGCCAACCTGACCCTAGGCGCCACCACCGTCACCCAGGGAACTCCGCTGACTGTCACCGCCAGCTCCAGTTGCCCGGGCACGGTGAGCTACGAGTACTGGTACCAGGCGTCATACAGTTCAGTCTGGGTGTTGGCCCAAGGCTGGAGCAGCAACGATAGCTACAGTTATGACACTAGCAATTGGGCCCCGGGAACCTACGGGCTGGCGATGTGGGCGAGCACGAGAAGCGCCTACCAGTCGGTGACGGGCAGCGCGAGCGTCCTCTCCAATGCCACCGTGCTGGTGTCTCAGGTCACCTACTCAGCCCAGATCTACAGCATGACCTGTGAGGAGGCCTCCCTTGAGATGGCACTCTCGCATGAAGGCATCTCCGTCACGCAGCAGCAGGTACTCAATGCTGAGGGGGTCAATCAGAGCGTTCCCGGAATCGGTCCCGCATACACCCAAGCGGATCCTATGGTGAACTTCGTGGGGCCGCCCAACGGCGGTGACGCCGCTGGCTATGAGCCAGGCGCCTACTATGGCGCAATTGTCGATGCCGCCGACAGGCTCGGTGGCGATGTGATCGCAGCCGGAGAGAACATCACTCCGACTGCAGTCTACGACTACGTCGATCAGAACCATCCGGTGGAGGTGTGGGTCACCATCGACTTCCATGTTGACTACGGCACCACCTGGCTGACCAATGGAATCCACACTTGGCCCTGGGCGGGCCCGGACGAACACGCGGTGCTGATCGTCGGGATCAACAACAACTCGGTCCTGATCGACAACCCCTTGCCGGTGGGTCGCCCTGGTGTCGGGTACGGCGGACAGGATCAGTGGGTTCCCATGGGCACCTTCGAGAATGTCTATGGCGTCTACGGTGACATGGCGGTTGTTTTCAAGTAAGAGCAGCACCGTGCTCCGGCCCAGTGCTGGCGATGACACTCCGTCGTCAACTAGCGATAAGGTTCCATTATCGCTAGTTGAGATAGATCAGCGCCGCCTCGAGCTCCAGCATCGCCGGGAGGTACTCCCCGCTGCCCACCAGCGCGACCGGGCCGAGTCTCGCCACTCTCGTCAGGATCCAAGCCGTTCGAGACGATCGATCACCGTCGTCCGGTCACGGCACACCAATCGATCTGGGCTCAGCATTCTGTTCACCTCGGTGGTCATTCTGGAGACACGTGGGACCGCTCATCCTCCAGCTTGAACAGTACCCAACGCTGCGGGGCGGGGGCGGTGGGGAATATCGGCCCGCCTGCTCGGCGGGGTCACCCCCGCGCCGGAGCTGGAGAGCTCGCCTGCTTCTCGCCGATGCCCTCGAGCCTCCCGCTATGCCGGTGCCCGCACCCTCCCACCGGCGAGGAAGCGACGCACGTACTCGTCGTCGGGGTAGGCGGTCATCCCCGAGAATGCGCGCACCGAGAGTACCTTCCCGGTTGCGTCGCGGGTGAAGCGAAACTGCTCTCCCTCACTCGCGTAGCCGTCGTGGGCGCGCACCAGCATGGCCGTGTCCTGGCCCTCAGCAACCAGCTCGCCGAGTACCTCTGTGGGGTCGTTCTCGTCGGTGGGAATGGCCAGCAGCCGCGTGCCGAAGCGGGCGATGTCGTGGGCGCCGGAGAGGGTGTTGAAGTGGCCGGTGAAGCTTCGCAGGTCGATGTCGTCCGCATGGCTGGGGATCCCGTCGTCAGGGTGGGACAGATGCTCCACAAGGCGGAAGATGCCGTTGCACAGCGGGGTCGCCGCGGCATCCGATGCGTTGCACAGCACGGAGATGACCAGCTGGTCCTTCGGGTCGCACCAGGTGCGGGTGGTGTGCCCTGGGTAGCCGCCGGAGTGCCCGATCAGGCGGCGTGCGCCGATGTCCATGAGCTGCAGACCGAGGCCGTACTGCTCCCGCTCGCGCGGTGCCCACCAACCGTGCTGCATGCGGCGCTTGGCGTCATCGCTGAGGAGGCGATGGTCGCCGAGGCAGTGGGCACTGAAGTACAGGCAGAGGTCCTGGGCGGTGCTGGTGAACCCCGTCGCCGGTGCCATCGCGTTGGCGGCCAGGTGGTCGATGGGGATCCGCTCTCGTCCGTCGTCGGCGCTGGTGTAGCCGGTGGCGAAAGCGCGACCCGAGCCGGGCGGGTCGAAGTCGGGGGCGGTGTCCGCGAGCCCGAGCCGGTCGATGATCGACCGCTGCACGAACTCGGCGTAGCTGCAGCCCACCGCTTGCTCGATCACCCGGCCGAGCAGCGAGTACGCGATATTGGAGTAATGGAAGCGGTCATTGGCGGCGTAGGGCGACGCGCTTCGCTCCAGGAGGTCAAGCAACTCGTCGGCGTCGGGGAAGGGATGCTGGAGCTGCCAGTAGTCGCCATCGGCGCCATCGCGGGTCATCCCCGAGCCGTGATGGAGGAGGTCGCTGATGGTGAGGTCAGCGAGCCGGGATAGCCCGGCGCGGGAGGTGGGGAGGTACCGAACCAGACGGTCGTCCAGTCGGAGCGACGGAGGGTCCATCTCGGCGAGCTGGAGGATCGCCGTAGCCGTGAATGTTTTCGAGTGAGAGGCAATGTGGAAGGCGTGTCGATTGCTGAGTGCCTCTCCCGCGCCCAGGTCCGCCATCCCGTGGGCGCCCGTCGCCACGACGGTTCCCTGATGGGCGATCGCGAACTGCACCCCTGGGATCCGGAGGGTGCGCTGACGGTGGCCGAGCCACTCGCCCGCCCACGCCGCCACGTCCTCGACAAGTTCTCGGGTGATTGGCACCCGGGAAGTGTACTCAGCCGGCCTTCGGGCTCCGGCCGGAGCCGCACGGCTGCGGCGATCCCGGCACCCGGCGAGTTCGTGTCGGCGGCGCGATCAGCGCCCTGATTGTGGGATAGGGTGGACACGCCCGGAGGCTGCCCGGCGGCGTGCCGCTTTCGAGCCCCGTCTCCCGCTCCGCTTGGCGGTTGACGAGTTGAGTGGCGTCTGGACGTGAAGTCAAGGTTGGTCCGTGCGTGAGGCGCTGCCTGGGCCTACCCGGCCAACGTGTGCTTGGGTAGGCCGATCTTCTCTCTGAGACGGTACCAGCCTCAAGGCGAACAGACCTAGGTTGCACGCCTCGACTGGTAGAGCGGCTTGTCCAGCTTTAGGGCTTGGTCCCTTCCCATGCTCGTGCACTTGTCGGCACGTCTGCAGG
>PLXL01000123.1 GCA_003153215.1 Candidatus Dormiibacterota bacterium
GGGCTCGGCTGGACCGAGAACGCGGCCGACTACTCGCGTTACCTGCCCAAGGACACGAGCAAGGCCAAGGTCTTCTGGTCGGCCAGCCTGGGTGCCGCCATACCCTCCGTCCTCCTCGAGCTACTCGGGGTCTGCGCCTACATGGTGACCGCCCACGTCGCGTCGGGAAGGGAGCTGGTCGGCATCCCGTCGGCGTTCACGGCGTACGCGGACTGGTTCTTCTGGCCCTTCATGATCGTCGCCATCCTGCAGCTGTTCGCCATCAACACCATCGACATGTATTCGTCGGGTGTGACCCTGCAGGCCATCGGCATCCCGCTGAAGCGTTGGAGCTGCATCCTCATCGACACCGTGGTGAGCGGCGTGGTCACCGGCCTGGTCATCTTCAAGGGCAACCTCTACACCGACCTCTCCGGCTTCCTCGACTACATCCTCGTCTGGCTGGGCGCGTGGTTCGCCATCCTCATGGTCGATTACTTCCTGCGCAAGGGGCAGTACGACGGCGCAGGTCTCGTGCAGAAGATCGGAGGGCTGTACTGGCGCGACGGGGGTATCAACTGGAAGGCGATCATCGCCCTGGTCGTGGGCATGTTCGCGGCACTGATGTGGACCGACGCCCTCTACTACACCCCGTCCTACCAGGGCCCGCTCTCCAACGCCACTGGCGGCGGTGACCTCAGCTGGCTCCTCGGCATGGTGGTGGCCGGCGTCATCTACTGGGCCCTCTCGTTCCGGAGCATTCGCGAGGAGGCCGCGGCCACACCCGGGGCGCCGGAGAATAAGCCGGCGGTCCCCTATCAGACCTACTCCAACCCCGCTACCCCCAAGGCGTAGCCAGGAGAACCAAGCGGAAGGGCCGGAGGCCTCCCACCGCGGAGGACCTCCGGCCCTTTGCTTACTCCGAGAGGCAGGTGATACTGACGCTCGCACCCCCCCCTTCGCCTCGGTGCGGGGGAGGGGTGCCAGTTCTCCGACGATGGTGCGCGCGCGCGAGCAAGAGGCCCTGACGGACTTTGAGCGTCTCCGCGGCTATGGGCGGAGCGCCTCACCTGCAGCGACGCAGCGCGTGCCGAGTGCCAGACCGGGATGATGAGTGGCCCGTCGGGGCAAGCGTGAACGTCGCCAGCCCGCAGTCCTTTAGGCGTCACGCCCAATCGTCCGGAAAGTAGTTAGGTAATGACCGGCTTAACACTGGAGGCCTTTACCACCACTCGAAAGTGGTTCCATGCCGACCTTGTTCAAAGAACCACCATCCATTAGTCCGAGCCCTTGCGATGTCCGGGTGGTTGTGCGATACTGATGGCCGCATCCCCCCTCGCGCTTTGGTGCGGGGGAGGGGTGCCAGTTCTCCGGACGATGGTCCGTGCCAGGACAAGCCACACAGGCGAGTGAACGCACGCGCGGATCCGGTTGCCGGCGCCGCCACTCCGCGCGCGGGACCCGCTCGCCGGCGCCGCTTCATCGGGCACTAACCCGCGCGCGGCCCCTCCCACTCGATCTCGACGGAACGCTTGAGAAACCGGCTCATCCGGTCGGCGGCGCGGTCCACGGCGGCCCGCTCCGCGGGGCGCAGCGGGTCGAGCAGGCGCACCTGCACGCGCACCGACTTCGGCCCGACCGCGCGGCGCCAGCTGCCCCGGACCCTGCCTCCGAGCACCAGCGCGTTGCTGAGGATGCTGCCGAATCCGAAGAGACGGGGGTCGAACTTACCCTCGGGATGATCGGCGGCGAAGCGGTCGCGGTACGCCACGGTCAGCTCGTCGAAGTTCGGCAGCAGGTGGGCAGCCGGGGCCCCCGACATCCGCGGACGCGGCGGGGCGGGGACAGCGGGGGCGGTGACCGAAGCAGCGGCGGCGGCCGTGTCGGCGGCGACATCACCGAACCAGTACGGCTTCCCGTCGATCACCTCGGATGCCAGGCTCTGACCCGCCGCGGCGACGCCCCTCCGCGCGTCGGTCAGGGTGGTGCCGGCCCACCACGCGAAGTCCTGGAGCTGTGCGGGCCCACGGCTGCGGAAGTACCTCTCGGCCAGCCGCCGCAGCGCCTCCTCGGGACCGAGCGGCGCCGCGGCGGGCACGCGGTCGTCCATCAGCATGTAGGTGAAGTCTCGCCCCCGGCGCGGACCGCTGACGACCAGCGCGTCCAGCTCCGCCGCCAGGATCAGGTGGGGAAGCCGCTGGCCGTCGGGGGCGATGCCCGACGCGTGCAACGCGCAGCCAAGCTCGGCGCGGGTGAGCTGACGGCCGCCGGATAATCCTGCACCCGCACCGCGCCCAGCCAGCCCACCACCTCGTCCGCGGAACCCAGGGGATTGCCGGCCAGACGCTGATTTCGGAGGCGCCGGGTGGCGATGTCCATCATGGCAACACTATGCAGATGGCGCGCGGGGCGGGTGAGGCGGCATGCTTGGCAGGTGTCCGAACAGCCTGACCCCCTACCTCCGAGCCCCGAGGCAGACGCGGAGCGCCGCCTCCGGCGCAACGTGCGCCTGGTCGGCACCCTGCTGGGAGAGACCCTCGCGGAGCAGGAGGGCGAGCCGCTCCTCGTGCTCGAAGAAGAGGTGCGGGCAAAGACCAAGCAGCTGCGCGACCACCACGACGAGGCGGTCAGCCATGCCCTCGACCGCCAGTTGGGCGAGATCGACGTGGGCACGGCGACCCGGCTGATCCGAGCCTTCTCCCTCTACTTCCAGCTGGTAAACGTGGCCGAGCTGGAGCACCGGGTCCAGGTGATCCGGAGCATCCAGGCGGTCCCGGCCGGAGGGCCCGCCTCCCCAGGAACCTTCCACGACCTCTTCACCCGCGCCGCGCATATGGAGGGCGGCAGGGAGCGGCTGCTCGCCGCGCTCGCCGAGCTGGACGTGGTGCCGGTGGTCACCGCCCACCCCACCGAGGCGGTCCGCCGCTCGGTCCTCGACCACGTCAACGGGGTGGCCATGGCCCTGGACGCCCTCGACGGCCCCCCGCCCGGCTCACCCCGCCACGCCACCCTGGTCGCCTCGATGCGCCGCGACATGGAGCTGCTCTGGCAGACCGAGGAACTACGCACCGTGCGACCGACCGTCCTGGACGAGGCCCGCGACATCCGCTTCCACCTCGATCTCCTGATGGATGCCATTCCCGCCGTCCACGCCGAGCTGGACCGCCGCTGGATCGAGGTCTTCGGCGGGCCACCGCCGCCCTTCCACCCCTTCCTCCGCCTCGGCTCCTGGGTCGGTGGCGACCAGGACGGCAACCCCCACGCCCGAGCGCGGACCCTCCGGGACGCCCTCCGCGCCCAGAAGCAGATGGTGCTGGCCCGCTACCGCGACTCGGTGCACGCGATCTCCGTCCAGTACAGCCAGTCCACCCGCTGGACGGGTGCCGACCCGGTGCTGGCGGCGTCCATCGCCGACGACGAGGCGCGGATGCCCGAGGCCGCCCACGACCTCGGCGAGCGCAACCGGACCGAGCCGTACCGGCGCAAGCTGACCCTGATCCACCACCGCCTGGAGGCGTCTCTCGCCCAGCTCCAGGGGGTCCGGGCGGCCGAGCGCCCCTACTCCACCGCCCAGGAGCTGCTCGACGACCTCGACCTGGTCGACGCCGCCCTCCGCCGGCAGCGCGGCTCCCTCTTCGCGGACGGCGACCTGCTGGAGCTCCGCCGACAGGTCGGCGCCTTCGACTTCTACGGGTACGCGATCGACGTCCGGCTGCACGCCTCGCGGCTGCGGGAGGTCGCCTCCACGATCCTGCGCCAGTGCGGCCAGCTGGACGGCAGCCTCGAAGACCTCGATGAGAACACGGCGGTCGGGCTGCTCGCGCGCGCCATGCAGCAGCGCGGGCCGCACATCGGCGCATTGACCCTCAACGCGGACGACCGCGACCTCCTCGACACCCTGGTGGAGATGGGCCGCGCCCAGCGCTCGATCTCGCCCCACTCGACCGAGAACGTGGTGATCTCGATGACCCACTCCCCGGTCGACGTGATGGCCGGCATGTGGCTCGCCTCCCTGGTCGGGCTCGTCTCCTGGTCCTTCGGCGGCGTGCACACCAGCCGATTCGACCTGGTGCCACTGATGGAGACGATCTCCGGTCTGCGCTCCGCACCCAGGGTGCTGCGCCGCCTGCTCGCCCAGCCCGAGTACGCCCAGCAGGTGCGGGCCCGCGGCAACCTCCAGGAGGTGATGCTGGGCTACAGCGACAGCAGCAAGGACGGCGGCTACCTCGCAGCCCAATGGTCGCTGTATGTCGCCCACCGCCAGCTCGCCCGCGTCTGCGACGAGGCGGGCGTGCGGCTCCGCCTCTTCCACGGCCGGGGCGGCACGGTCTCGCGCGGCGGCGGGCCCACCCACGAGGCCCTCCTCTCCCAACCGCCGGGGGCGGTGCGGGGGCGGGTCCGGCTGACCGAGCAGGGGGAGATCCTCCACTACCGCTACTCGCGCGAGGAGGTGGCCCAGAACCACCTGGAGCTGGTGGCCGCGGCGGTGTGGGAGGCGAGCTCGCTGCAGATGCCGCTCCCTCCCGATCAGGAGGCGGTCTGGGAGACGGCGATGGCGGGGATCGCGGCCGACAGCTACCGGCGCTACCGGGCCTTCGTGTACACGGATGAATTCGAGCGCTTCTTCACCGAGGTCACCCCGATCGGCGAGCTGGGGCAGCTCAACATCGGCTCCCGTCCGGTGAGCCGCGGGGAGTCCACGCGGATTGCCGAGCTGCGTGCCATCCCGTGGGTCTTCGCGTGGAACCAGACCAGGCTGATGCTGCCCACGTGGTACGGGGTGGGCGGGTCGCTGGTGGCATTCGCCGAGGACCTGCCCGTTGATGCCGCCGATGACTGCAACGCGCCGCCTCCCAGCGAGGTCGAGGCGCCCCTGCCGGCGGCGGGGACGGCGCGCTGGAAGCTGCTCCACCAGATGTACCGGCGGTGGCCCTTCTTCCGGGCTCTGATCGGCAACCTCGAGATGACCCTGGCCAAGACCGACATGGGGGTGGCGAGCCGCTACTTTGAGCTGGTCCGGGACCCCGGGCTTCGCGAGCGGATGTGGATCGATGTGACCGCGGAGCACGCGCGGACGCTCCAGGCGGTGCTCCACATCACCGGCAAGCGCACCCTGCTGGCCGACCAGCCACTGCTCCAGGAGACGCTCCGGCTGCGCGACCCCTACATCGACCCCCTCTCTGTCCTGCAGGCCCAGATGTTGGCCCGCTACCGGGCTCTCGACGAGGCCGACCCGCAGCGGGCGGCCCTGCTGGAGGCGATCCTGCGGAGTGTCAACGGGATCGCGGCCGGCCTGCAGAACACCGGCTGACGAGTAGTACGCTGTCGTGCAGATGGAGCGACGGGAGGAGCGTATCCGGGGCCACGACGGGCATTCGTTCTCTGGCGCGCTTTCCGTGCCCGAGAGCGGAGCGGGCCCAGGGCTGGTGGTGGTCCAGGAGATATTCGGCCTGACCCCGTACGTCAAGGGCGTGTGCGACCGGCTGGCCGGCCTCGGCTACGTCGCGCTGGCGCCCGACCTCTACTCGCGATTGGAGGCCGCCCTGGTGCTGGACGAGCATCTCCCCGAGAATCTTCCGCTCGCCTTCCAGGCGATGCAGCGGCTCGACGTGCCCCAGGCGGCCGACGACGCGGTCGCGACGCTGGAGCACCTGCGGGCCATCCCCGAGGTGCAGGGCCACCGGGTGGGGATCGTCGGATTCTGCCTGGGGGGCGGCATCGCCTACATGGTGGCGGCGGCCGCTGACCCGGCAGTCGCCGTCTGCTACTACGGGTCGGCGATCCCCGGCGCCCTCGACCTCGCCCCGCAGGTGACCTGCCCCATCCTCTTCCACTTCGGCGAGGACGACACCTACATCAACACCGCGCAGCGCCGGGCGGTGGCACACGCCTTCGCCGGCCGCCGGCACGTGGAGCTGCATCTCCACCCCCACGCCGGCCACGCCTTCGACAACCACGACTCCGCCATGTTCTCCCGACCCCAGGCCGCAGCCCGGGCCTGGGAGCAGACCGCGGCCTTCCTGGAGTACCACCTGCCTCCCAGGGGGTGAGCCCAGACCCTTTGTCCGCCCGTTGTCCAGCAATCGCCCCGACCATCACCGGGACGATCTCCAGGTCGCGGAGGACATCCGGTGGCACCAGCAGCGGGACAGGGCGGCTCGAGCAGCA
>PLXL01000077.1 GCA_003153215.1 Candidatus Dormiibacterota bacterium
GTCCTGATCCAGCTCGTGCCCAACCAGGTGAGCGGCACCGACGTCAGCGGGGCAAAGGCGATCGCCGACGCGGTGGTGGCGGTCGTGGTGGCGGCCTGGTACCTGCTCCGCATTCTGCGGTGGCGCTTCCAGACCTACACCCTCACCACCCACCGGATCGTCCTCTCCCGCGGGGTGGTCTCCCGGGTCACCGAGTCCATCGCCCTCGACCGGATCCAGGACACCGTGGTCCGCCGCCCCCTCGCCGATCGGCTCATCGGGGCGGGCTCGCTCGAGATCCAGTCCGCGGGGCGCGACGGCACCGAGGTGCTCCACCTCGTCCCCAAGCCCGACCGCTTCTACACCCAGATCCTCCAGGCCATCGAGGACTACCGCGTCATCGCCTACCCGGGCGGAGCCGAGCAGGGCGAGCGGACCGCGCCGCCCGCCCTCCAGGGGAGCGCCGGCGGGGTCTGACCGGCGCCGGGGCTGTCGTGGTCGTGAGCGTGCGCCCAAGGCGACGGAGGATCAGATGAACGGCGCGGTGGGCGGCATGGCGGGGGGCACGGACGGCGTCGCGGCGCCTGTGGCACCGCCTCCGGAGGGCGTCCGGCGGCGAGTCTGGCTGAGCGGATCCGTCGGCCGCCACCCGAACGCGACCATCGTCGCCCTCTGTGCCGCGGTTGCCGCAGCGCTGGACGCCCTCCAGCTCGCCCGGCCGGGATACCTCCTGGGCGGGACCCCGGACATCAGCGTCTACCTGGGGACCGCGGTAAGGCTCGTCCACGGCATCCTCCCGTACCGCGACTTCGTGCTGGTGCAGCCTCCGGGGGGCACCCTTCTGCTCAGTCCGGCCGCGTTGCTCTCGGATCTGGTCGGCACCCGCTGGGCCCTGGCAATGGTCCGGCTGGGGGCCATCCTCGTGGCTGCCGCCAACGTCCTTATCGTGGGCAGGCTGGTCCGCCACCACGGCCGGCTCCAGACCCTGGTCGCCTGCGGGGTGATGGCGGTCCTTCCCGCAGAGGTCTACGCCCTCAACGCAGGACTGCTCGAGCCCCTGGTGGACCTCTTCTGCCTGATCGGGGCGGCGATCGTCCTCGACAGCGGTGCGCTGTCGTCCTCGTGGCGGCGGTGGCTGATCGGCGGAGCGGCGATCGGCTTCGGCGTCGCCGTCAAGCTCCCCGCGGTCGTCCCCGCCCTTGTCCTCGGCGCAGCCTGCCTTCCCGAGGTGCGCCGCCGGCTGGTGCCCTTCGGGGGCGGCGTGGTCGCCGGTTTCGCCGTGCCCTCCGTCGCCTTCATCGCCGCCGCGCCGGGGTCGTTCTTCCGCGATGTGGTGGGCGGCCAGCTCGGCCGAGTCCCCGATGCGAGCCGCGCATCGGTGGCGACCCGGCTCGCCGGCATGACCGTGGGCGGAGGCGGCGACGCCGCCGTCGGCATCACGCTCGCGCTGCTCGCGGTGACCGTGCTCGGGCTGGCGGTTCGCGGTAGGCGGAGGGACGCGAGCGAGTGGTTCGCCATCGCCTCGGCGCTGCTCGTCGCCGGTGTCCAGTTCGTACCGTCCCAGTACTACCCGCAGTACGCCGCGCTGCTCGCGCCTTTCCTGGCGCTCAGCCTGGCCACCGCCGTCGACCGTCTCGCCGGCCTGGTCAGGCGGCGGGTGCTCGTCCTCGCCGCGGTGGCGGCATGCCTGGCGGCCGTCCTTGCCGGACAGGTGGTCGCCACCGAGGCCTCCTCGGTCAGCGACCCGGCCGCCGCCGTCGATGCGGTCGTGCCTCCCGGGGGATGCACCCTCTCCAACGGGCCGCGGGTGCTCGTCCCCAGCGACCGCTTCGTCTCGACCGTGCCGGGCTGCACTGCCATGGTCGATCCCTTCGGCACCATGCTGACGTTCGCCGGCGATGACGGCGCTGGAGTCGCCCTCTTCCGGGCCGCGATATCTCACGCGGACTACCTGGTGCTGACCGGCGGTGTCGCCGGCTGGCTGAGCGGTCCGTACACGCCCCTGCAGGCCGTGGTCACCGGCGACTTCCACCTGGTCCATTCCGGTGATCTGTGGATCTACGTGCGAGACGGGTCCCCGGTGGTGGTGGGCGGGCGATGAGCACGGCGACCGTCACCCCCGCGACGGGAGGCCGGTGGCGGGCCGCGGCGCGGCGCGACCCGGCCACCACCGTGGTGGTGGTCGTGGCGCTGCTCGCCGCCGGGCTTCAGGTGCTGAGGCTCACCCGCCCCAACGCCCTTCTGGCCGGCTGGTCCGACACCAGCATCTACCTCGGGACGGCGGTCCGGTTCGTCCATGGCGCCCTTCCCTACCGCGACTTCGCGACGCTCCAGCCGCCCGGGATGGTGCTGCTGATGAGCCCGTTCGGCCTGCTCTCGATGGCGGTCGGCACCCGAGTTGCCGTGATGGCAGTCACCTGCTGCTCACCACTGCTCGCCGCCGCCAACGTGGCCCTGGTCGGGAGGTTGATCGTTCACCGCGGCTGGCGCGCGGCCCTCGCCGCCTGTGGGCTGATGGCTGTCTACCCGGCGACGTACACCGCCCTGCTCGACGGCATGGTCGAGCCACTCATGTGCCTCTTCTGCCTTCTGGGCGCGGTCCTGGTCTTCGATCGGGACGGTCTCGCCGGGCGGCGCCGGCTGGCCGCGGGAGGCGCTGCCTTCGGGTTCGGTGGGTCGGTCCTGGTCGCCACCGCCCTCCCGGTGCTGGTGGTGATGGCGCTCTGCGCGAGCCGCCCGAGGCGCCGGCTGCTGCCCTTCGCGGGGGGTGTCGCCGCCGGCTTTCTCATTCCTGTGATCCCCTTCTTCGCGGCGGCGCCCGCCACCTTCCTCCACGACACCGTGGTCACCCAGCTGGAGCGCGTCCCGGTGGGCGGACGCACCCCGGTGACGGCTCGGCTCATGTACATGACGTTCGCCGCCCACGGAGGCGGCGTGATCGGAGCCGCGGTCGCCCTGGCGGTGCTCGGGGTCGTCATCGTTGTGGGGCTGGCTACCGTGCGCCGCCGGCTCACCGCCCTGGATTGGTTCGCCATCGGCGGCACGCTCATCCTCGGCGGCGTCCAGTTCACCATCGGCGTCTACTTCAATCACTATCCCGCCATGCTGGTGCCGTACCCCGCGCTCCTCCTGGGCATCGCGGTGGCTCGGCTCAGCTCGCGGTGGGCGCCGCGTCTGGCTGCGGCGGTGGCCGCCCTTGCCGTGGCCGGTCTGGTGGTCGCCCAGGCGGCCCTCATTGAGACCGAGTCCACCGTGGACGTCGGGCCGTGGGTCGACGCCGTCGTGCCTGTGAACGGGTGCGCCATCGCCTCGTTCACATATCTCGTGGTGACGAGCAACCGCTTCGAATCTTCGGTTGCCGGGTGCACCACCTTCACCGACCCGGGGTCGACGCGGCTGGTCGACCACGACAGCCCGGGCGGCCCGGTGCCGGCGTTCCGAACGGCGCTGGAGCACTCCGACTACCTGGTCCTCGCCAACTCCGCCCAGGAGTGGCTGGGCGAAGCGTACGCGCCGCTCCACGGCTACGTTGCCGCCGATTTCCACCTGGTCAGGTCCGGCGATCTGTGGATCTACGTGCGGGACGGGTACCCGGTGGCATGACGGATCCCGGCGCGACGGGGAATCGGGCCCCCCTGACCCGTAGAATCGCTGGCGCAGCCAGCGGCGCCGACCGCGCCCCAGCGAGAGTGAGCTTCCCACCTTGATGACGTCCCCGCGCCAGATCCGGCAGGTCCCCCGCCGGTCCGTGCCAAAGCCGCGCCGATGCTCCGCTTCCTGACCGCCGGGGAGTCCCACGGTCCCCAGCTGACGGTGATAGTGGAAGGCGTGCCCGCCGGGCTGCGTCTCGACGCCCGGCGCGACATCGACCCGCACCTGCGCCGCCGCCAGGGCGGGTACGGCCGGGGCAAGCGCCAGCAGATCGAGCACGACCACGCCGACATCGTGGCCGGGGTGCGCGGCGGCCTCACCCTCGGCTCGCCGGTCGCCCTGGTCATCGCCAACCGCGATTGGGACAACTGGCGGGGGCCGATGCAGGTCACCGCCGCGGGTTTCAAGCGCAAGCTGGTGAGCCGGGTCCGGCCCGGGCACGCCGACCTCGCGGGCATGCTCAAGTACGATCTGGATGATGCCCGCGACGTCCTGGAGAGGGCCAGCGCGCGCGAGACGGCCGCGCGAGTCGCCGCCGGGGCGGTGGCCATGGCGCTGCTGGGACGGCTCGACGTCCGCGTCACCTCGTGGGTGCAGCGGATCGGGGTCGTGGCCATCGACTGGCGGGAGGACGTGGATCCGATCGCAGTCGAGGCGTCGCCGGTGCGCTGCCCCGACCCCGGGGCCTCGGAGCGGATGGTGGCGGCCATCGACGCCGCCCGCGAGCGGGGTGACACCCTGGGGGGCAGCGCGGTGGTGACCGCCTCCGGCGTGGTCGCCGGGCTGGGCAGCTACGCGCAGTGGGACAGGAAGCTGGACGGTCTGATCGCTCAGGCCCTCTGCAGCATCCCGTCGGTCAAGGGCGTCGAGATCGGGGCCGCCGCGGTCGCCGCGCGGTCGCCGGGCTCCCAGGTCCACGACTCGCCCCGGTACGTCGAGGGCGAGGGTTTTCGCCATCTCAGCAATCGGCAGGGCGGTCTCACCGGCGGGGTCACCGACGGCGAGCCGGTGTGGGCGACGGTCCACTTCAAACCGATCTCGACGCTGCTCTCCCCGCTGCGCTCGGTCGATGCCCACACCGGCGCGGAGGTCAACGCCCACTACGAGCGGAGCGACATCTGCGTGGTGCCGGCCGGCGCCGTGGTCGCCGAGGCCATGCTCGGCTGGGTGATCGCGGCGGCCATGGCGGAGAAGCTCGGAGGCGACTCGCTGGCTGAGATGCGCCGCAACCTGGCCGGCTACCGGCGGAGCACGAGGCGGCTCCGTTGATCGCGCCAACCGCGGCCGGCTCGCGGCCGGTGGCCCTGGTCGGCCTTCCCGGGACGGGCAAGACCACCTTGGGGCGGCGGCTCGCCGGGCGTCTCGGCTGGCAGCTCTGCGACACCGACGCTGAGATCGAGCGCGGCACCGGGCGGAGCCCGGCCCAGATCATCGACCTGGACGGGGAGGACGCGTTCCGGCGGATCGAGCTGGCCACCCTGACCGAGCTGCTGGAACGCCCCCGGGCGGTCATCATCGCCTGCGGCGGAGGGCTCTTCGGCGAACCCGCCGCGCGCCGCCGCCTGCTGGAGGCCGCCTGGGTGGTGGCCCTCGATGCCCCCGACAGCACCCTGCTCGAGCGGTTGGGCTCGGCCTCGGACCGCCCCCTGCTCCGGGGCGACGTCAGCGGCCGGCTCGCCGAGCTGCGGCGGCGCCGGCAGCGCGCCTACGCCGAGGCCCACCTCCGCATCGACACCGGTCGCACCTCGCCGGAGGAGGCCGAGGCCGCGATCCGCCCCCTGGCCGGCTCCATCCCGGTGCCGACCGCCGGCTCCGCCTACCCGGTGATCGTCGGCGACGATGCCGCAGGCAACCTCGAGACGCATCTCCCCGCCGACTGCCGCCGGGTCGCCGTGGTCACCGACCGGAGCGTCGAGCCCGCCGCTCGTCGTCTCGCCGCCCGCATCGCCGCGTCCGGCCGGGAGGCTCGGGTGGTGAGCCTGGCCGGCGGCGAGACGGCCAAGAGCTGGGCGTCGGCGGGGCGGCTGATCGAGCGGTTGGCCTCCCTGGAGCTGGGGCGCCGCGACGCCCTGGTCGCGGTGGGCGGGGGCTCGGTGGGCGACCTCACCGGGTTCGCGGCCGCGACCTACTGCCGGGGGATCGCCTGGCTGGGCGTGCCGACCACCCTTCTCTCCATGGTCGACAGCTCCATCGGGGGCAAGACCGGTGTGAACCTGCGTGCCGCCAAGAACCTGGCCGGCGCCTTCTGGCAGCCGCGGGCGGTTCTCGCCGACCCCGCCCTGCTACGCGGCCTCCCATCCCGGGAGCTCGCCTCCGGTCTGGGGGAGATCGCCAAGTACGCGATGATCGCCGACACCGACCTCCCCGCCCTCCTCGACGAGGGTGTGGAAAGTGCCGGAGCCGGCGATGTCGAGACCCTCACCCCGATCATCGAGCGCTGCGCGGCGATCAAGGCGGAGGTGGTGGGCCGCGACCCTCGCGAATCCGGCCTGAGGGCCGTCCTCAACTACGGGCACACGGTCGCCCACGCCATCGAGGCGGCCACCGGCTACGGCACAGTCACCCACGGCGAGGCGGTGGCGGCGGGGATGCGCGTCGCCGGCCGGCTCTCGACCGAGTTGGTGGGGCTCTCCGCGGCCGACCGGGAGTGGCAGGACCGCCTCCTCGACCGGCTCGGCCTCCACCCCCTGCCCCCCGTCGAGGCCGCGGCCGTGCTGCGGCGACTCGCCCATGACAAGAAGGCGGTGGGCGGCGAGGTGCGCTGGGTGCTCCTGGCCCGGCGCGGCGAGCCGGTCCTGGACCAGAGCGTGCCCGCCGACCTGGTGCGCGAGACGCTCGAGGAGGTACTGCAAACGAGATGACCAGGGTCCTTGTCCTCAACGGTCCCAACCTGGGGAGCCTCGGGCGCCGGGAACCCGAGCTCTACGGCGACCGCACCCTCGCCGAGGTCGACACCGATCTGCGCGAGCGTGCCGCGGCGATGGGTGTCGACATCCGCACCGAGCAGTGCAACGGCGAGGGCGAGCTGATCGACCTCATCGAGGCGGAGACGGGGCACTCCGACGCCGTGGTGATCAATCCCGGGGCGTACAGCCACACCAGCGTCGCCCTGCTCGACGCGCTCCGGGCGTTCCCCGGGGTGGTCGTCGAGATCCACCTCACCAACACCTTCCAGCGCGAGAGCTACCGGAGGGTCATGCTCACCGCGGAGGCCGCCGATTCGGTCATCCTGGGGCTCGGGGCCTCCGGGTACGCGGTCGCCCTGGAGGCAGCCACCCGGATCGTGCGAGAGAGAAGAGAATTGAACCAATGATCAGTGCAGGCGACCTCCGTCCCGGGGCCACGGTGGAGAGGGGCGGTCAGCTCCTCCAGGTCCTCGACTTCAACCACATCAAGCTGGGCCGGGGCACCGCCATCGTGCGCACCAAGATGAAGAACCTCTCGACGGGGGCGGTGACCGAGGAGACCTTCCGCCCCGAGGAGAAGTTCGGGCGCGCGCGGATCGAGCGCAGCGAGGCGCAGTTCCTCTACAAGGACGGCGACGCTTACGTGGTCATGGACACGACCACCTACGACCAGACGCCGCTCTCTCCCGAGCAGGTCGGCCAGGGTGCTCGCTGGCTCAAGGAGAACGTCAACCTCACCCTGCTCATGTACGACGACAAGGTCCTCGGCGTCGAGTTGCCCACCTCGGTGGAGCTCGAGGTGCTGGAGACGGATCCGGGATTCAAGGGCGACACCGCCAACGCGGCGACCAAGCCGGCCACCCTGGAGACCGGGGCCACCGTGGACGTCCCGCTCTTCGTCAACGCCGGCGATCGCGTCCGCGTCGACACCCGCAATGGACGGTACCTGGAGAGGGCGTGATGGACGCACCGGCCGACGCCGCGACCAACGGGCACCGTCCCGATCTCCGCCGGCCGCTCGGCGTGACCCGGGTCGCCAACGAGGTCGTGGCCTGGATCGCCGTGCTCACCGCCCTCCAGGTCGAGGGCGTCCAGGCCATGTACCAGGCGACCGGCCAGTCGCTGGAGCGCATCCTGCGCCGCTCTGCGGCTCACCGCGGCGCCCGGGTCGAGCTGCGCGACGACAGCACGCTCGACATCGACCTCTGGGTGGTGGTGCTATCCGGTCACTCCGTCCCCAAGGTCGGCGCGGAGGTGCAGCGGCGCGTCGCCGACGCCGTGGAGCGGATGCTGGGCCTGGACGTGGGCACCATCAACGTCCACGTCAGCGAGGTCGTCTTCGCCCCATGAGCCGCTCCGCGGGGAGGCGGCGCCGGGGACGTGAGCTCGCGCTGCGCGTCCTCTTCGAGCTGGAGGGGACCGAGAAGGAGCCGTGCCCGACCCTCGAGTATCAGGCCGACGACATGGGCGCGCCCCGGGACACCGTCGAGTTTGCCCGCACGCTCGTGGAGGGGACGCTGGAGCACGTCGTCCACATCGACGCGGCCATCTCCGAGGCGAGTGTCAACTGGGACCTCGTCGACTACGGCAAGGTCGAGAGAGCGGTGCTGCGGCTCGGGACCTACGAGGTCCTCTATGAGCCGGCCACCCCGGTCGCGGTGAGCATCGACGAGTCCCTGGAGCTGGCGCGGGTGTATGCCGGGGAGGCGGCGGTCCCCCTCGTGAACGGAGTGCTTGGCCGGATCGCCCGGGAGAGGGTGTGAGCGCCGGCAGGCGGAGCGTGAGCTGATCGCTGCGACCACCTCTGACCGCATCGGAACAGGGCGTGCGGCCCCTGCGGCGGCGGCGTCCTTTGAGCGATCATATGTTCGATCGATGAAACCGGCATCGCCTCTCGAGCACGACCCGGAGGGCCCCCCGGTCGGGGGCGGCCGCCGATGAGCCTCCGCCAGGCGCTGACCGTCGCCCAGCTCACCGCGGTCATCCGCGGGGTGATCGCGCTCAGCCCCGACCTTGAGGACGTGCTGGTCGAGGGGGAGATCAGCAACCTCTCGATGCCGGCCTCGGGGCACCTCTACTTCACCCTCAAGGACGCCAACGCCTCCCTGAACTGCGTCGTCTGGCGATCGCAGCGGGCCGAGATCCCCTTCCGGCCGGAGAACGGGATGACGGTGATCGTCCACGGCCGGATCGAGGTCTATGACGCCCAGGGGCGCTACCAGCTCTACGCGGACCGGCTGGAACCCTCGGGCGTCGGCGCTCTCGCTCTGGCCGTCGAGCAGCGCCGCCGCGCGCTTGCGGCCGAGGGTCTCTTCGATGAGGCGCGGAAGCGGGCGTTGCCGCTCCTCCCCCGAAGGGTGGTGGTGGTGACCTCCCGCAGCGGGGCCGCGCTGCGCGACGTCCTGACGGTGGTCGGCCGGCGCGCTCCCGGCGTCGACCTGGTGCTCTCCCCGGCGACCGTCCAGGGGGAGGGGGCGGTCGATACCCTGGTCCTTGCCCTGGAGCGGGCTCAGTCGGTGAGCGGCGCCGAGGTGGTGCTGCTCGTCCGCGGTGGCGGCTCGCTGGAGGACCTGATGCCCTTCAACGACGAGCGGCTCGCCCGGGCTATCCGGGCCGGCCGGCTGCCGGTGGTCTCCGGCGTCGGCCACGAGACCGACACCACCATCGCCGACCTCGCCGCCGACCGCCGGGCGGCCACGCCCTCCGCCGCCGCCGAGCTGGTGGCGCCCGACGCCCGCCGCTTGGGGGCCGAGCTGGGCGCGCGACGGGCCCGCCTCGGAGCCGCGGCGCGCCAGGAGCTCTCGGTCAAGCGGGGCTCCCTCGAACGTCAGCGGCTGCGCCTCGACAGCGCCTCGCCGCTCCGGCGGTTGCCCAGTCACCGCCAGGAGCTGGACCTCCGCGCCGAACGCCTGCGGGCGGGCCTGCTCGCCTCGCTGACGGCCAAGCGGCGGCGCCTCGACGCTGCCACGGCGCGACTCCGCCTCGCCTCCCCGGGCCAGCGGGTGGCTCTGGAGCGCCAGCGCCTCGGCGGGCAGCGCCGGCGGCTGGCCCGGGTGGTCGGCGAGGCCCTGGTGCAGCGGCGCCAGGAGGTGCGCGCCCGGCATGACCAGCTCGAGGCGCTCTCACCGCTGCGCGTGCTGGAGCGGGGCTATTCGATCACCATGGAGGCGGCGAGTGGCGCGGTGCTCACCGACCCGGCTTCGGTCCGTGCCGGGCAGCGCCTCCGCACCCGTCTGGCTCAGGGCCTCGTGATCAGCACGGTCGAGTCCACGGGCTCGACAGACCAGGACGAACGCCTGTACGATACCGGGCACGACACTCGGGAGAGAGGATGAAAGGCGACGGCAGCGAGGCCGCCGGCGGACCACGACCCGCCGGAGACGACATCGAGGGACTGAGCTACGAGCGGGCGCTCGCTGAGCTCGACCAGATCATCGAGCGGCTGGAGCGCGGAGCCGTGGCCCTGGACGAGGCCATCGCCGCCTACGAGCGGGGGGCCCGGCTGGCTCAGCATTGCGGGAGCCTGCTCGACCGCACCGAGCAGAAGGTCACTCAGCTGGTGGTCGGCGCTGGCGGGCGGATCACGGAGAAGCCGCTGGAGCCGGAGCGCGAGGTCGGAGAGCTCCCGATAGTCCCCCCTGGTGCGCCGCTCACGCGCCCCCCGCACAGGGGCGACGCGCTGGACATCGATCCGGACGAGATCCCGTTCTGATGGCGTCGCTCATTTCCGTCCAGCTCCGCGTCAGCCTCGCTGCTCGCTCGGTCACGCACGTTAGTGCGCTCCCTCATTCCGCGGCTCGCTTCCTTGATCTGAACGGCCTGAGCGCCGCCATTACCGGCTGTCGCGCATGGCGGTGACGGCGCAGCGGCTCGATCTCGTCCTCGTGGAGCGCGGCCTCGCCGCCAGCTGCGAGCGCGCGCAGGCGCTGGTCGCCGCCGGCATGGTCGAGGTGAACGGGCAGCAGGCCCGGAGTGCAGCGCAGCGTGTGGGTGAGGCCGCGGAGCTGCGCATGGTGGGGGAGGGCAGTCCGTGGGCGAGCCGTGCCGGGGAAAAGCTGGTCGCCGCTCTCGACACCTTTGGTGTCGACTGCCAGGGCCGTGTCTGCCTCGACGCCGGAGCCTCGACCGGAGGCTTCACCGATGTCCTCCTCTCCCGGGGAGCGGCGCGGATCTACGCCGTTGATGTCGGCCACGGCCAGCTCCTCACCCGTCTGACCGATGACCCACGGGTCTCGATCCTGGATCGGACCAACCTGCGCTACCTGGAGAGGCTCCCGGGCGAGGCTCCGACCCTCGTCACCCTCGACCTCTCCTTCATCTCGCTCCGGCTCGTCCTGCCCGCGGTGGCGCGGCTTGCACCCGGGGCGGAGGTGGTCGCCCTCTTCAAGCCCCAGTTCGAGCTGGACCGCGATGCCGTGTCCCGAGGCGGGATCGTCCGGGACCTGGCGGCGGCGGAGGCCGGAGCTGTCGCCTTCTTGCATTGGTGCGTGAGTGAGCTGGGGGCCTCGGAGACGGCGGGACCGATCCCTGCGCCGATCCGCGGCACCCGGGGCAACCAGGAGCTGCTGATCCGCTTCCTGCTGGCCGAGGCGCGGCCGGCGGGCGGCCCTGGAGCGGAGCGATGAGCAGGGGTGCCATCGGTTTCCTGCTGCACCCGGGGGAGAGCCCCGACACCGTGACCGCCGCGGCGGAGGCCGCGGTCCGCTGCGGGTACCGCACCTGGACGACCAAGGTCCGCCCGGTCGAGGACGTGGCCGAGCACGCCGAGGGCACCGATCTCCTGGTCACCCTCGGGGGAGACGGGACGTTCCTCTTCGGCGCCCGTCTGGCCGCGCCGCGCGACATCCCCGTCCTCGGTGTCAACCGGGGCAGGCTCGGATTCCTCACCGACATGGAGCTGGCGGAGTTGCCGGCTGCCATCGAGGCGTTCGCCGCTGGCCGGACCGTCCGGCAACGGCGGAGCATGCTCGCGGCGGAGATCGTCCCGGGCGACGGGGGCGGCGAGGACGGCACCGGCGAGATTCGCGTCCTGGTGGCGCTCAACGACATCGCACTGAAGTCCCCCGAGGTGGTCGTGGTGCGCCTCCGAGTGGAGGCGGACGGGGAGCTGCTCGGCGAGTTCGACGCTGATGGGGTGGTCGTCTCCACCGCCACCGGGTCCACCGGATACTCGCTGAGCGCCGGTGGGCCGCCCATCGACCCCCGGGTGCGTGCCATCACGGTGGTCCCGCTCGCCCCGCACGCCGTCATCACCCGGCCCATCGTGCTGCCCGAGGTCACCGTGGTGGAGGTGACCGTGGTTCACGGTCGCGTTCATGTGGCCGCAGACGGTCAGTACCAGGGCAACCTCATGGCCGGGGGCAGGGTGCGCATCGGCCCCGGGCCCGAGTTGACGGTCATCCGCTGCGCCGACTCCCCCTCGTTTCTCCGCCAGCTGCGCGACAAGGTCCATTTCGGTCTGCCGCTCAAGCCGGCCGACCGCGCCCCCCGTGACAGGGACGGCGAGCCGCAGTGACCCGGCTTCTCGAGCTTCGACTCCGCAATTTCGCCCTGGTGAGGGACGCACGCCTCGACTGCGATCCCGGGTTCGGAGCCCTGAGTGGAGAGACCGGCGCCGGCAAGTCGCTCTGCATCGCGGCCGTGCGCTGGGCGCTCGGAGCGCGGGTCGAAGGCGAGGCGGTGGGGGAGGGGACCTCGGTCCGAGCCGTCTTTGAACCGAGCTCGGAGAGCGTCGTTCTACTGGCAGGGCTCGGCATCCCCGTCGACGACCTGGTCACGCTCACCCGCGACGCGGGGAGCTCGGGGCGCTCGACCTGCCGGGTCAACGGCGCCCTCGTCTCCCAGGCGACCCTGCGGGAGCTCGGCGAGCAGCTCGCCGAGGTCACGGCACAGGGGGCCAGTCACCGGCTGCTGCAGCGGGCGTGGCAGCGGAGAGCCCTCGACGATTCAGGGGGCGATCCCGTCCTCCAATGTCGGGCGGCGATGGCGGACGCGTACCGGCGCTTGCGCAGCGCCGAGGCGGAGCTCACCGGGGCGCGAGCGGCGAGCCGCAGGACCGCCGCGGAGCTGGCCGAGGCGGAGGCGAGCATCGCCGAGCTGGAGCCGCTGCGGCTGCGCGAGGGCGAGGAGGACGATCTCGGCGCGGAGCGGCTGCGCCTCCGCCATGCCACCGGCATCGCCAGTGCCGCCACCCTGCTCGGGGAGGCGGCGACCGGCGACGAGGCGGGTGCCGTGGACCTTCTCGAGCGCGCCCTGATCGGCGTCGAGGCGTTGAGCGGGGTCGATCCGGCCCTGGCCGACCTCGGCGCGGAGGGGGCCGCGCTGGCCGCGGCGCTGCGCGAGCTCGGCGTCTCGGCCCGGCGCATGGCCGACCGGGTGGAGGTCGACCCCATCCGGCTGGAGGCGGTCGAGGAGCGCCTCGACGCGCTGGCCCGGGTGCGCCGCCGTCATGGCTCAATCCGCGCCGCCCTCTCGGTGCTCGAGGGCGCCAGGAGGATCTGCGACGCCGCTCGCGGCGGCGTGGACATCGCCAACCTGGAGGCGGACGCCCGGGCCGCCCAGGCCGGCGCCGCCACGGCCGCGCGGCGGCTCAGCGCCTCCCGGCGCGAGGCAGGCCACGCGCTGGAGCAGGCCGTGGAACGGCACCTGGCCGTCCTCGAGCTCCCGGATGCCCGTTTCCGCGTGACCCTCGGCGTGGTCGCCGATGCCGACGGCGTCGACCTGGGTGACGGCCCGCTCCGCTGCGACGCCGACGGCGTCGACCAGGTGGAGTTCCGGCTGGCGGCCAATCGCGGTGGGGTGCCGCTGCCGCTCGACGAGGGCCCCTCCGGGGGAGAGCTCAGCCGGTTGGCCCTGGCGCTCGCTGCNNGCCGTCACTCACCGCCCCGAGATCGCCTCCCGCGCCGGCTGGCACCTTCTGGTCTCCCGCCTGGGAGGCGGCGACGCCGTGGAGAGCACCGTGCGCCGGGTCGACGGCGAGGAGCGGGTGTCGGAGATCGCCCGGATGATGTCCGGCCGGACCACCGCGGCTGCGATGGCGCGCGCCGGGGAACTGCTTCGCGAGGGCAATGCCAGCTCCGGGGCCGGCGCTCGCTCACGCGCGGGATGATGGGCGACATGACGAACCTGCCAGATGGTCAGGGCGTCGAGGTGCGTCGCGGGAACCCGCTTGACGTGGCCTCGCTCTATGCGCGTCTGTCGGCGCTCGACGCCGACTATGTTCCGATGGAGCGCAGCGACGCCTGGTCGGGCTTGGTGGTCGACGCGGTGCAATGGGACCACCTGTTGCAGACCATGCAGGCGACTCGAGAGCGATCAACGACGCAAGATCACCGGCGGGCCATCGAGGTGGCCATGCGCGCTGCCGCCGTCGACACAGGAGCCATCGAGGGCCTTTACGAGGTCGACCGGGGCCTGACCTTGAGCGTGGCCACCCAGGCCACCGCGTGGCAGGCGTCCGTGATGGAGAAGGGCCAGACGGTGCGCGAGCTCTTTGAGGCGCAGCTGCAGGCGTACGAGCTGGCCCTCGATGTCGCCACTCGCTCGGTCCCGATCACCGAGGCCTGGATCAGGCGCCTGCACGAGGTGCTCTGCGCGCCGGAGCAACGCATCAACGTGCTGACCTCTCAAGGATGGCAGGAGCAACCCCTTCTGAAAGGCGAGTACAAGCGCACTCCGAACCACGTTCTGCAGCCGGACGGCAGCTGGTTCGCCTACGCACCGGTCATGGACACTCCGGCAGAGATGCACCGGCTCGTCGAGGAACTGTCCCACCCGGGCTTCCTGGCCGAGCATCCCGTGGTTCAGACCTCGTACGCGCACCACGCCTTCGTCCGGATTCACCCATTCCAGGACGGGAACGGAAGGGTCGCCCGGGCCCTCGCATCGGTATTCCTCTACCGGGCGGCAACCGTCCCGTTGGTGATCTTCGCGGATGAGAAATCCGAGTACCTGGCGGCGCTGCGCGCCGCCGACCGCGGAGAGCGGCAGGTCCTGGTCGGATTCATTGCCGAGCGAGTCGCGGGGGCCGTCCAGCTGGTCGCCGAGCAGGCGGGTGGGGACCTTGAGCAGCGGGTGACCGAGTTGCGCAGCCTCCTCTCGACGAGGAGCGGGCTGGCCCACGCAGAGATCGACGTGCTGGCCCGCAGGCTCGTCAACGCTGCGCACGCGGCGGCGGAACTCGAGATCCGAGGTCTGGCCCTGCCTGCGGGTGCGCGCCTGTATTCGCAGGCCAACGACCCCACATCGGAGGCCCACAGACCGCCACCTCCGGGCGGCTACCGTCCCATCTCTTCCCCGCATCAGGCCGGTGCCGGGGTCTATCTCTGGGGCGAGGTCGAGTCGCCTGCGCAGGCACATGCGCAACGCGCGATCCGCGTATACGCCCGCGTGGACGGCGAAGCCGAAGGCCTCTTCCGCCTGGTCGCCGGTGGTGGTCAGGGACTGGACATCAATTTGGGGGATGTCCAGCCTGATATCCGCACCTCCTTCGATCTGCGGCTCAGGGCATGGGTGAGGCGGGTGTTGGAGAGCGTCGTTGACGAGATGGCCTCTCAGGCCCGGGAGGCGCTGAAGAGCGCGGGTTACCAGAGCAACGACGACCCGACGAGCGGGGGCTGATCAGGCACCTCACTTGCGGTCGCCACGGCGCCCTTCGCGTGCGGTGCTCACCTCCGTGTGTGGCAGCGAGCCTGCCACTGGCCGCGGGTTCGCCCGGCTGGGCGACCACGTACCATGGNNGGTCGAGGTGGGTGGGTTCAGCGGCACCCTGGAGGAGCTGGTCCTCGCCGCGCAACGCGGCGACGTCGACCTGCGTGACCTCCCGGTCGCTCAGGTGACCACCCAGGTGAGCCGGCAGCTCACCGGGAGCGAGCTCGGAGGGGACCTTCGCGACGCGGCCGAGGCATTGGGGCTGCTGGCACGCCTCCTCTCCATGAAGGCGGCCAAGGTCACCGAGGGCACCGCCGAGCTGGACGACGAGGAGGAGGTCGTCGAGTCCGAGGCGGGGAGGCGACTCGCCGAGTACCGGCTGTTTCGAGAGGCCATGGAGGCACTCCTGCTGGAGCCCGCCGAGACCGGCCAGCGCAGCTTCCTCGGCCTGGTTGCCCCCGAGGTCCTGCCCCTGGAACGGCTGCGCATCCCCCCCGACCGGCTGGCGGCCGCCTTCCGGCGGGTGCTCGAGCGCCTCCAGGACACTGCCCTCCTCCCCGTGGGGATGGTCACCTTCTCGGTCGAGGAGAAGGTGGCATGGCTTGTCGAGCTGCTGGGCCGCGGGGCGGTGGAGTTCGAGGCGATCTTCGCCGAGGTCACCACCCGGCTGGAGGCGGTCGCCTGCTTCCTCGCCCTGCTCGAGCTGCTGAAGCGCGGCCTGGCGGTGGTCGACCAGCCCGAGCCCTTCGGTCCCATCCGGGTGCGGACCAGTGACTGAGGACCTGACGCTCAGCGCCGTGCCGGGCGAGGGCCCCCCGGGGGAGGATCTCGAACCGGCGGACGCGCTGGCAAGCCTGCCCCTCGAAGGGGAGGACGACGGGGAGGAGGGCTTCACCCTCGAGCTCGACGAGATCGGCCGCCCCCGGGTGCCAGACTGGGTGGCGGGCAGCGAACCCGAGGACCTGGCCCTGGCTCTCGAGTCCGTCTGCTTCGTGCTCAACCGTCCGGTGACTATCAGCGAGCTCTCCGGGATACTGGGACAGCCTTCCCAGCGCATCGACAGGGCTGCCGAGGCGCTCGCCGGGCAGCTGCGCGGGCGCGGCCTGATGCTCCAGCGCCACCGCGACCAGGTGCAGCTGGTGACCCGGCCGGAGACGGCGTGGGCCGTCCAGCGAGCCCTGAGCCCCGAGCGCCCGGCGCGGCTCAGCCGTCCGGCGCTCGAGACCCTCGCCATCATCGCCTACCGGCAGCCGGTGACCCGTGCACTGATCGAGTCGATCCGCGGAGTCAACTGCGAGGCGGTGCTGGAGAGCCTGGAGCGGCGGGGCCTGATCGCGGAGATCGGCCGTGCGAGCACCCCCGGGCAGCCCCGTCTCTTCGGGACGACGCTCCGCTTCCTGCAGCTCGTCGGCTTGGAACGGGTCGACCAGCTCCCCCCACTTGCAGGAGGCATCGGGCTTCCCGAGGAGCAGGAGCGGGCGTGGTCCGAGGCCCTGGCCGCTCCTCAGGAGGACGAGCCGNNGCGGGATCGGGTCTCGGTCGACGGCAGGCCGGTCGCAGGCGGCCATCGCATCGAGACCCTGATGCTCAACAAGCCGGCCGGGGTGGTGACGACGGTCCGCGATCCCCACCGCAGGCCGACCGTGATGGGGCTGCTCCCCGAGGCGGTGCCAGGGCTGGTGCCGGTCGGGCGGCTCGACGCCGACAGCCGCGGGCTCCTCCTGCTCAGCTCGGACGGAGACCTGGCCCATCGGCTCACCCATCCCCGCTACGGCGTGTCCAAGCGGTACCGGGTGGTCCTCGCCAGCGGCCTGAGCGATGCCGACATCGAGCACCTGCTCCAGGGTGTGGAGCTGGAGGACGGGCTCGCCCGGCCGCTCGGCGTCCGCCGGCCGAGCCCGGAGCGGGCTGACCTCATCGAGGTGACCATGGGCGAGGGGCGCAAGCGGGAGATCCGGCGCCTCTGCGCGGCCCTGGGCGCTCCCGTCCTGGACCTGGTCAGGATCGGCCTCGGCCCTCTCAAGCTCGGCCATCTGGAGGAGGGGCGGGTCCGGCTCCTGACCCCCACCGAGCTCGAGGCGCTCTACACGGCGGTGGGGATGACCGCGCCATGAGCCTTCCCATCGTCACCGTCGACGGGCCGGCCGGGAGCGGCAAGACGACACTCGGACGCCGGCTCGCCCTGGCCCTGGACCTCCCCTTCATCGACACCGGCCTCTTCTACCGCGCCGTCATCGTCGCAGCGAGCCGGGCCGGCCTCGGAGCCGGCGACCTCGATGGCATCGCCGATCTCGCCACGGGCGTCGCCATCGAGGTCAACACCGCGCCCGACGACGACAGCTGGCAGGTGCGTGTGGACGGGACTGATCCCGGAGCAGAGATCCGCGATCCCCGGCACGCCGGGCTCCTCACCGCGGTCAGCCAGCTCCCCGACGTCCGCCGCCATCTCCTCTCCCTGCAGCGTGCGCCGGCGGCCCGGGGGGCGGTCGCGGTCGGGCGAGACTGCGGCACCGTGGTCTTCCCGGAGGCGGCGGTCAAGCTGTACCTGCAGGCGACGGCAGCGCTCCGCGCCGCCCGGCGTGCGGCACAGCTCNNTCATCGACACCGGGGCCCACGGCATCGACGAGATGGTGGAGATGGCACTCGCCCTCTGCCGGGCTGCCGGCCTGTGACCCGCACCCACCTCTCGCCCTCCGGGCTCGACCTCAACTACCGGTGGATGACGGCGGTGTCCCGGCTCGTCTGCCGCGTGGTCGTCGGTGATCTCCTCGACATCGCCGGCACTGAGAAGGTCCCGCCGCGAGGCGGCCTGCTGGTGGTGAGCAACCACGTCGGCGCCGCGGACCCGCCCATCTCGGGCGCCTACATGCCCCGCCGGGACCTCTATTTCATGGCCAAGAGCGACTACTTCCACTCCCCGCTCAGCCGCTTCTTCATCGTCGGCTACCACGGCTTCCCGGTCGTGCGCGGCACCGCGGATCGAGCGGCGCTCCGCCAGGCGGTGGGACTGATTCGTCAAGGGCATGCCGTGCTGGTCTACCCGGAGGGCCACCGCAGCCCGGACGGGGTGCTGCAGCGTCCCCACCCGGGCGCCGGGTTCCTGGCCCGGGCGGCCGGGGTGCCGATCCTCCCGGTGGGCATCTGGGGCACCGAGCGNNTTCCTCCCTCGCGCCGGGGCATCTTCGACGGGATGACGGACTACCGGGCGGTGACCCCGCCTCCCGCCTGATGACCGCCGAGATCGTCTCCTTCGACCTCGAGACGACCGGGCTGTCGCCCAAGAGTGAGCGGGTCATCGAGATCGGCGCAGTCCGGTTCGGGCAGGACGGGGTGACCCTCGGCGAGCTCCAGCTCCTCGTCGACCCGGGCATCCCGATCCCGCTCCCGGTCCAGCGGCTGACCGGTATCACGAGCGCCGATCTCTTCGGCCAGCCGTCGCCGCTCGAGGCCATGGCCCAGCTCGCCGAGTTCTGTGAGGGTGCCGATCTGGTCGGCCACGGGACCGGCTTCGACCTCGCCTTCTGCAGCCAGCTCCTCCCCGATACATTTGGTCGGAGAGATGCGATGGACACGCTCGAGCTGGGACGTATCCTGCTGCCGCTCGCCGGCAGCCACAACCTCGGGGCACTGAGCCGTCAGCTCGGGCTCCATCACGAGCGTCCCCACCGCGCCCTGAGCGACGCTCAGGCGACGGCGGACCTCTTCCGATGGCTGCTCGTGGAGGCGGCCTCCCTTCGAGGGTCGACCTTCGCGGAGATGCACCGGGTCGCCGGCCAGGCCGGGGCGTCGCTCCGGCACTTCTTCGACCTCGCCGCGGCCGAGCGGAGGGAGCACCCCGAGATGGAGGCCCGACCCTACCCGGGCGGCGAGGGCCTGGCCACGCTGCCTGGTCCAGGACCGGAAGCGGCGGCCCCCGCCACTCCCGGCGCCGAGGACGCCGCCCGCGGCGAGCGCGAGTCGCTCCTCTCCGGGCCCCTGGCCGACGCCGCCGTGCGCCTGATCGGGCCCGGAAGCTCGCTCGCCGAGCGCCCCGGTTACGAGTATCGGGAGACCCAGGAGCAGATGGCACGGGCCGTGGCCCAGAGCCTGGAGCGCGGCGGACGCCTCCTCGTGGAGGCGGGGACGGGGGTCGGGAAGACGCTCGGCTACCTCGCCCCCCTCGCCCTCTGGATCGAGCGGGGTCGCGGCCGGGCCGTGGTCGCCACCCACACCATCACCCTCCAGGAGCAACTCGCCTCCCGGGAGCTGCCCGCGCTGCAGCCTCACCTCCCCCGGCCCCTCGGCTGGGCGATGCTGAAGGGCCGCAGCCACTACATCAGCCTGCGACGTTTTCAGCGCCACCTTCGCCGTGGCGACGTCGGCCCCCACGGCCCGGACCTCGATGTCATCCGGTTCAAGCTCAAGCTGCTTCGCTGGCTCGACCTGACCCGCACCGGGGACCGGGCGGAGCTGCATCTCGGCGCCTTGGAACGCGAACTCTGGCGTGCCGTCGAATCGACCGGGGACGACTGCCTGGGCAGCGCCTGTGCCAACTGGGGGAGTGGCGCGTGCCACATGGTCGCGGCGCGCCGGACGGCGGCCACTGCCGAGTTGGTCGTGACCAACCATGCCCTCCTGCTCAGCGACGAGCCCGCGGCGGGGCACCTGCTCGGCGACTACTCGGCCCTCGTCGTCGACGAGGCCCACCACCTGGAGGAGTCGGCCACCCAGGCGGGCGGCCACCACCTCCGGGGCGCGGACGTCCTCCGGGCCCTCGATCGCCTCCCCGACGTCCTGGACCCCGGCCTGGCCAGTGCCCTCGACGCCTGCCGCGACGCCGCCAACCGGCTCTTCGGCGA
>PLXL01000053.1:0-7158 GCA_003153215.1 Candidatus Dormiibacterota bacterium
CAGCACGGGAAGAGCGCTGTAGGCGATGAGGGCGATGATCACCGGGGTGACCCCGATGCCCAGAAACGCGTAGAGGAGGGCGAGCACCCCGATGCCCGGGACCGCCTGCCCCAGGTTGGCGAGCGGGAGCACGAGGACTCGAGGCGCTCGGCCTCCAATGGCGAGCAGGGCCCCCAGCGGGACGCAGGTCACGGCGACCACCCCGAAGGAGACGCCGGAGAGGAGCAGATGGCCGAGGAGCCGGCTGACCAGGAAGGGTCCGTTAAGGAGTCAGCGGGAGACCCTCCCAGAGTCAGGTACACGGGGAAGCAAAGCGCCAGGCCCGCCACGATGCCCAGGGGACGCAGGAGGAGTCGCCGCCGCCACCCGCCGCCAGCCCGTGGGCTCGCGATCCCGCCGGCGATGGCCGGCGAGGCGGTCACCGTGAGGCCTCCCGGATGCTCTCGCTGTCGATCACACCCAGCACGGTGTCGGCGTCGCGCACCGTCACCCGCCCGCTTTCCGCGCGCAGCACCGCGTCCAGCGCGTCCCGCAGGCTGGCGTCCGCCCCTACCGTCTCGGCCGGAAGCCCGGAGCCGTTGGGCTCGGCCAGGTGAGCGTCACGGACGCGGAGCAGCGCCAGGCGCCTCACCATGCGGCCTTCGCCGAGGAACTGGGCTACGAAGGGGGAGGCCGGGTGGGCGAGCAGCTCGACCGGGCGGGCGTACTGCTCGAGCACCCCTCCCTGGGAGAGCAGCGCGACCCGGTCGCCGATCCGCACCGCCTCGTCGATGTCGTGGGTGACGAAGACGATGGTCTTGTGGAGGACCTTCTGAAGGCGGAGGAGCTCGTTCTGCAGGCGCACGCGGACCACGGGGTCGATGGCTCCGAAGGGCTCGTCCATGAGCAGGATGTCGGGGTCGGCGCCCAACGCCCGGGCCACCCCGACCCGCTGACGCTCTCCCCCGCTGAGTTCGGCGGGCAGCCGCCGGCCGTATTCCACCGGCGGCAGGCCGACCATCTCCAGCAACTCCTCGACGCGTGCCGCGATGCGCCGCCGGTTCCATCCGGCCAGGCGCGGTACGGTGGCGATGTTCTCGGCGACGGTCTGGTGGGGGAAGAGCCCCACCTGCTGGATGACGTAGCCGATGCTGCGGCGCAGGGCATTGACGTCCATGCCGGCGGTGTCCCGCCCGTCGATGGAGATGGTCCCCGAGCTGGGCTCGACCAGCCGGTTGATCATGGTCAAGGAGGTGGTCTTGCCACAGCCCGAGGGGCCGGCGAGGACGACGATCTCGCCGGAGGCGATCCCCAGGGAGAGCTCGCCCACCGCGGTGACCCGCCCGTATCGCTTGCTGACCCGGTCGAAGGTAATCACCCGACCGCCCCTCGAGCGGCCCCGCGGGAGAGGGCGCGCTGGACGCCGGCCAGGATGAGGTCGGCGGTCAGCCCGATCAAGGCCACGGGGATGACCCCGGCGAGCACCTGGACCAGGGTGCCGCTGCTGCGGCCCAGGGCTTCGAGGATGGGCTGTCCGAGGTCATCGGCGCCGACGGTGGCGCCGACCGTGGCAATCGCCACCACCATGACCGTCGCCTGGCGCAACCCGCCGAGAATGGCCGGTGCTGCCAAGGGCATTTCTACGCGGGCCAGGACTTGGATCGGGCTCATCCCCACGCCGCAGGCGGCCTCGGTCACCGCCGGGTCGACCGCCCGAATCCCTGTGGCAGTGTTGCGAACCACGGGGAGCAGTGCGTAGAGGACCAGCCCGACGATCACTGGTGGGTTGCCCAGCCCCACCCAGATCGAGAGGAGACCGAATAGGGCGAAGCTCGGCACCGTGAGAAGAGTGCTGGTGACACCCAGAATCAGCGTCGAGAACCGCTCCGACCGGGCCGCGAACACCCCCAAGATCAGCCCGCTCAGGGCCGCAGCCGCCATCGACATCGCCACGATCTCGATGTGGGTCACAACCTGAGGGCCCAAGGTGCCCCAGTTGTCAACGATATAGTTGATGATGCTCACGCCCCGCCATCCCCACCACCGGCAGCCGGGCACGATCGCGTGAACCCGCCAGCCAGACGAGCGTTCAGGTTGGGGCAACTGTACCCGATCACCGGGCGACCCGGCGAGCTGACAGGTCTTGCAGAGTCCGCGACGTTCGGTCGGCTTTCCGAGTTCGACTGGTCATTGACAGACCGAGACCGCCATCCGCCAACTCCTTGTCGCCGCCAACCCGCACGTGAAGCTGCCGCCCACAACCGCCGTTCCGGACCTCACCCCGACCGAGCTCATCAGCCCCGAGACCTATCTCGGCTACAGCCGGCTGCAGTACCTCGCCGGGGTCACCTCGATCCAGGACGACGCCCCGGCGACGTACACGTTCCCCAGCTCCATCGTGGCCGGCGAGTACGGCCTCTCGGGGACGTGGACGATCGGCTCCGAGGAGTCAACGGCCGGTGCGGATGCGCGCCTTGAGCTGGACTTCGAGGCCAAGGACGTCTATCTCGTGCTCGGCGGCAGCGGCACCCTCTCCCTCACGCTCGCCGGGAGGGCCCTGGCGACGATCGACGTGAGCGGCATCCCCCGCCTGTACACCCTGGTGGCGGGCCAGTCTGAGCAGACGGGCCTGCTCGTCCTCACCGCGTCACCCGGGGTCGAGGCATACGACTTCACCTTCGGCTGAGGTGTCCGGGACCCTGGCGCGTTCAGCTCTGACCACGCTTGCGTCGCTCACTCCGATCCGTTATCGTGCTCATCGATCTTGACAGTTTCGTTAACCTTCACAAGAGCGTGGCTCGCGATCCGCCGCGCCAACGGGTGGTGGCCTAGGCGCGGACGCACTGCGCGAGGGGATAGCAGGCAATAACCGTCGACCACGCCCACCAGCCAGGTGGCTCACGGCTACAAGCCGTACTCCTCGAGCAGGCGTAGCCACACTTCGCTGACAGTGGGGAACGACGGCACCGCGTGCCAGAGCGTTTCGACCGGCACTCGCCCGGCGATCGCAACGGTGGCGGAGTGCAGCAATTCCTGCATCGCCGGACCCGTGAACGTGGCGCCAATGATCACGTGCCGTGACTCGTCCACCAGAATCTGGGACGTTCCGCTGATGCCCTCGCCTTGCGTGTACGCGCCTGACACCTCGCCGGTGGGGAAGCGCGCCACCCGCACATCGATGCCGCGCTCGCGCGCCTGGGCCCCGGTGGGACCGACGGCGCACACCTGCGGGTCCGTGAAGGTGACGCGGGTTACGACGTCGCGGCTGGCACGATCGCGCGCATCCTTGCCGGCGATGACGTCGCCCGCGATCCGCGCCTGATACTTGCCCATGTGGGTCAGCAGCGCGAGCCCGTTGCAATCACCCACCGCGTACAGTCAGCCGCCGGCGACACCGGCGGCATGCAGGGTGTCGTCCACCTGCACGTAGCGTCCGGGCTTCAGGCCAACGCTGTCCAGGCCGAGCGATGCCGTGGCCGGCTCGCGCCCCGTGGCCACCAGGATCTCATCGCCGGCCAGTTCACTCCCATCGCCCAGGCTCGCGAGCACCGCGCCCGAATCATCGCGGCGTACCGACGTGAGCTGAGCACCGAGCAACACGCGAATGCCCTCCGCCTCGAACGCCACGCGCACCTCGTCACCCACGAACGGCTCCTCGCGGGCGAGCAGACGCTGCGCGCCCTCCAGCACGGTCACCTCCTCGCTGCCGAGGCGCCGAAAGCACTGGGCCATCTCGCAGCCCACGGCCCCGCCGCCCAGCACCAGCAGACGGCACGGAACGGCGTGCGTCTCCGTCGCCTCGCGGTTGGTCCACGGGCGCACTCCGTCCAGCCCAGGCACCGGCGGCAGGGCGGCGCGCGTCCCCGTCGCCAACACTACCGCAGTGCGCGCGCGCAGCGACAGCATGGCGCCATCAGGCATCGACACATCCACGCGCCGCTCGCCGGAGAGGCGCCCGTTGCCGCGATACAGAACGATATGTTTCGAGGTCAGCCACGGCACCTGCCCGTCGTCGTGCCAGTCTGACGTCATGTAGTCGCGGCGCGCAAACACCTGCCCCAAGTCGATGGCTCTCTTGACCGCCTCGCGGGCGCCGGGCACGCGACGGGTCGCCGCCAGCACATCGCCTGGACGCAGCAGCGTCTTGCTGGGGATGCATCCCCAGTATGAGCACTCACCCCCCACCAGTTCACGCTCGACGATGGCAGTGCTCATCCCGTGGTCGGCGCACCGACCTGCGACGTTCTCCCCAGCAGGTCCTGCACCAATGACAACGACGTCATACTCGAGAACCTGACCATCCGCCTCGCTCATCCCCGCGCCTCCTGTCCGCTCCTGTAGCCGTCGCACACGATTGTGCAGCACTGCGCCGGGGCTTTCGCGTCTTCCAGAGCCGGCCTGCGGCCGACGTCCAAACTCGGGTTGAGGCGCCCGATCAGAACCCACCGAGGCGGCCCGATTATTGTCGTCCAGGGCTGTGCGGCTGCGATCGGTGCGTTCGGCTTCGCCTCCCCGGGGCCCTCTGCCCTTCCCTCAGTCAGCCCATTCGGGCATCCCTGCGGGTCGCGAAGTATGAATTGAGGGCGAGTTGGAGGGTTCAGGGACGCTTCTCTAAATCCTCTTCCTCTTTGGCTTACCCGACTCCCGCGGCGCCCCACTCACATCGCTCTCAGCAGAAGTGGTGAAGGCGGAGAAGGAACACAGGGGAACTGTCGTGCTTCACATGGTGGCGATGGTAGCCATCATAGTTAGTCGGCGTAGATGTCGGATTCTTCAGAAACCGATTCTGGGAACGGCTGACAGCAAATGTTGGCATTGTCTTGGTGTTCGCGGCTTTGTATTTGGGATTCGTCAGGCGGCCATGAACAAGGCGCGATAGCGCGCGTTGACCTCTCCTGATTCTTTCGCTTTCCACGTCCCCGGCGCTTGCGCTTAGCAGTGGCCCGAGCAACCTGGTCGAAAACCGCCGTCACCTCGACGAGACTTGACGCCTATCGGTCTGCAGTCGCGGTCAACGAGCGGCCCGGAGCAAAGCCCGTACATGTCGAGGATGGTGGCGAGGAGAGGCGGGTGGGCCGAGGGTGGGCCGCGGTCGTTTCGGGTACCCTCGCCGGCCGACCCCGGCAGGCGATCGAGGGGGGGTCCCCGGGTGGCACACTTGTCCTCGAGCATGGATGGCGCGCAGCTCTTCCGCCGAGCTCTCGAGCAGGCAACCGCGCTCGTCGGGGGCGTCTGCCCCTCCCAGCTCGGCCTGGCCACGCCCTGCACAGAGTGGGACGTGCGGGCCCTGGCGAGCCACATGCTCTACGAGCTCAACTGGGTTCCCGAACTCACCCTGGGAGCCACCATTGCCGAGGTCGGCGACCGCTACGACGGTGACCTCATCGGCGACGACCTTGCGGCGAGCTGGCGGCGGGCTGCGGACGCCGCGCTCATCGCCGCCGACCGCTGCGACCCCATCGCCATCGCACATCTCTCCTATGCCGACGTGAGCAACGACGCCTATCTCCGGCAGGTGGGGGGCGACGAGCTCATCCATTCCTGGGATCTCGGAGCCGCCACCGGCGCCCTCGTGCGCTTCGATCCCGAGCTGGCCGAGGCGGTGTACGAGAACACCCTGCCCGACATGAAGGGCATGCAGGCGAGCGGTCTCTTCGCTCCTCCGGTTCCGGTGCCAGAGAACGCCGACCCCCAGACGCGGCTAATCGCGCTCTTCGGTCGCGATCCCGGCTGGCCGCCACCGCGCTGACGCCGTGCCGCCTAGGAGGCGGCACGGCGTCAGCGAATCGTGCCCGAGGCGTCGAGACCGCCAGCGAGCCGATCCAGGATGTCCGTTGAACAAACGGCGCGCTCCCGGCACCCCACCTGTCCACCGTGGTGTGCCCTCTACCTGGCCAACGCCCAAGAGCAACGCTGCCTTGCTTCGTGCGAACCGGACGTCTCCAGGCCATCGTCAGGACGATCTCCGGACGCCAAGCAGATGCAGCATCTGAGCTCAGAATCGCCGTCCGGGGGAAGGCTGGTCGGGGCGCCCAGACTCGAACTGGGGACCTCTTGCGCCCAAAGCAAGCGCATTCGACTTTCGTCACTCGCATAGGCGGTCACGAGGTCAACTGCTTCACTTGCTTCGCAGCTGGTCGACGTCGATGGAAGGGACCAACGAGCCTTTCATGACGACGGGGCCACCCTTAATCTGATGGCGGCGAGGCATCAGCGGCCTCCAGGACGAGATCGACCGCGCTGGCGAGGTCAGCGCGCAAGCGGCGGCGGGAGATCCCCCGGCGGCTGGCGAGGTGNNCTGGTGCACCAGTTGGTACTGCGGCTGCTCGTAAAGGCTCGTGCCCCCGGAACGTTCTTCGACCGCGAGGGTCAAATGGCGGTTGTCGAGCTTGACCACGAGGATGGCGTCGAGAATGGCCGCGATGCGCTGGCGCGGGTCGGTCTCCGGGCCGAGGGGCGGCGGCCCGCTTTCGATCGCGTAACGGAGAGGCTCGTACCTACGTTGCCATAGGGCCTGGAGGAGCCCGGCCCGGTTGCCGAAGGCGCGGAACAAGGTGCCCTTGCCCACACCGGCGGCTGCTGCCACGTCGTCCATGGACAACCGTGCTGGCTCCGGCACCGTTGCGAACAGCTCGTCGGCGGCGGCGAGCACGGCGGCACGGTTGCGCGCGGCGTCAGATCGCTCGGCGCGCGTCACGTCGTGGGGCCTCCTTTGCCTAGCGGACTGACGGTCCGCATAGTATAGTTGGCCAACCGGGCTGTCGGTCCGGATCGCAAACAACAAAGAGGACGGATGTCGGAGACTGCAGACCTGTTCCGAGCGGGCTTGGAGCGCCTCGCCAGCGGGGACCTCGGCGGTTACCTCGACCTGTGCAGCGAAGATGTCGAGGTCGAGTTCCCCTTCGCCCCGCCCGGCCGGCCGCAGCGGGTGCGCGGACGCGAGGACCTTCGCCGCTACCTGGAGCCGCTGCTCGCACGCGCCGCCTACGATGAGATCAGCGACCTGGTTGTGTACGAGACCGACGTGGCCGGGACCATCGTGGCGGAAATGACGATCGGCCTTCGAATGCTTGATAGCGGTAGGGCCTACGCGAGACGCTACGTTGTCGTCGTCCGTTCGGCCGGTGGGCGCGTCGTGTCGTACCGTGAGTATTGGAACCCGGGCGCGTTGAGCGACCG
>PLXL01000053.1:7213-7813 GCA_003153215.1 Candidatus Dormiibacterota bacterium
GCAACGGCGTCGAACGGCTGGTGCTGCTCGGCAACTCGGTCTTCCCGATGGGCGGCCCGGGTGTCGGCGCCGTGCATCAGGCTCTCGCCGAGGGCGGCCCCGACGACTTCGTGGTGTTGCGGCCCTCATGGTTCATGCAGAACGTGACCGGTAAGCACTACCTGGCTCGGATGGTCCGCGACGAGGACCGCATCGTGACCGCCACCGGCGAGGGACGAGTCGGCTTCGTCGACGCTGACGACATAGCCGCCGTCGCCGTGCACGCGCTGCTCGACGAGAAGAGGCCGGCGGCCGAGCTGGTCCTGACCGGGCCCGAGGCGCTGAGCTACAGGCGCGTAGCCCAGGTCGTCGGCGCGGCTCGTGGTCGTCCCGTGGCCTTCGAGTCGGTGACGCCGGCTGAGCTGGTCGAGCGGCTCGCCCGCAGCTACCCGCTGCCGTTCGCGCAGGCACTGGCCGAGCTCGACGCGGTCATCGCCGCGGGCGCTGAGGACAGGGTGACGCCCGACGTCGAGCGCGTCACCGGGCGGCCGCCGCGCAGTTTCGAGAAGTTCGCCACCGCTGCGTTCTGGTCCGCCGGCTGACGCCGTGACCGCGAGCGTT
>PLXL01000112.1:0-5191 GCA_003153215.1 Candidatus Dormiibacterota bacterium
ATCTCGACCACGGTCACCTCGGCGCCGCAGCTGCGCCAGAAGGAGGCGAACTCGACGCCCACCGCGCCGGCCCCGAGCACGATCGCCGAGGCCGGGACATGGTCGAGGGTGACGGCGTGGTCGGAGGTGAGCACCGCCCGGCCGTCGGGCTCCACGCCCGCCACCTGCTTGGGGCGAGACCCGGTGGCGATCACGACCGCACCGGCCTCCAGCAGGACGTCGCCGCTCTGGCCACCGCCCACCCGCACCCGGCGCGGGCCGTCCAGCCGCCCCCGGCCGCGGACCACCTCGATGCGGTGCTTCTTCATCAGGAACTCCACCCCCCGGTGGAGCTGGGAGACGACCTGGTCCCGGTTCTTCCCCACCTGCGCGTAGTCCAGCTCGACCCCGCTGACCCTCACCCCGAGGCGGGCACCCTGGCGCGCCTGGTCGAGGATGAAGGCCGACTGGAGCAGCGCCTTGGTGGGGATGCAGCCCCGGTGGAGGCAGGTACCGCCGAGCTTGTCCTCCTCCACCACGGCGGTGGTGAGGCCGAGCTGGGCGGCGCGGATGGCGCCCACGTACCCGCCCATGCCACCGCCCAGGAAGACGACATCAAAGCTGCTCGCCATCGTCTCGGCAGTATATTCAGGCCGACGTGAGCGGCCACCGATGAGCCCCGTGGTGATCGTGCTGATCGTGCTCGGCCTGGTCGTCGGGGTCGGTGTCGGCTATGACGCCGAGCGCTGGGGACGCAACATCAACGGCTGGAGCCTGGCCGGAGCCCTCTTCAGCGTGATCGCGCTCGGAGCCTGGCTGATGGTGCGCCACCAGGAGGCAGAGCGCCGCCGGACCGCCGGCCTGACACTGCCCCCGCGGATGTGGCGCTGGCTCCGGCTCCGGCGCCACCCGGAGCCCGCCGCGACCGAGTGAGCCGGGCAGCCGCGTCCCGAACGGCTTGCACCCACGGCACGGCGCCTCGTCCCCGCCGGCCGCCCGCTACCCCCGAGCGATCGCCAGCGCCGCCTGCAGCTGGGGGTCCTGGGAGGGGTTGGCGGATTCCGCCTCCAGGGTGAAGAGATCGGTGGGGCTGGGCAGGCTCACCACATCGTTGGGGGTGATCCCGGTGCCGTCGATGCTCTCCCCGTCGGGCCCATACCACTTCTCGACGGTGAGATGGAGGTCGCTGCCGTCGGGCAGGGGGAAGTCGAGCTGCACCGACCCCTTGCCGTAGGTGGTCGCCCCGACCACCGTGGCTCGGTGGTAGTCGCGGAGCGCGGCGGTGACGATCTCGGAGGCCGAGGCGCTGCCGCCGTTGACCACCACCACGAGGGGGATGGTGGGGGCGAGCCCGCCCGATTGGATCTGATCGTGGATCACCGTCTGGGCGGTCGTGACCTGGCCCTGCAGGTCCATCCGGCCGCGCCGCACGACCACGTCCTGCTCGCTGCCGTGGGGGGTGAGGAACTGGCTGGCGAGCGTCACCGCCGAGGTGACGTAGCCGCCGCCGTTGCCCCGGAGGTCGAGCACCACCGCCGTCGCCCCACCGGTGAGCCCGCTCTTCAGCGCGGCCACCGCGTCCTGACCGGTGTCCTCCCCGAAGCTGGTCACCTGGAGGTCGAGGACGGTGCCGAACATCCGGCTGTAGACGGTGGGAACCTGGAGGTTTTCCCGGGTGACGGTGAATGCGAGCTGCGCGCCTCCACGGTCGACGGTGAGGGTGACCGTGCTCCCCGCCGCGCCGTCGATGAGGTTGGAGAGCTTGGCGAGTTGCTCATCCAGGCCGGTGCCGAGGCTGGAGACCTGGGTCGCGCCGACCGCGACCAGCACGTCGCCGTTGCGCACCCCCGCCCGCTCGGCCGGCTGGCCGTGGAGCACGTCCTCCACCGCCAGTTGGGTGGGATTCTGCCCGCTGGCGCAGAGGGTCGCGCCCGCGCACGTCTCCTCGATGGAGATCCCGATGCTGCCGCTGCGATCCTGGTTGACCGCCGCGGTGAACTGCTGGTACTGGCTCTTGGTGAAGTAGGCGCTGAAGCGGTCGTCATAGGTGCTGTCGACGGCCTGCACCAGGGCCGCCTCGCTCGCCTCCGTGCCCACGCTGCCCGGCACGCCACGGAGCACGTAGTTGTTCTCGATGTCCTGCCAGGCGACCTGCAGCGAGGTCTCGTCGAGACCCCCGAAGCGCGGGTAGATGGAGGCGAGCGCGCTGCCGAAGGGCAGGTTGCCGAGGTTGGCGACCAGCAGCCCGCCCAGGTAGAGGCCGAGCACAGCGACCACCGCGTGGCTCCAGAAGCCGGCGCGGGGACGGGACAGCCTGCGACGGGAGGGNNCCGAAGCCGCCGAGGGCGGCTCCGAAGGCGAGCAGCAGCACCACCATCGCGGTGAGATACCGACCGTCGAAGCTCACCCCGAGGAAGGCCTGGGTGTTGGCCTGGGTCAGCACGAAGCGGTAGGCCACGGCGATCGCCGTCCCCCCGAAGGCCGCCGCAAGGACACCTCCGAAAACGCCCTCCAGGATGAAGGGCCAGCGCACGAACCAGTCGCCCGCCCCCACCAGCTTCATGATCTCGATCTCGGTCCGCCGGATGTACACCGCCGTCCTGATCGTGTTCATGATGATCACCAGGCTGATCACGGCCAGCACCACGGAAAGGACGCCGCCGACCCAGACGGTCCAGGTGATCAGCGTCTGCAGCCGGGGGATGACGGTCGGGCTGTAGTCGGTGGCTGACCCGCTGCTGGTGTCCACGACAGGGAGCGACTTCGCCAGGGTGGCGAACTGACCGAGGTCGCCGAGGGTGCGCACGTGCAGGTCGATCGACGCCGGCAGCGGGTTGGTGCCGAGCGTGTTGATCGCCGGCTGCAACTGGAGGCCCCGCTGCTGGGCGGCGACCACCGCCTGGTCCTTGCTGGTGAAGCTGACCCCGTTGACTCGCGAGTCGTGGGCGAAGCGCTGCTCGTAATCGGCGATGGTGCGCATCGAGAGCGAGTCCTGGAGGTAGACGTGAATCTCGTCTGCCTGCGTCTCCTGCTGGGCGAGGATGGCATCGACGGTGTGGGTGAGAAGGAGCGTGCCGCCGACCAGCAGCATGATCAGGCCCATGGTGAAGACCCCGGCCATGGAGACGGCCAGGTTGCGGGTGAAGTTCTGCCCCGCCGCGACCAGCGCGAAGCGGACCGACGCCAGCAGGCCTCTCATATGGTCGCCTCGCCCTCGCGGAGATACCCGCCCTCGGCCTCGTCACGGACCACTCGGCCGGAGTCGATGGCGATGACCCGGCGCCGGCAGAGGTCGACGATCTCGCGGTTGTGGGTCGCCATCAGCACCGTGGTGCCACGGTGGTTGATCTGGAGCAGGAGCTGGACGATCCCCCACGAGGTGTCGGGGTCGAGGTTGCCGGTGGGCTCATCGGCGAGGAAGATCCGGGGCCGGTGGACCAGGGCGCGGGCGATGGCGACGCGCTGCTGCTCGCCGCCGGAGAGCTCGTCGGGAAAGGTGTCGAGCTTGTCCTCCAGACCGACGATCCAGAGGGTCTCCTCGACCTTCTGCTTGAGGTGGCGCTGCCCCGGCCTGGTCACCTGGAGGGCAAATGCGACGTTCTGCGCCACCGTCAGCTTGGGAAGCAGCTTGTAGTCCTGGAAGACGATGCCGAACTTGCGGCGGAGCCTGGGCAAGCGGCGCCGGGTCATCCGGGTGGTCTCCTGACCGTCCACGAAGATGCGGCCGGTCGAGGCCACCTCCTCGCGGATGAGGAGGCGGACAAGCGTCGTCTTGCCGGAGCCGCTCGCGCCGACGACGAAACAGAAGTCGCCCTGGTAGATGGCGAGGTCGACGTCCCGGATGGCCTCGGTGCCGTTGGGGTAGGTCTTGCTGACGCCGTGGAAGGAGATGACCGGGCGCATCCCAGGGTCCGGCTTCTGCCCCACCTGCGGTGGCATCACCGCCGCGAGGCTCACCGCCCGAGGTCCTTCGTGAAACTGGTGGCGGGACGGGCCCGGGACGGGCGGCGGCGCTCGGCCGGCGCGCTCGCGAGGAGCGGCGGGGGAAANNGTGGGCAGAGTGCGAGAGGGGCTCGCAGGGGGCGGGTCGGCCCCCGCCGGCAACGGCGCCTAATCCGGTGGCGGTGGATGCTGGGCCGCGTCCAGATTGCCGGCGGCCCAGCGCAGGTACGCCTCCTGGAAGGAGTCGATGTCGCCGTCCAGCACCGCCTGGACGTTGCCCACCTCATGGGCGGTGCGGTGGTCCTTGACCATGGTGTAGGGGTGGAGGACGTAGGAGCGGATCTGCGAGCCCCACTCGGCCGGCAGCGACTCGCCCTTCAGCTCGCTGATGCGCTCGGCGTGGGCCGCCTGGGCGACCGCCAGCAGCCGCGAGCGCAGCACCCGCCAGGCGACGTCGCGGTTCTGGTGCTGGGAGCGCTCGTTCTGGCAGGTCACCACGATCCCGGTGGGGATGTGGGTGAGGCGCACCGCCGACGACGTCTTGTTGACGTGCTGGCCACCCGCGCCGCTGGAGCGATAGACGTCCTCGCGGACGTCCTTGGGGTCGATATCAACGGTGACGTCGTCCTCCACCTCGGGGGTCACCTCCACCAGGACAAAGCTGGTGTGCCGGCGATGCGCGGAGTCGAAGGGGCTGAGCCGGACCAGCCGGTGGACGCCCCGCTCCGACTTGAGCAGGCCGAAGGCGCGGCGGCCCTCCACCCGGATGGTCGCCGACTTGATGCCCGCCTCCTCGCCCTCGGCCTCCTCGATGAATTCGACCGCCATCCGGTGACGCTCCCCCCAGCGGAGAAACATCCGGAGCAGCATCTCGGCCCAATCCTGGCTGTCCGTCCCCCCCGCCCCGCTCTTCACCGAGAGGAGCGCGGGGTTGTCGGTGTAGGGGTCGCTGTAGAGGAGGTCGACCTCGCGAGCGCCCAGCTCCTTCTCGATCTCGTCCAGCTCGANNGCCCGCCGGGTCAGCGCCTCCCAGCCAGCCAGCTCCTCCCGGATATGGGAGAGCTCCTGGGTCAGTGCTGCGGCGCGGCGGGAATCGTCCCAGAGCGCGGGATCGGCGACCTGGGCCTCCAGGGCGCCAACACGGGAGCGTCGGGAATCCAGGTCAAAGGTGGCCCTGTAGCTCGGCTACACGGGCTGCGACCTCCTTGGCTCGGACCGACAACTCGCTCATGGCGTCGTGGAGTGTACCCGCTGGCTTGCGGGGCAGATG
>PLXL01000112.1:5242-5641 GCA_003153215.1 Candidatus Dormiibacterota bacterium
GTGGCGTCCATGCCGTCCATGTTGGGCATGGAGAGGTCCATGAGGACGATGTCGGGCTCGTGCTTCAGGCTCATGGTGACCGCCTCGACGCCATCCGACGCGAGCCCGACCACCTGGATGTCCTCGGTCCGGTCGAAGATGTCGGCCAGCCCCTGGCGGACGACCGGATGGTCGTCGACGATGAGGAGCCGGATCTTGCCGCTGCTGCCCATGAGCGCAAACCTCTACATACGCTGCCGTCCCCTACCCGGCACGGCGAATTGTAGGGCGGCGACCCCCCTCCCGCCGCGGTGTGACGCGAGAGCGACCGGACCGTGCTCGGGCGTTCACCCCGGCCGGTTCGCTGGCGTCGCCCGACCGCGGGACCCCGTATGCCAAGACCCGGGCCGGATGACCACT
>PLXL01000250.1 GCA_003153215.1 Candidatus Dormiibacterota bacterium
CGCGACCACCCCGGAGGAGACGTGCTCCTCCGCGAGGGTGAGCACCCCGTTGCCGCCGGTGACCAGGAGCACGCCGATGACCAGAGCCGAGCGCCAGTGGCGCGGAGACAGCCGGTCCTTCCGGTCACCGGTGAGGAGGGCGATGGGGAAGAGGAGCGCGCCCGCGATGAGGAACCGGACCCCCGCCATGGCGAGAGGAGGGACCGTGTCGATCGCCAGCCGGATCGCAAGGTAGGTGGATCCCCAGATCAGGTAGACGGCCGCGAAGGCGGCGACGAGCAGGGGCGCGGGGCGGGCTCGGGTCACCGCGTCACGCGCCGGCGGGGGTGGGGCCCGGGAACCTCCGCAGGACCTCGGCGACACTCGGGGGCAGGTCGATGCCCTCGATCAGATCCGGGTCGGGAAGGGGGGCTCCGGCGACCAGCCGGAGGGGGACCTCACCCGCCCAGACGGGGAGGTCGCGGTCGGAGACCGGGTCCAGCGGTGGGCCGGTGCGGACCTTGGCGGAGCACTCCGCCAGGTCCACGGCGATCACGGCGGTGGTCTCGATCTCCTTGGCGGTGGGCTGGCGCACCTCCGCCCAGCGACCCGGGATGCCGTGTTCGACCACGGCCACCAGTCCGGTCAGGCGTTCGTCGGGGTCGGTGACGGCACGGGCGCGCCCCCGGACCACCACGCTGCGGAAGTTCATCGAGTGGCCGAAGGCGGAGCGGGCGAGCACCAGCCCGTCGANNTCGACGACCACCCCGAGGTGGCAGATCAGAGCCTCGTCGAGGATGGCGTCGATGGTCTCCCGGTCGTACCGGGCGCGCTCCGGGTGCCGTTGCACCTGGACTCGCGGGCTCGCCGGTCCTGCGCTCTCGGGATCGCGCACCTCAGGCCTGCCTCCCAAACGTCTGCATCTATGTTCCGCATCTATGTTATGATACAAACAGGTGAACGTTACCGAACTATTCTACATGACCGGGCGGAGAGCGGTCGACATCGCCGCCGCGGTCGAGGGAGCGGTCAGTGACGGACGGCTCCAGCCGGGGGAGCACCTGCCCACCGTCCGCCGGGTGGCCAGCGAGCTGGGGGTGAGCCCGGCGACCGTCGCGGCAGCCTACCGGGAGCTGGGCCGTCGCGGGCTGGCGGTCGGGTCGGGCCGCTCGGGAACCTCGATCGCGCCGCGCCCCCCCCTTCACGCGGGAGTCACGGCGCGGCCCCGCCCAGGTCTTCGCGACCTGGCCCAGGGCCAGCCCGATCCCCAGCTCCTGCCGGACTGGAGCCGGGCCCTGGCAGCCCTGCCTCGCCGATCGGCCGTCTACGGCTCGCCCATGGTTGACGCCGACCTGGCCGACCTCGCCCGGGAGCGCCTCCGCGCCGACGGGCTGGACGCCTCCCACATCACCGTCGTGGGCGGCGCCGTCGATGGCATCGAACGGGTCCTCGAGGCCCATCTCCGGCCCGGCGACAGCGTGGCGGTGGAGGACCCCGTCTACCCGCCGATCCTCGACCTGCTCCGGGCGATGTCCCTCCGGGCGCAGGCGGTCCGGGTCGACGCCCGGGGCATGCTCGCCGACGACCTGGAGGGTGCCCTCCGCCGGGGCGCCCGTGCGGTGCTGATGACCCCCCGAAGTCAGAATCCCTTCGGCAGCGCGCTCGACGACCTCCGCCGCACCGAGCTGCGCCGGGTGCTGGCTCGGCACCCGGNNGCGCGGGTCGAGGGGCGGCTGGCGGTCGGGCCCGGATGGGTGAGCCATCTGCTCCAGCGGTTGGTCCTGAGCCTCTGGTCGCGCCCCGGCCTCGATCTCCTGCTCGCGCATGCAGCCGACACCTACCGGCGGCGGCGGGAGGGTCTCATCGACGCCCTCGAGCGGCGCGGCATCGCCGCCCAGGGGGCCACCGGCTTCAACGTCTGGGTGCCGGTGGAGGCCGAGGCTCCCGTGCTCGATTCGCTCGCCGAGGCGGGCTACGCCGCCCTCCCCGGAGAGCGCTTCCGGATTGCCACCGGGCCGGGGGTGAGGATCACGTGCGCGAGCCTCGACCCGTCGGAGGCCGGGCCGGTGGCCGACGCGGTCGCCGCGGCGGGACGGCCGGCGGGAGCGCGCCTCGCCTGACCGCCAGGTTCTCCGCCCGGCGACGCCGTCTCCTCAGGCGGGAGGCCCTCCGTCCCCGGGCCTCGAACCGGGCGGGGTCGCCTCGTGACTGCCCGGCTCAGCAGCCGCTGTACACGAGGATCAGGATCACACCCACGATGTTGATGGTCATGTGGATGATCACCCCCGGCCACACCGACCTCGACTTCGCGTAGACGTAGGCGAGGAGGACGCCCCCCAGGAAGATGGGGAGGAAGAGGCTCGGCTCGGCCCAGCCGGCATGGGCGGCGGAGAAGATGGCGGCGCTCACCAGCACGGCGCCCCAGAGGGGCAGCCGCCCCTGCAGCCAGCGGAATGTGAAGCCGCGGAAGATGATCTCCTCCGAGATGGGCGCGATCACCGCGACCGCCAGCAGGGTCAGGGCCGCCGAGCCCCCGAACTCGCCGCGGATGCCGACGCACTGGTTGGTGGTGTTGGCGGTGGGGAGGACGATGCGGCCGATCACCCCGCCCACGTCCTCGAGGACGTACACGGCGAAGCACAGCGGGAGACCGGCGGCCAGCCACGGCCACGCCGGCAGCCGGAGGCCGAGCGCCGTCAGCGGGGTGTGCCGTCGCCACTGCACCAGCAGCACGATGAGCAGCAGGCTGGCGCCGTACACGGCGATCTCATCGGCATAGGAGAGCGCCAGGGCTCCGCCTGTACCGGCACTTATCCGCAGCCCCTGGGCCGTGGCCTCGGCGAGCCAGTTGGCTCCGAGCATGATGGGAAAGAAGGTGATCAGCACCGGGACCACGTCGGTCCAGCTCCAGGAGGCCCGGGTCGCCTGTGGCTCCGTCACATCGCGGGCGGTGGGGATGAGCGGGGCCGGCTGCGGCGGCCGCGCCGGCCCCATGACCCAGCCGTACGGGCCGGGAATCCAGACCAGCGGCAGGGGCCGGATCGCGAGCACCAGGCTGCTGGCCATCCAGTCGGGGAGGCCGCGCCGCCAGCGGCCGGCCAGGATGGGCACAAAGGCGGCGCCGAGCGTCAGCAGGGACCACCACCACCCGGAGGTGCGCAGCAGCGACTGCCCCCAGGTGAGCCGGTCGCCGCTTCGGGCGTCGACCACGCGGAGGCCGAGGGTGCGCATCCCCGGTGTGGCGCCCGAGTGCCAGCCGATGGCCGGGTAGACGAAGGGAGGGGCGATCAGGCTGAGCAGGTCGATCAGCTGGCCCAGCAGGACGAGGGGCAAGTTCTGGTCCGCCGTGGGGATCGAGGCTGTCCCCGGGACGGCTGCCCGGATGAGGNNTGGGTGTCCTGCGGCCCGCGCCGGCGGCGACCACGGCGGCGGCGGGGACCACGGCGGCGTTGCGGCTGCCGGTGGGGACCATGGCGGCGGCGGTGCGACCGCGCTCGGCGGCAGGCCCCACCCGGGCGGTGGCGGAAGCGGTGGCGTCGGCGGTGGAGCGTTGTCCATGGGCCCGGTGGATGCCGGTCGGCGGATTGTAAGCGCCACCCGGCCCGGACCCGGCCAGGCGGACAGTCAGGAGGGGGTACTGGGGTGGAGGTGTCCCCTTCTGGGGCCCGATCGGCGTCAGTAGGCGGGGGTGCTGACCCCTTCCGCGGGAACCTCGGCGGTGATCAGGACCTCGCCGGTTTCTCCACGCCGTGGCGGCCCGGCGGTCCATGCCGAGCCGAACGGCCAGCCGGGGTCGTCCAGCCACGACAGCCCGTCCCGTGCTCGGAAGCGGAGCTGCGGCCAGCCATGGAGTGCCGCGGTCGCCCGGAGCCGGCGATCGGGGTTGACAGCGGTTGGGTGGCCGACGGCCAGGAGCATCGGGATGTCCCCGGCTCCGTCGCCGTAGGCAAAGGAGCTCTCGAGGTCGACGCGGTGAGCCGCGGCCAGGTGGCGGACCGCCTCCAGCTTGGCCGCGCCGTGACAGAGGGCCACCGTGCCCGTGTAACGGCCGGCGACGACCTCGGCCTCGGAGGCGATCACCCCGTCGGCCCCCACGATGCTGCCGAGCCTGTCGATCAGCTCGTGGGTGGAGGCGGAGACGAGGAACACCAGATGGCCGCGCGCGTGGTGCCAGGCGATGAGCTGCAGCGCCTCGGCGTACACCCGGGGGCCGAGCACGCGGGGGATGGCCCGATCCGCGACCCGGCGGAGCTGGGCTGCATCCATGCCGCGGACGGTGACGCCGATGCGGTCCACCGCCCGCTGGACCTCCGCCTCGTCGAAGCCGCGGGTGCTGAACTGCAGGCCCCGGACGGTGGCGCCGAGGAGCGCCCGCCGCGGGAGCAGGCCGGCGCGGCAGAGAGGCCCCGCGAGGGCGACGATCGAGGAGCCGCGCACCAGGGTCCGGTCGACGTCGAAGAAAGCCGCGATGCGCCAGGGTCGGGGTTCCGCGACTACCATGCCGGCCCATGCAACCACGAATGAGCCCCGCCGCGCCCAGAGTCGGCTACCTGTTAACTGTTGGTCGCACGCTGCTGAGGAAGTCGACGGCCATCGACCACTGGAGGGCCGCGATCGCCCGGGAGGACGCCGAGGACCTCCTCGCCCTCGCCCTCGGGGTGGCGGCCGACGCGCTCGACNNCTCACCCTGGCCGTCCGCCCCGGCGTCTTCGTTCCCCGTGGGTCCAGCGAGCTCCTCGCCCAGGCTGCGGTCGCCGCTCTCCGGCGCCGCCAGGTCAAGGTTGCCGTGGACGTTGCCTGCGGGGCTGCCCCCGTCGCCTGCGCGGTCGCCGACGCCCTGCCCTCGGCCGAGGTCTGGGGGCTGGACATCGACCCGGCCGCCGTCGCCCTGAGCCGCGCCAATGCTCGGCGCAATCGCCTCGGCAACGCCCACTTCAAAGTGTCCGACCTCCTGGCCGGGCTGCCCCGCCGCCTCCGCGGGGAGGTCGGTGCCTTCACCATGCACCCTCCCTACGTGGCCCGGCGGGAGGTCCGCGCTCTGCCCCGCGAGATCCGCGGTTTTGAGCCCCGCCACACCCTGACGGACGGCTCTCCCGACGGGCTGGGCCTGGTCCGCGATCTGGTCGAGGAGGCCCCCGGGTGGCTCCGCGGCGGCGGCGTGCTGCTGTTCGAGGTCGCCCCCTACCTCAGCCGGCCGGTCCAGGCTCTGATGCGCCGGGCCGACCTCGAGGTCACGGTCCAGGCGGACCCCGGCGGGATCACCCGCGTCGTCGTCGGCCGGCTGCGAGGCTGACGCTCAGCCGCTCAGATCCACCCCCGCCGCGCTCAGCGCGTCGGTGCCCGCCGTCTCCGCGGCCAACCCCTCGCTCTCGAGAGAGCGGCTGCCCGTGGCGACCCCTTTCGAGATCTCGGCACCCGCGTTCGCGTAGTCCTGGAAGGCCGCCTTCAGGTGGGGGCCGGCGGCCCGCTCNNGCCGCCGTGTAGCTGTCCAGCGAGCCGCCACCGCTGCAATCGACGGCCGGCTGGATCGGCGGCTCACCGGAGGTCGGGACCGTCGATCCGCTGGGCAGGGGCGCGGGTGTCGCCGTGCCGGTGGCGCCGTTCGGCGAGCCGGGCGAGACGCGAGTGGCGAGGAGGTAGGAGCCGCCGCCGGCGACGACCGCGATCGCCGCTCCGGCCAGGACCGCCGCCGCGATCTGCCACCGGGACGTGCCTCCGCCCGGCCGCGACGGCGGAGGTGAGGAGGGAGGCGAGGGCGGC
>PLXL01000164.1 GCA_003153215.1 Candidatus Dormiibacterota bacterium
TCATCTGCCTGGCGCTGGCGATCTTCTACTTCACCCAGAAGACCACCTTCCTGGCCGGCTCCCCCGCCAAGATCCAGATCAAGCACGGGCTCCTCTTCGCCGCGCTCGCGGTCGTCTCGGCGGTGGGCGCCAACATCCTCTGGCGCCGCACCAGCTGAGGCGAAGCCCGGCGGCGCTGCCGCGACGGCCCCCCGGTTCCCACCGCCCGCCCCGGCGTCCGGCCCCGCCCCGACGCCAAGATGGGCGCCGTGAAGCGAACCGACTCCCTCAGCGGCCAGCTCTCCGAGGCGCTGGGAGCGCTGCGCGGGGGGATGGAGGGCCCCCTGCTCCATGCGCTCAAGACCGCGGTCGCCTCCGGGTTCTCCTGGTTCGTGGCCGCCAACCTGCTCGGCAACCAGATCCCTGTCTTTGCGCCGCTCGCGGCGGTGCTCACCGTCCAGGTGACCATCTGGCAATCGGTCTCACGCGGGCTGCAACGGGTCGCCGGCGTGGTGGTGGGAGTGCTGGTGGCGAGCGCCTTTGCCCACGTGGCGGGCATCCACGCCTGGTCGATCTCGGTCGTGATCTTCGTCTCGCTGCTGGTGGGCCGGGCCATGCGTCTGGGCACCCAGGGATCGATCCAGGTCCCCATCAGCGCCCTGCTGGTGCTGGTGCTCGGCGCGACCACCGGCGGGTACGGGCTCGACCGGGTCGTCGACACGGCGATCGGCGCCGCCTGCGGCATCCTGGTGAACCTGGCCGTCTTCCCCCGCATCCACCTCGGGGAGGCTAACGCCAGGGTCCGGTCCCTCGCAGAGGGGCTGGGATCGCTGGTGCGGGGCGTCGCGGCCTGGGTGGAGCGGGCTGAGGTCGCCACCGCCACGCCGCCCCCGCAGCCCGCCCTGGCCTCACCACCCGGAGACACCGACACGGCCACCTCGCCCGAGGGCCCCGACGCGCTGCTCGGCGCCGCCCGCCTGCTGAGCGACCAGGTCACGGCGGCCGCCCGGGCCGTCAGCAACGCGGAGGAGTCCTGGCGGTGGCACCCCGCGGGCCGGCGGCAGCGCGAGGCGGTCGAGAACCTGCATGCGGCGGTCCCCGTCCTGCAGATGGTCGAACGAGAGGTGCGCGGCATCGCCCGGACGGCCGCCGAGGCCGGGGCGAGCTGGGACCTCCCCGCGCCCGCCGCAGCGGCACTCGCGCGGCTGCTGATCCAGGTCGCGTCCGAGCTGGAGGGCTGGCGGCCGCCCTACCAGCAGGGTGGCGAGACCGGAGCGGCCACCCCTCGGGGCGAGCTGCTCAGCGCCGATCAGGACAGCCTGTACGAGTCCGTTCTCGAGACCCTCCGCGGCTCCGGGCCCAACCCCCATGCGGCGGCTGCCGCGGCGGCCATCGCGGTGGACGCTCGTCGCATCCGCGAGGAGCTGAGCGCGACGCCGTCGTCCCTGCTCCGGACTCCCGGCTGGCGATCCCTCTTCGACCCGCCGACCCTCTGACCACCGGCGCGCCGGCGACTCGGGGCTTGCATTCGGAGCTATCGCGATATATCGTTGGCATATCGCAGCAGCCTTCACCTGAGGCCACCCCGTGATGAACGACCCCACCGCCGCCGATTGGTTCTCCCAGTACGGAGGAGACTCTTGGGCAAGCGCCGCCCGCCGGTTCGCAGAGCGGGCGCGCGGCCACGGCTTCGACTCCCGGTCCGAGGAGGGCCCGCCCCCCTTCGCGTGGGGCCCCCGGCGGGGCGGCCCCTTCGGCGGGCCCCGCGGTCCACGCTCTCCCCTCTTCAACAGCTTCTTCGGTCCNNGGGAGCAGTCGCGCAACGGCTACCAGGTCATCCAGGAGATCGAGAGGCGCAGCGGCGGGCTCTGGCGGCCGAGCGCCGGCTCGGTCTATCCCGCCCTCCAGCTGCTCGAGGACGAGGGCCTGATCGAGGGAGTGGAGGACGGCGGCCGGCGCGAGCTGCGGCTCACCGACGCCGGGCGCAAGTACGCCGACGAGCACCCCGACGAGCTGGCGGCGCCGTGGGCCACCGTCGCCGACTCCCTCGACCAGGAGGCGCGGTCGCTCTTCGAGATCGTCGCCGCCGTCGGCGCCGCCACCGTCCAGGTCGGCCAGGCCGGCAGCGAGGCACAGATCGCCAAGGCCCGCCAGCTCCTCTCCGAGACCCGCAAGGCGCTCTACCGGATCCTGGCCGAGGAGGATGCCCCGGAGCCCGAGGCCGGGGCCTGATCGCCAGATCGGAGCGGACCGCACCACGGCGATGCAGCCGGCCAGGTAACCTGCGAGCGGCGTCCCGCCGGCCCCCGGTGCAGCGGCACTAGGCAAGTCTCGGCCACATGCATCTCGTGGATCGGCGGGGAGGGGGCCAGCATGAGGAGCGTGATGAAAGCGTTCCGGGCACTTGGAGCGATCGTGGCGGGAGTGGTGGCTCTTGGCGCCGGACAGGCNNCTCCGCCGGCACCGCCGGCGGCTACGCCGTCACCGACGTGACCGTCACCGACACCGCCCCGACCCCCGACCTCACGGCGTGCGTCGGGCAGACCTACCGCGTGACCCTGCTCGGGACCGGCGGCACCTCCCTCGGCGAGGTCACCGGCGTGGTACCGAGCGACGAGCCCAGCTTCTCCCCCGCCACCGACTTCGCCTCCCCTCCAGCCGCCTCGGCCGTGACCGGGGTCGCCTTGGTGCTGGGCTCCGGGGGCTGACCCGCCCGGTCTGGACCCCCAGCGTCTGACGGCGCTGACGCGCGTCCTGATCGGATCGAACACGACCAACGCATCGCAGATCTGAGGGCGCTTTTACCGGTGCGTGACCGCTGTTACCCAAGTGGTGGCCGGGTGACACCGTCGACGCGAGCCGACGACGCGCCAAACGAGGCTGGTAGTGCAGACGCACTATGACGTCGTAAGGCACCTG
>PLXL01000223.1 GCA_003153215.1 Candidatus Dormiibacterota bacterium
GTAGTAGTCGTAGTAGGAGACGAAGAACTCGACCGCGTTCTGGGGGAAGAACTCTCGGAACTCGGCCCAGAGTTGGGCGGCCAGGGTCTTGTTGGGAGAGAGCACCAGGGTCGGCCGCTTGAGCTCATTGATGAGGTGAGCGACGGTGAAGGTCTTCCCGGACCCGGTCACGCCGAGCAGGGTCTGCTCCCGATTGCCCTGGCGAAGGCTGTCCAGCAGGCCGGTGATGGCCTGCGGCTGATCGCCGGCGGGCAGGAAGGCGGAGGTGAGCTGGAGATCTGTCACCGATCGAGTGTAGGCTGACCCCGGCCGGCGCCGAATCCCCCACGAGCCACGAATCAAACCCTGGACTCTCGAACCTATGGGCGGCCCGGGCAGCCGTCCCACACGGAGGGAGCTGCCATGAGAAGGACCGCAGATGGCTGCTGGCAGGGGTCGCGGGAGCCGCGTGCCTGCTCGCTGCGGGATGCGGCACCGGTCCGCGCTACCCAATCTGGAGGTAGCTGCGCGCTGTCTGGTAGGTGAGGGGACTGCCGTCGATACTCCAGGCCAGGGTCGCCGGTCGGGGATCTGCCCCCGACGGCACCTCGATGGACATGGCGAACGTCTCACTTCCACCGAAGGCAATCGGCCTGGCTGCGGAGCAGTTCAGCCGGTACGCATGGAAGGTGCCGGCCACCCCCTCGAGCTCCTCGTGATATGTGGGGCAGGGGTCGAGCGTCATGGTCGGGTTCGGGGCGGGGGCCACGATCCCAGTGGTCTGCATCGGCGTGTTGCTGAGCGTCACCAGGAAGCGCAGGTCCTCTCCTGGCGATGCGCTTGACGGCGCCTCGAGGCTGGCTTGAGTCGAGGCCGCGTAGCCCATGATGCTTCCGCTCGCCGGAACCCCGTACAGCTCCGAGAAGTAGCTCTCATGGGCGACGGGGCAGGGCGCTCCCCAGCCGGCGGCTGGTCCGGGCTGCACCATCACGCTGCCCAGCCCGCTCCCGAAGTCGACCCGCACCTGGTCGACGTGCGGGAGCACGCACGAGTTGACATCGATCTCGCCGCTAGCCGTGCCGAAGAACGGTGACTGCGCCGCTCCCGACCCGGGCGCGAGATAGATGATGTCGCCACTGAAGGCTGCCCCCTTGGGGATCGCCAGCGGTTCGCCGGCGACGTAGAAGGAGAGGTCAGGGGAGGGCCCCCCGAAGCACGGTCCCGGACCGGTGTCACTGACGTCGATCGCCCACGAGGTGACGTCCCTGGGTCCGCCTCCCACATAGGAGGGGTTGGCCACGCGGACGCTGACAGCGAGCTCCGAGCTCGTGCATGCGGCCACGCCCGGAACCGTGAACGGACGGGCCTGACTGCTCACCGGGGCGTCCAGCCAGGGCACGGCGCCGGGTGCGCCGGTGCCACAGGCTGCCATTGCGCAGCACAGGACCAGCAGGGCGGTGGACCGCCCGCCACACTTCACTCGCCAGTACGCTACAGCGCGCGTCAATGCTCGTCGCCGCGCCGCAACGCGCCGTCCTCGCCGAGGACGCTCGGCCAGGCGTCCGGGGATGCACTCGCCGGGCTCTTACTCGCCCTCGGCCGGCTCCTCGCCGGCCCGCCAGCGCCTCTCCGCATCGTTGAGCTCGTCCCGCAGCCGCTGGTACTCCTCCGTCTCGACGGCTCCAGCCCTCTGGTCGCCGACCTTCGCCTCGTACGCCCGCCGCATCTCGAGCAGTGGTGCGAGTGGGGTCGCGATCCGCCTCACCTCGGCGAGCTTGGCGTCGTCGATGCCGAGGACGGCCAGCATCCTCCCCACCAGGGGGTCGGCATCCAAGGCGGCGAGCAGGAGGTGCTCCACGCCGACGACGGTGTGCTGCTGCTCGGCGAGACGCTCAGCCGCACGCCAGATCTCATCCATGTTGCCCGGACCAGACCGCCCCAACCGTGCCAGCGGGATCGGCTTCGAGAACGTGCTGGTCACGGTGTGCGACGGGGGACCGAACGAGCTTCGGAGTGCCGCCCGCCCCGCTTTCGATTCAGCTGCCGCGCTCTCCGGGGGCATCTCGTGGAGGAGCCGTGCGATCTCAGCACGCACCTTCTCCAAATTGACCCCGAGGTCCTCGAGCACGTGGGCGGCGATGCCCTCGCCCTCGATGAGGAGGCCAAGCAGGAGGTGCTCGGTGCCCACGTAGTTGTTGCCCATCCGCCGGGCCTCCTCGAAGGAGACCTCGATGACGAGCTTGACCCGCGAGGTCGGGATGATCTGTTGGATGATCAGCCGCTCGTTGCGGCCGAGGACCGACTCGATAGTGCTGCGGACCCCGCCGATCTCGACGCCCAGGCTGTTGAGGACCTTGGCGGCCACGCCCTCCTCCTGGTGCAGCAGGCCGAGCAGCAGGTGTTCCGTGCCGATGTACGAATGGTGATAGCGCTCCGCCTCCTGCTGGGCGAGGGTGAGGACCTTCTTGGCTCGCTCGGTGAAGCGCTCGAATGGGTACATGTGCACCTAACCATGCCCGGTTGCGGGCTCGATCACAAGTCGCCTCAGGCACACGGGGGCAGGGTCACGATCACCTCCCTGGTCGAGTCGACGAGGAGAAGGCTCCCGTCGGGGAGCGCGACCAACCCCTGGGGGGAGGGCGACCCGGTCACCAGGACGCGGCTCGCCCCCGAGGCTGGATCGACGGCGAGCACCTCGTCGGCGCCCAGGTCGGTGACGTAGACCAGCCCGTCGTCGGGGATCGCCTCGTCGAGGTCGGTGAGGCTTCCCACCGCCTGAGTCGAGCCGCCGACCACCTCCACTAACCCCGGCTTGCCCTCGGCCGCGACCACGATGGTCCCATCGGGGAGCTGCCCGGCATCCACGGGCCGGCCCAGGCCGGACGCAAGCACGGTGGGCGCACCGCCGCCGGTCGGGACCTCCAGGAGCCGTCCGCTCGGGCTGTCCGGGACGAGGATGCCGGCACCGTCGGAGCTCAGGGCGATGTCGTCGACACCCACGTTGCCGGTGGAGTTGGGGATGGTCAGAAACGGGGTCAGGACACCGGTCGCAGGAGTGAGCAGGTCGAGGCGGTTGGGGCCCTGCTCGGCCACCACGACATCCCCGTCGGGCAACGGAACCAGCCCCTCGGGTTCGTTGGGATCCACGAAGCTCGCGATCGACGTTCCGTCCGCGACCCCGAGAGCCCAAAGGTGACGGCGCACAGCACGATCAGCGCAGATGGGGCACGTCGTCTGAGTGGGGGCTTTCGCAGGCGGCGATTGCAACGCCGCCGAGAACGAGCGGCCGACGCCAAAAGCGTCGGACCGCGGTCCCCCCGAAGACGATGTGCCCCGTCGGCGCGTGCCCGTCCGATCACCGCTGGCACCTCGGGCAGTACACGGTCCCGCGTCCGGCGACCATAGCCCGCCGAAGCACGGTGCCGCATGACAGGCACTGCTCCCCTCCCCTGCCGTACACCTGCAGCTTCTCCTGGTGGGAGCCCCTCGCGTCCCAGAGGTCGCGGTAGTCGTCGATTGTCGTGCCGCGGTTGGTGATCGCCTTGGTCAGGACGCTCCGGATCGCCGCGTGGAGGGCGGTGCGCTCCCGGCGGGTGAGGCGGTTGGCCCGGCGCGTCGGACGCACCCCGGCCAGATGGCACGCCTCGTCGACGTAGATGTTGCCCAGCCCGGCGATCCCCGACTGATCGAGCAGCGCCGCCTTCACCGTCCGTGTGGTGCGCCGCATCAGGCCGTCGAGACGCTCCGCCGTGAAGTCGTCGGAGAGCGGCTCCACGCCGAGCGCCGGGAGCACGCGCCGCTCCTCCAGCACCGCTCGGGAGCCGAGCATCACGCGTCCGAAGCGGCGTGCGTCGTCGAAGCGCAGTTCCCGCCCGTCGTCGAGCCCCGCCCGGAGATGGGTGTGCTTGACCTCCTCGACCTCGCCGTCCACCACCCGCAGGTGACCGGTCATACCGAGGTGGAAGACCAAAGCGTCGCCTTCGCCGACCTCGCAGAGGATGTACTTGCCCCGGCGCTCGACCGACAGCACGGCCCGTCCGGGGAGCGCGGCGCAAAACGACTCTGCGTCCGGGTAGCGCAGGACGCCTGGCTGCGACACCCACGCGCTGATAAAGCGCCGCCCGACCAGCTCGTTGCGCAGGTCGCGGGCGACCGTCTCGACCTCGGGGAGCTCAGGCATCCACCGGGGTCATCTCCTGCCAGTTGTCGCCGATCTTGACGTCAACCACCAGGGGCACGACCAGCGGGTAGGCGTCGGCCATCGCGCTGCGGACCAGGGGGACCAGCTCCGGCACGTCATCACGCGGGACCTCGACGACCAGCTCGTCGTGAACCTGGAGCAGCACCTGGGCGGGGGAGCCGCTCTCCCGGAGCGCCCGGTCGCAGTCGATCATCGCCTTCTTCATGATCTCGGCGGCGCCGCCCTGGATGGGCATGTTGACCGCCATCCGCTCAGCGGCCATCCGCATCTGGCGGTTGGCCGCCCGGATGTCGGGAAGGTGGCGGCGGCGGCCGGTGAAGGTCTCCACCCATCCCCACTCCCGGGCGTGCATCCGCGTCTGCTCCAGCCAGCGGGTGACCGCGGGGAAGCTCTCGAAGTACGAGCGGATGAAGGCGCCGGCCTCCTCCCGAGACATCCCGGTGTCCCGTGCCAGGCCAAAGTCGGAGAGCCCGTAGACCACCCCGAAGTTGACCACCTTGGCGACCCGCCGCATGTCGCGTGTCACCGCCGCGGGATCGATGCCGTACACCTGGGCGGCGGTCCGGCGGTGGATGTCCTCGCCCCGGGCGAAGGCCTCGATCAGCCGCTCCTCCCCGGTGACGTGGGCCAGCACGCGGAGCTCGACCTGGGAGTAGTCGGCCGAGACCAGCAGCCGGCCGGGGCCGGCGACGAACGCCCGCCGGATGCGCTGGCCCCACTCGGTGCGGATGGGGACGTTCTGCAGGTTGGGATCCGCCGACGACAGCCGTCCGGTCGCGGCCACCGCCTGGTTGAAGGAGGTGTGCACCCGGCCGTCCTCGTCGCAGAGCAGCGGGAGGGCGTCCACGTAGGTGCTCTTGAGCTTGGTGAGCTGGCGCCATTCGAGCACCAGGTCGACCACCGGGTGCTCCTCGCGGAGCGCCTCCAGGCTGTCGGCGTCGGTGCTCCGGCCAAACTTGGTCTTGCGGCCGGCGGCGAGCCCCAGCTCGTCGTAAAGGACGGCGGCGAGCTGCTGGGTGCTGCCGAGGTTGAAGGGGTGGCCGGCGCGATCGTGGACCTCTCCCTCCAGGGCACCGACGCGCTCCTGCATCTCGGCGGAGATGGCCGTCAGGGCATCGCGGTCGAGGAGGATGCCCAGTCGCTCCATCTCGGCGAGGATGGGGACGAGCGGCAGCTCCAGCTCCTCGAGGAGCGGGAGCAGGCCACTCGCGGTGAGCTGCTTGATGAGCACGGCACGGACCGGCTCGACCAGCCCCACCCAGCGCCCGTAGTAGGCGGCCAGCTCCGCCGGCGTCAGCTCCTCGATCCGGCGGCGCCCCCGGCCGCTCCCCAGCAGCTCCTCCTCGCTCTCCACCTGAACGCCGCAGAGGTCGGCGGCCAGCCCGGTGAGGGAGAGAACGCGCGCCCGCGGATTGTCGACGTAGGCGCCGAGCATGGTGTCGAATCCCAGGGGAACGCGCAGCGCGGGGCCCCAGGCGAGGCATTCGCGCTTGAGGTCGTAGCCGTCGATGGTGAGGGCCGCGTCGCCGAGCAGGGCGACGATCGCCTCCTGGTGCTGGGGCAGGGGCACCCACCAGGTGCGGGTTGCCCCCACCGGGGCGATGGCGGTCCCGAGCGGCGCGCCGGTACGGGGCGGGCCCGCTGTCACCGTGCGGAGCGCGAACCGGCCCGCGGAGCCGACCGATTGGACCATCTCTTCGAACTGGGCCTCGCTCTCCACGACGACGACGTCGACCGGGGGCTCCGGCGCCGCATCGAAGCTGAGCTCGCCCTGACCGGGCGGGCCCGTGACCGGAGCCGTGCCATATCCGAGCGCCTCGCCGAGACGGGGCAGGAGGGAGCGGAACTCCAGACGGTCAAAGAGCGCATGCACCGCGGGCTGGTCGTAGCCGCCGACCCGGGCGCCGGCCAGATCGAGGGGCACGTCGAGGTCGCACTGGATCGTGGCCATCCGCTTGCTGAGACGCGCCTGGTCCGCGTGCTCGGCGAGGTTGGCCTGGAGGCGCCCGGGCTTCATCCCGGGGACCGCCTCCAGGATCGCCTCCAGCGGGCCGTGCTCGTGGATGAGGTTCATGGCCGTCTTCTCGCCGACACCGGGGACGCCCGGGATGTTGTCGCTGGCGTCCCCCTGCAGGGCCTTGTAGTCGACGACGAGCGGCGGGTCGAAGCCGAAACGCGCACGCACCGCGTCGACGTCGTAGACGACGGTGTCACTGATCCCGCGGCGGTTGATGAGCACGCGCACGTGGGGATTGACCAGCTGAAGGGTGTCGATGTCGCCGGTGACGATGATCACGTCCAGGGCCGCCGCCACCGCCTTGACGGAGAGCGAGCCGATCACGTCGTCGGCCTCGAAGGTGGGGATCTCGACCTCCGGGATGCCGAGCACGGCGACGACGTCACGCGCCCATTGGACCTGGGGGCGGAGGTCGGCGGGCATGGGCGGGCGCTGGGCCTTGTATTGGGCCATCTCCTCATGGCGGAAGGTCGGGCCCGGCGGGTCAAAGGCCGCGATCGCGTACCCCGGCCGGTGCTCGGTGAACGCCTTGAGCAGCATCGAGGTGAAGCCGTAGGCGGCGTTGGTCAGCTCGCCCCGGCTGTTGGTGAGCGCCGGCATCGCGAAGAAGGCGCGGTAGACGAGCGCGTGCCCGTCGATGAGCAGCAGGGTGGNNCCCTGATGGTATTCGCCTCCTCACCCTCCCCGGGCGGCGGTCTGGGGTCGGCGCTATGATCGAGCCATGGCGGAGTTGATCGAGATGACGGTGGACAGCATCAGGGTGCACATGCCGACCGGCCAGCATGTCGTCATCCTCAAAGAGAAAGACGGCTGATCGCTACCTGCCCGATCTGGATCGGCATCAACGAGGCCAACGCGATCGCGCTCCGGATCACGGGGATCACCCCGGAGCGCCCGATCACCCACGACCTCCTCGCCAACATCCTCTCGGCGGTCGATTGCAGCGTGGAGCGGGTGGTGGTCACCTCGCTCGCCAACGAGGTCTTCTACGCCCGGATCCTGGCCCGGGTGGATTCCCGCAGGCTGGAGATCGACTCCCGCCCGAGCGACGCCATCGCGGTGGCGGTGCGGGTGGGGGCGGGCATCTTCGTGGACCCGGAGGTCCTCGAGAAGGCCGGAGTCCTGCCCGAGCCGGATGCCGATCGGGAGCCGGGGGATCCGGACGAGGCGGTCGACGAGCGGATGGCCAAGGTCCGCGATTGGGTCAATGAGCTGAACCTGCCGGACCTGGGGACCAACCAGGAGTCCTCGTAGGTCGGCGCCCATTTCCGGCCAGCTCCGCGTCAGCGCCGCCCCCCAGATCAGACAACAGACCAGAACTCGGGATCCTCGTCACCCGCCACCCAGGCGGCGACGCCCGCCAGCCCCAGGCTGCTGACGGCATCGATCTTGCGGAGCAGGCTGTCGGCGTCGTCGAACCAGAGCTGGGTCGGCACCCCTCCGGGGTCGCTGACCAGCACCGGGGTGGCAGCTGGAAAGTCGTAGTCGTAGGAGACGTCCGCCTCACCGAGGGCCCGGGCGACCATCGACGGGTAGCCGCGGGCGGTCACCTGCTCGCCCGACCAGCTGCGGGCGTAGAGGGGGATGCCGAGAACGATCTTGTCCGCGGGCACCCCGGACATGGTCCCGTCCAGCTCCGCCGCCTGCCAGTCGACGCCCGCGACCGGCCCGGGCTGCCCGGCCTCGGTGCTCTCGTCGTAGGCCATCACCACGAGGTAGTCGGCGACCGCGGCCAGACCGGGATCGTCGTAGGCGGCGGAGGCCGAATTGGTCCCTGCCAGGGTGTGGGGGACCACGTCGATCGAGAGGCCGGCACCGGCCGCGCGGAGGGCGGTGGAGAGCTGGCCGGCAAACGCGGTCAGGGCGCTCTCGTCGCTCCCCGGTACACCCTCGAAGTCGAGGTTGACACCGGCGAGGTCCAGGCTCCGCACCTGGCTCACCACG
>PLXL01000008.1 GCA_003153215.1 Candidatus Dormiibacterota bacterium
TGCCCCCACCCGGGACCTCTTCAATAACGCGGGACCCTCTTCATAACGGTTCCGGGACCATCCCCATAACCCCAGTGGGACCCATCGGCTAACGCTCGTGGGACCCCACGTGCAACACACCTGGGACCACGGCCCTAACGCACCCGTATACACCAGGCCCGGCCGTAGGTCTCTTTCTAGGTCTTTCTTTAGAGATCTCTCTAGTCAGTGCTCTCGACCAGTAGAAACCTGCAATCCGGCCTACCACGCCACTCCCCTTGACAGAACACCACAGGTTGTGGGACTTTCCCCATAACGCCACCGTATGTTGAGGACGCTCCCGTTGCATCACGCGCCTGAGCAGACATCTTCGGCCGCTCCACCCAAACCTCAGCTCACGAGTACGAAGCTCAAGGATGAGATTCTTGCGTTCGCCGCAGAATGGGANNCCCCAGCGTGCTCTTCACCAAGGTGTGGCCGACTTCTTAAGCGCACGACACGCCATCACGTTCAACGGACCAGATGACGATGAGAGCGGCGACGTTGACGACACCGAGGAGCTTGAGACCGTACACGACCTCATGGGGCAGGTTCGACCTACTACCAAGGTGCGACTGCGTACGGAGGACATGACCAACCTCTCCGTCCTGCTTGCCTGGTGGGTGTTCCAGCAACACTGGAAGGATCCCGAGATTCACTTCACCTACCGGCGGCTAGCTGAGGCCAAAGGTGTCGCCTACAAGGGAGACTTCGCTAAACGTGCGCGCCGATCCTTGGTTCGGTTGGCGGCCTGGGGTGCTGAGATGACCGAGAAGGATCCCAACACCGCCACGGAGCGGTGGGAGACGATCGGCTTCCTTCACTATGTCCGGGGGCACGATGACCCACATGACCGCGAGCAGGGTGCAATCGTCGCGTCGCTCCATCGTGCCCTCCACGACCGGATGCTCGACCGCCGGTTCTCGCTATTCCCACTTCGGGTCTACATGCAGCTACGCGCAGACCTCGCCAAGGAGCTCTACAGATTCTTGGAGACGCAGCGCGGCTTCGGTCCCGATGGTGACTACGCGCTCACCATTACTCCTGACGTCCTCCGAACGATCGGATGCCGCCAGGTTGACCAGCGCCAGACGCGCTTCCGGCTCCGGAAGGCTTGCGAGGAGATCATGGCGGCAGATCCCCGCTACACCTCTATGACGATCGACAAGAGCGCCCGGTGCCGCAAGTCCCGCCCAATGGGCGAGGAGGAAGCTGCATATGTCCTTACGGTGAAGCGTCGCCGTGGGGTCCGGGGCGGCGCTGTCCGTCCATGTCTCCCTACCCCAGGGGGGGCGGGTGCGGCGCTATCAGCCGCCTCGTAAGACCCACGGCGGACCGCAACGTAGTAACCATCACGTAGTGTCCGTGACGTAGACTACGTGACATGGCACGGGTGAAGCGCGGGCGGGCGGAGGGCTCCCGTGACGAGATCCCGTTTCTGAGCGGGAGCCCCGTCCAGGGAGCCCACTTCGGCGACCGGGACGAGCAGACCAAGCTTCTCGTGTCCCGGATGACGTCGGGGCGCAACGTCCTTGTCATCTCGCCGCGGCGGTTTGGGAAGACGTCGCTGCTCTTGACGGCGGCGGCGCGCGCCCGCAGGACCAAGGGGGCGCGGGTGGGAATGGCCAACCTCTTCTACTGCACGGACCGTCGCGAGGTGGCCGAGGAGGTCACGCGGGCCGTGCTGAACGGGGCGCTGGGGTGGGGCGGGGCGACTATCGGCCGGCTGCGGGAGCTAGTGCGGGCCCTTCCTGGCATCACCCCGAGGGTGGAGGCCGGCGGCGTCTCGTACAGCCTGGCCGTCAGCAGCCCCGGACACTCCTTCCTCGAGGAGATCCGCAGACCGATCGAGCTCCTGCGCGACTCCGCGGAGAGCGCCCACCCCGTGTGCCTCGTTCTCGACGAGTTCCAGCAGATCGCTGAGATGGAGGGCCTCGCGGGCGTGTTCAAGGGGATCTGCGACGACATCCCGGAGGTGTCGCTCGTCTTCTCCGGGTCGCACCGGCACCTCATGGCGGTCCTGTTCGAGGGTGCGGGCGCCGCCCTGAAGAACGTGGCAGAGCCACTCGGCCTGGACGTCATCCCAGAGCCCGAGATGACTGCTTTCCTGCGGAGCCGGTTCGAGGCGTGCGGCAAGCAGCTGACGTCGGGTGCCGCGAGTCTCATCTACGAGCTGATGGGCGGCATCCCGCACTTCGTACAGCTGCTTGCCGGGGCGACATTCGACGTGGTCGAGGCCGTGGCGGACGAAGCGACCGTCCGGGAGGCCTTGGTGGTCGTGCTGAGCAGGCAGCGGGCGTTATTGGCCCAGGGCTATGAGGACATGTCGCCGACGCAGCGGAAGGTGGTGCGCGCCCTCGCGGGGGTACCCGACTCGGAGATCCAAGGGGTGGACTTCGGTCGCCGGGCCGGCCTCGCGGCGTCGTCGATCCAGGCGGCGGTGAAAGGCCGGCGCGGTCTGGAGGAGCGGGAGGTCGTGGCTTTTCAGAGGGGACAATGGCGGCTCGCCGATCCGCTCTTCGAGCGCTTTCTCCTCTACGGCCTCGGCCTAGACCTCGGAGAGTCGCTGAACCCGGCGGACATCCGGTGATCGTCGGAGGGCCTCCGCCGCGGAGGACTCCGATGAATCCGAGCGCC
>PLXL01000138.1 GCA_003153215.1 Candidatus Dormiibacterota bacterium
GGCCGGCACCGCGCGGTGCTGCTCCTCGGTGTTACCGGGAGCGGCAAGACCGAGATCTACCTGGCGGCCATCGACGCCGCCCTGGCGCTCGGCCGGCAGGCGATCTGCCTGGTTCCCGAGATCGCCCTGACCCCTCAGATGATCCGACGCTTCGCGGCGCGCTTCCCCGGGCGGCTGGCGGTCAGCCACTCCGGGCTCACCGACGCCGAGCGCGCGGTCGAGTGGCGCCGAGCCCGCCTCGGCGAGATCGATGTGGTGGTCGGCTCCCGGAGTGCCGTCTTCGCCCCGCTGCCCCGGCTCGGGGTGGTGGTCGTCGACGAGGAGGATGCCTCGGCCTACAAGCAGGACCGGGTGCCCCGCTACCACGCGGTGGACGTCGCCCTCGAGCTGGGCCGGCGGGCCGGGGTGCCGGTGGTGCTGGGGAGCGCCACCCCGCGGGTGGAGACCTACTACCGGGCCCACACCGGTGGCCTGGAGTTGACCACCCTGCCGGAGCGGATCACCGGCCGGGCGCTCCCGCCCATCGAGGTGGTCGACCTCCGCGAGGAGCTGCGCGCCGGCAACCGGAGCCCGCTCTCGCTCTCCCTGGCCCGGGCCCTGGAGGCGAGCCGCACCGACGGCGGCCAGTCGATCCTCTACCTGAACCGGCGCGGCACCGCCACCGTCGTCCTCTGCCGCGGCTGCGGGGAGCCGCTCGGCTGCCCCAACTGCAGCGTCGCGCTCGTCTACCACGCCGGCCGCGGCCGCTGCGACTGCCACTACTGCGGCAGCTCCCGCTCCCTGCCGGATCGCTGCCCAGGCTGCGGTTCCACGGCCATCCGGGCCCTGGGGATGGGGACGGAGCGGCTGGAGGCGGAGGTGGCGGAGCGCTTCCCGGGGCTGCGTCTGCTCCGGATGGACCGGGACACGGTGCAGAGGCGCGACGCCTACTTCGAGATCTACGAGCGCTTCCGGGCCGGCGAGGCGGACTGCCTGATCGGCACCCAGATGGTCGCCAAGGGCTGGGACCTGGGGAGGGTCCGCCTGGTCGGCATCGTCAACGCCGACACCTCCCTCCACTTCCCCGACTACCGCAGCGGGGAGGTGACCTTCTCCCTGATCACTCAGGTCGCGGGCCGGGCGGGGAGGGGCGACGAGCCGGCCCGGGTGATCCTCCAGACCTACAGCCCCGACCACTATGCGGTCCGCCACGCGGTCACCCATGACTACCGCGGCTTCGCCCACGACGAGATCCGGGTGAGGCGGACCCACCGCTTCCCCCCGTACACGCGGCTCGTCACCTGCACGATCAGTCACGCCGAGGACGGGGCGGCCGAGGCCGCCGCTCAGCAGTCCGTCGACCGGCTCTCTGCTATTCTCGGCGCGGGTGCCGGGCTCGACGTCCTCGGTCCGACCCCCGCCTTCCTGCAGCGCCTTCGCGGCCAGTACCGATGGCAGTTCACGGTGCGGGGGGAGGAGATCGAGAGGGCGTTACCCCACCTGCCCCGGGGCCGGGGCTGGAGCATCGACGTCGACCCGGTCATGTGACCGAGCCGGAGAGCCGCACGAAATGTCCCTCCTCAAGATCGTCACCGTCGCCGACGACAATCCCGTCCTGCGCCGGAAGGCGCCCAAGGTCGGCAAGGTCGACGATTCGATCCGCCGTCTGATGGACGATATGATGGAGACGATGGTCGCCGCCCCTGGCGTCGGGCTGGCGGCCCCCCAGGTCGACGTCTCGATCCGGGTCATCACCATCAAGGTCGACAACCAGCTCCTCCACCTCGCCAATCCCGAGATCATCAAGGCGGACGGGGAGCAGATCGGCTACGAGGGCTGCCTCTCCATCCCCGGCATGGTGGGGGAGGTGGCGCGTGCCGACAAGGTGGTGTGCAAGGCGCTCAACCGCCACGGCAAGGCGGTGCGGATCAAGGGCACCGGCCTGCTGGCCCGCGCCATCCAGCACGAGATCGACCACCTCGACGGCATCCTCTTCACCGACCGGCTCACCGACCCGAGCACGCTGCGCCGGGTCGACGAGATGGGCGACGAGGAGATCATGAACGTCGAGGGGGAGGCCGTCACCGTCTGACCCGCGGACACGGCGGCTCCGATCGGCGCTGAAGTATGGTCGGCGCCTGACGGTGCGTCCCCGACGGAGGTGACAACAGATGCGCGCCCTGGTCGTCATCGACGCTCAGAACGAGTTCTCGCCTGATGGTCTGATGCCGGTGCCCGGCCACGCCGCAGCGGTCACCGCGATCGCCCACCGGGTGGACCAGGCTCGTGGCGTTGGGGAGCCGATCGCCTGGGTCCGCCACCACAACCGTCCTGGACAATCCCGCCGTTTTCTGCCGGGGACGTGGGGAGCCGAGTTCACGCCTGGCTGCGGCCCCCTTCCGGGGAGCGCCGACGAGGCCGAGTTCGTCAAGGAGGTGTTCGGTGCATTCACCGGCTCCGCCATCGGCCCCTGGCTGGAGGCACGCCGGATCTCGGAGGTCACCCTGGTCGGCTTCCTCACCCACATGTGCGTCTCGACCACGGCGCGCGAGGCCCTGATGCGCGGTCTCGCGGTGGCTATCGATCCAGATGCGACCGCGTCGGAGGCGCTCCATCACCCGCTCCTCGGAGAGCTGAGCGCGGGAGAGGCTCGTCGGGCCGCGTTGCTCCACCTGGTGGACTTGGGAGTCGAGCTGGCGATCCAGCCCTCGCCTCAGGTGGAGAGCGGATCGCCGAGCTGAGGCACGCAGTCGGCGGCGGTACCGTCCCTCGGGAGAGGTGACCTCAACCGGATACGCTCTCCTCTCGTGCGTATCCTCTTTGCCGGCACCGCTGCATTCGCCGTCCCCAGCCTGCGCGCTTGCAACGCACGACATGACGTGCTCGCGGCGGTGACCCAGCCGGCGCGCCCCGGCAGTCGGGGCCGCCCCGCGCCGCGGCCGGTGGCCGACGCCGCCGAGCAGCTCGGCGTCCCTCTCCTGCAGCCGGAGCGCATCCGATCCGGGCCCGTGGTCAAGGAGATCCTCGGCCTCGGTGCCGACGTCCTGGTGGTGGCCGCGTACGGCCAGATCCTGCCCCGGACACTCCTCGACGGCCACCGCTTCGGCGGGGTCAACGTCCACGCCTCACGGCTTCCCCGCTGGCGCGGGGCGGCACCCATCGCCCGGGCGATGCTGGCCGGAGACCCGTCCGTCGGCGTCTGCATCATGCGGATGGAGGCGGGGCTGGACACCGGCCCGGTGTACGCGACCCGAGTGGTCCCGATCGATGCCGAGGCCACCGCGGCCGGGCTGACCGAGACGCTCGCGATCGCCGGGGCCGAGGAGTTGGTGGCCGTGCTCGCAGCCCTGGAACGCGGGACGGCCGTCGCCACCCCGCAACCCGAGGACGGGGTGACCTACGCGGCGCGGCTCACGCGCGAGGACGGGCTCCTCGACTGGTCGGCGCGCACCGCGGAGGAGGTCGACCGGATGGTCCGGGCCCTCACCCCCTGGCCAGGCGTCACCGGCGATCTGGCCGGTGTGGAGGTCTGCATCCTCGCCGGGCGGCCCGTCCCAGCCACGGAGGTCGAGATTNNGGTATCGCGTCGGGTAGTATCCGGGGTATGAAGATCAGTGTGTCTCTCCCGGAGGACGATGTCCGCTTCCTCGACGGCTACGCCCGCGGGCGCGGCGCAGGCTCTCGGTCTGCTGCCGTTCATGAGGCTGTCGGCCTTCTGCGCGCTGCCGGTCTGGAGATCGAGTACGAGGCCGCTTTTCAGGAGTGGGAGGTGGCCGACGACGCCGAGCTCTGGGACCAGGCCGCCGGCGACGGGATCGCGTGATGCGGCGGGGGGAGGTTCGCCTTGTCGAATTCGGTCTCGCTCACGGCTCCGAAGCGGCCAAGCGCCGTCCCGCGGTCATCGTGAGCAACGACGCCGCCAACGCCACCGCGTCGCGCTTGGGCATGGGGGTGGTGACCGTCGTCCCGATCACCTCGAACGTGCGGCGTGTCCTCGACTTCCAAGTCCATCTGAGCGCGGGGGAGGCCGGCCTCGACCGCGAGTCCAAAGCTCAAGCGGAACAGGTCAGGGCGGTTGCGGTTGAGAGGGTCGGGCGCCTCCTGGGTCCGCTGGGCGCTCTGGCCATGCGAGAGCTCGACGATGCTCTGAGGCTCCACCTCGCGTTGTAGGTCGACCGAGGTATGTCATGGCGCGCCGCGTGATCGCGGCATGCACGCGCAAGAGTGCCGCCGCTGGGAGGCTTCTCTCAGCCGGCCTGCCCGGTCGGGGGAAGCTGGTACTCGAGGCGCGACCAGGGGTTGATGACGATGAGCACGTCCGGGTGGACGTGGTCCAGGAGGGCCTGGCCCTGAACCTGGAGCACCGAGAGAGTCTGCCAGTCGGGATTGCGCGCCAGCGCCGCCCGCATGATCTCCGGCTGGGTGAAGACCGGCAGCATNNTTTCGAAGGCGTCGGGGCTATCGCCCTTGAGGGCGATGGCGACTTCCAGCGGCTCCATGCATGCCTCCTCGGTCCCCGTTCGGGATCGGGACCCGGTCGACGCGTCAGCATATAGCCTCAGCCATGTCCCCGAACCCTCGACCGGGAGATCCGGTCCTTGCCCGCAACCGCCGGGCCAGCCATGAGTACCACCTCCTGGAGTTCCTCGAGGCCGGCATTCAGCTGACCGGGACCGAGGTCAAGGCGCTCCGCGCCGGTCTCGCCCACCTCCGCGAGGGCTACGTTCGAGTCGAGAACGGGGAGGCCTGGCTGATCCAGGTCCACATCGGCCAGTACGAGATGGGCAACCGGCAGAACCACGAGCCCGAGCGCCGCCGCCGCCTCCTCCTGCACCGCCGCGAGATCGAGTACCTGGACGGCCGGGTCCGGCTGGGCGGGCTGACGCTGATACCCCTGCGCCTTTACCTGAAGAACAACCGGATCAAGGTCGAGATCGCCGTAGCCCGCGGCAAGAAGCTCTGGGACAAGCGCCAGGCGATCGCGGAGCGCGACGCCCGCCGCGACGTCGAGCGGGCAACCGCCCACGCGCTCAGGGGCTGATCCGCCGCCCCAGGTGGTCAGCTGGCGACCCAGCCCTCCTCATCGTCGCCGGGCGTGTCGGCAGGTGCCGGCACCGGCACGTTGGTCCGGGTCTCGCGGACGGCGCGGCCGGCGAGGGCGTCCAGGGCGGTGCGGATATCGCGCAGCCCGGTCCCGGTCTTGGCCGAAACCCGTAGCGCCCGGCACTTGGCGGTCGCCTCCAGCCGGCCCACGGCCTCCTCCAGCGCCTCCGGATCGAGGCGGTCGATCTTGTTGGCGACCAGAAGGGTGGGCTGCTCGCACCCCATCTCCGCGAGGGTGTCGAGCACCGTCTGGAGCTGGGCGTCGCACTCCGGGTGGCAGACGTCGACAACCAGGACGAGCAGGTGGGCCTGGCGGACCTCCTCCAGGGTGGCGGCGAAGGCCTCCACCAGCTCGGTGGGCAGCGCCTGGATGAATCCGACCGTGTCGGTGAGGATCACCCGCCGTCCGGAGGAGAGGTTGAGCAGGCGCGAGGTGGGGTCGAGGGTGGCGAAGAGGAGGTTGTCGGCGAGCACCTCGGAGTTGGTGAGCCGGTTGAGCAGCGTCGACTTGCCGGCGTTGGTGTAACCGACCAGGGCACAGGCGGCGAGCGGCACATCACTGCGAGCCTGCCGGCGGGTGCGCCGCTGGCGCTCCAGCAGCTCGAGGCGGCGCCGCAGCTTGCTGATCCGCTGCCGGATCAGGCGGCGGTCCACCTCGATCTGGGTCTCGCCGGGCCCGCCCCTCAGCCCCACGCCGCCACGCTGCCGTTCCAGGTGGGTCCAGCCGCCGGCGAGACGGGGGAGGAGATGCTCCAATTGAGCCATCTCCACCTGAATCTTCCCCTCCGCGGTGACCGCCCGCCGGGCGAAGATGGCCAGTATCACCTCGGTCCGGTCCAGCACCGGGACCTCCCACGCCTCCTGGAGGTTTCGCTGCTGCCGGGGGCTCAGCTGGTCGTTGACGAGGACCGCCGGACTGCCCAGCTCGGCCAGGCGGGCCTTGAGGGCCTCGACGGCCCCGCTGCGGAAGAAGGTGGCCGGGTGGGGTTCGCGCACTGGGATCGAGCTGCGCTCCACGACGCGGGTGCCGAGGGTGCGCGCCAGCTCCTCCAGCTCGTCGAGCTGGACCTCGGCACGATCTCGGCCGCTGTGCCCGGCGAAGGAGCCGACGACGACCACGTCGTGCAGCTTCTGGCCGATGCCCGGGTCGGCGCCGGATTCGAGCGTCGTGCCGCCGGTCACCGGGCGTGGGGGGCCCGGGGAGCCGGTCTGGCGGCTCCCCTTTCGCCGCGCGTCCAGGGTTGGCATTCGGTCCAGCCTACGCCAGAACCCGGGGCGAGCCACGAGGAGCCCGGCGCGCGGCGAGGCGCCAATGCCGGATAGTGGCCGCGGCAGGCGGCGGGATTACGTGAAGGCGGAGAGACGATGGCGCGCGAAGTGAAGACCAGTGACACGAAGGCGGAGACCAGCTCCGCCAAGGCGGCGGAGCGGGAGCCGAAACGGAGGCCTCGGCTCGCGCTGATCGCGCATGACGGCAAGAAGGCGGACATGATCGCCTTCGCGACCTTCAACCGGGGCACCCTCCAGCGCTGCCGGCTGGTCGCCACCTCCACCACCGGACGTCTCCTCCGCGAGAAGGTGGGGCTCACCGTCGAGGTCCTGCAGTCCGGCCCGGTCGGCGGTGACGTCCAGATCGCCAGCCGCGTGGTGGACGGCAAGCTCGACGGGGTCATCTTCATGGTCGACCCCCTCGGCAAGCACCCCCACGATCCCGACATCCAGACCCTGCTCCGGATCTGCAACGTCCACGACGTGCCCCTCGCGACCAACATTGCGACCGCCGACATGGTGATCAGCTCGAAGCTGCTCTGGGTGTCTCCCCAGATCACGCGCGGGGTCGAGGTCCATTCCGGCTGAGCGTCCCGCGGGGAGGAGGCGTTCGGCGGGTCAGACGGGGGCGGTCGGCTCCGTCTCGGGAGCGGCGAGGATCGCGTCCAGCAACCCCGGGTAGCGGCGCTCCATCCCCTCGCGGTCCAGGCTGAGCATCCGGCGGGTCCCCTCCTCCCGCTTGATCACGATCCCCGCGGCGTGGAGGACGTGGAGGTGGTGGGTCAGCGTCGACTTGCTGATGGGCAGCCCGAGCCAGCCGCACGGGCACTCGATGCCCGAGGCGAGCCGACGGACGATGGCCATCCGCATCGGGTCGGCGAGGGCCTCGAGGACCCCGACGACGCCCGGATGGAGGTGCTGGCGGAGGTGAGCCTCCGCGTCGGGCGGCGCGTAGGGGGTCTCGGCGGCCGGGGCGATCTCGGGAGCCGTTAGTTTGACAGTCATCGAACCTCCATGGTACGATCCGCATCGAACTTTAGCACCAACGAGGGTGGAGAGCNNGGGGCACGGTTCCCCGCGGCACCCGGATTGGTGCTGCTTCTCGTCTGCCTCGGCCAGTTCATGGTCGTCCTCGACGTCTCGGTGGTCAACGTCGCGCTTCCCTCGATCCGCCACGACCTCGGTTTCTCGGCGAGCGGCCTGCAGTGGGTGGTCAACGCCTACGCGCTCTCCTTCGCTGGATTCCTCCTCCTGGCCGGGCGCGCTGCCGATCTCTTCGGCCGGCGGCGGCTGCTCCTGGCCGGCCTCACCCTCTTCTCCGTCGCCAGCCTGCTCGACGGGCTGGCCACGTCCCAGGGGGAGCTGGTCGCAGCCCGCGCCCTCCAGGGACTCGGCGGAGCGGTCCTCACCCCGGCGACGCTGACCATCCTCATCGCGACGTATTCCGAGGGGAAGGCTCGGGCCCGAGCGCTCGGCGTGTGGAGCGCCGTGGCCGCGGCGGGGGGCGCCTCTGGGGCGCTGCTCGGCGGCGTCATCACCCAGTTCCTGAGCTGGCGCTGGATCTTCTTCATCAACCTGCCGATCGGGATCGCCGTCCTCATCGCATCCAGCCTCTACGTCGCCGAGGGCGCGGGCGACCGCGCGGGGCGACGCCACCTGGACCTGGCCGGTGCCTTCGCGGTCACCGGTGGCCTGGTGGCCGTCACCTGGGGAATCGTCCGCAGCCAGGCCGCGGGGTGGGGATCGCCCGAGGTGCTGGCGGCATTCGCCGCCGGGATCGGCCTGCTCATCGCCTTCGCGATCATCGAGGGGCGGTGGGCGCGGGCTCCCCTGGTGCCACTCCGGATCTTCGCCTCGCGCTCGATCACGGGTGCCAACCTGGTCGCCTTCGGGGTGGGTGCGACCCTCTTCTCGGTCTGGTACTTCCAGTCGCTGTACCTCCAGGGAGTGCGCGGGATGACCCCGCTCGCCACCGGCCTCACCTTCATTCCGCAGACCCTCGCCATCGTGGTGGGGGCGCAGATCAGCTCCCGGCTCATGCCGCGACTCGGGGCGCGCCCCTTCCTCGTCGGCGGGCCGGTGCTGATCTCGCTCGGCTTGCTCTGGATGGCCCAGATCTCGGTGGAGCCTGCCATCTGGTCGTCGGTGCTCCTCCCCGGAGCCCTTGTCACCCTCGGAGCCGGGCTGGCGTTCCCCGCTATCACCGTGGCGGCGACGGCGGGGGTGGCACGGTCCGAGTCGGGGCTCGCCAGCGGCGTGGTCAACACCAGCCGTCAGGTGGGAGGCTCGCTGGGCCTCGCCGCCCTGGCCACGCTGGCCGCCGACCACGCC
>PLXL01000065.1 GCA_003153215.1 Candidatus Dormiibacterota bacterium
ACTAGCGGGTCCGGCCGCGGCGGCGCGGTCGCTGCTCTCGATCCGGCGATCAATCTCGGCGACCCCGTCGAAGGCACCGATCGCGGGTCACGGAGATGCAACGGCCCACCGACCCGGACACGCGATCGTGACAGTCCGACGAAACACACCCCCCGCATCCGGCGATCCTCGAACAATGACGGGCGAGAGACGTGGGCGCCGCGATCCTTCGAAGGAGACCTCCCGTGCCGGGTGCGCTGTCCCGAACGATTCGAGTGTTCATCATCGATGACCACCGCATGTTCACCCAGGCGATCGCCGCTGCCCTCACCGAAGAGCCGGACATGGATGTCGTCGGGACCGTCGACAACCTGGCCGATGCGCGGCGCGAGCTGCAGAACGTCGAGGTGGACGTCATCCTGCTCGATCAGCGCCTCCCCGACGGCCAGGGCACCCACGCGGCCGCCGAGTTGCGCACCATCCGGCCCGGGGCCAAGGTCGTCCTGGTCACCGCGGCGATGGATCCGAGCGTCCTCAGCGAGGCCCTGGCCGCCGGTTGCGCGGGCTTCGTGACCAAGGGCGACAGCATCGACGCGCTCTCCGCCGCGGTCCGAGCCGCCGCCGAGGGGGCCACACCCGTTTCGCCGGCCATGCTCAACCGGCTGACGAGCGGCGACCCCAACGGCTCAAGCCTGACCGAGCCGCTCACCCCGCGAGAGACCTCGGTGCTGCTCTTCCTCGCCGATGGGATGAGCAACGAAGAGATCAGCAAGCGCCTCTTCATCAGCATCCACACGCTGCGCAACCACATCCAGAGCATCATCAGCAAGCTCGGGGCCCACTCCAAGCTGGAGGCGGTGTCGATCGCCATCCGCGAGGGCCTGATCACCGCACCGGGCAACGATTACTGAGGGCGACGGAGTGAGGAGCGAGAGCCGCAGGCTCTTGCTCCGAGCGTAGGACCCCTCAGTACTGCGTACTGACCCCGGCGGGCGGCTTGGCGACCATTGATCCCACCGCCGCGCGCCGACCACTGATCCCACCGCCGCGCCGACCATTGATCCCACCGCCGCGCAGGGAGCACTGATCCCACCGTCGGGCGGCGACCATTGATCCCACCGTCGGGCGGCGAGCGCAGATCCCCTGTGCTGGTGGAGCCGGGATCAGCGCGCAGGAGGGAGGGAGACCTCCGGGGCGGCGAGCGGGAGCCGCATCGCCACCTTGGTGCCGCGTCCGGGCGTGGAGATGACCTGGAGCACCCCGCCGGCGTCCTGCACCCTCTGCTCGACGAGCAGCAACCCCATGTGGCCGCGTCGCTGGCGCTCCCCCAGGGCCTCGAGGTCGAAGCCCTGGCCATCGTCGGTCAGGGCCAGCCGCACCGCGTCGCGATCCTGGGTGACGGTGAGCTCGACCCGGTGGGCCGCGGCGTGCTTGGCGACGTTGCGCACCAGCTCCTGGACGACCCGGTGGATCAGGCTCCGCACCCGCGCGTCGCAGTCCAGCTCACCGACGGAGATGTCGACCTGGACGCCGCCGTCCGCGAGTGGGACCAGCAGCTTGCTCAGAGCGCCGGTCAGCCCGCCACTCTCGATCTCGTCTCCGGCCAGGGCCCCCATCAGACCCCTGAGATCCGCAGTCACCGCCTGGAGATCGACGGTGATCCGGTCAAGCCCCTCCACCGCCGCCGTGAGCCGCTCCGGCGTCTGGCCTCCCTCCCGGCGCAGGCCCCGGGAGAGGGTCGCGGTCCGGAGGGTCACCGCGCTGATCAGTTGGATGACCCCGTCATGAAGATCGCCGGCGAGCTGGCGCCGCTCCCGGTCCGAGGCGACCAGGGCGTCGTGAAGAAGCTCCTCGCGCTCCGCGGAGAGCTCGGCCTCCCGCGCGGCGGAGCGCTCCGCCTCCCGCCACCAATGGCCGGTCTGCTGGCCGGCTTGGCGGGCGAGGCGCAACTGGAGCGGCAGCACCACCAGGCTGACGGCGAGGAGCGCGGCCCCCAGTCCGAGGGCCACGAGCTCCGCCCAGCTGGTGGCGTGGAGAATGACCGCGGCTGCCGCCACCAGCGGCGCAGCGATCAGGCTGACCCCGATGGCAGCGATGGGGATCACCCATCTCGAAGCCCGAGTCACCCCGCCGCCCGGCGGCGGCGAGGGCGCGACGGCAGCAACCAGTTCGGGCCGCGATCGGCCCGACGGGGGCTTCGGAGCACCAGCCCCCCTCTCCGCCGCCAGTTCCATCGGCACGGCACAGGCTACGTCGACGCGGTAACGAACGGGGGAGAACCCGGTCGCAAACCTCTATGTATGCGGCGACGAAGGCGGGGGCGGTGACGCCGGCGCGGTGGCGGGCTGCCCCCGGGTGCCGGTCAGGGGCCCGGAGGCCACCGGCATCCCCAGGTCGGCGAGCATGGCGATGTCCAGCTCCGCGCTCCTGCCCAGGGTGGTGAGGTAGTTGCCGACGATGAGCCCATTGGCCCCGGCCAGCATGCCGTAGGCCTGGAGATCGCGAAGGACCAGCTCGCGCCCGCCGGCATAGCGGACCACGGCCCGGGGATTGACCAGCCTCATCATCGCGGTGCAGCGGAGGGCGTCGAGAGGGCGCAGCGGTGTCTCGCCGCCGAGCGGTGTCCCAGCCCGCGGGTCGAGGAAATTGCAGGGGATCTCCCGCGTGCCGAGGTCCCGCAGGGCGAAGGCCAGGTCGAGCCGGTCACTCCAGGTCTCGCCCATCCCGAAGATGCCGCCGCTGCAGAGCTCCATGCCGGCGGCGATCACCCGGTGGCAGGTCGCCACCCGATCGGCGAAGGTGTGGGTGGAGCAGATCCTGGGGAAGAAGCGGGGCCCAGCCTCCAAGTTGTGGTTGTAGCGGTGGATACCGGCGGCGGCGAGCTGCTCCGCCTGGCCGTCGGAGAGCAGCCCGAGGGAGGCGTCGACCTCGATGTCCACCTCGGCGCGGATGGCACGAGCGGCCTCGCACACCTGCTCGAGCAGGCGGCGGTTGGGCCCTCGGACCGCGACGACGATGCAGAACTCTGTGCTCCCGAGAGCCCGGGTGTGGCGGGCGAGCTCGACCAGCTGGGCGGTCGCGAGCATCGGCTGGCGGGTGACGTCGGTCGTGTAGCGCGCCGACTGGGAGCAGAAGGTGCAGTCCTCGGGACACCCGCCGGTCTTGGCAGAGATGATCGACTCGACCTCCACCGCCGGGCCCATCCAGCGGAGGCGAACCTGATGGGCGAGCCCGATCAACTGGGGCAGCTCGTCGTCACGGGTCAGGACGAGCCGCTCGGCGAGCTCGCGGTCGATATCGCGTCCCTGCTCGATCAGGAGGTCGGCGGCGGCTTCGAAGGGGGCGGGTAGCGTGGGCATGGCCGGGAGGATACGGGAGCTTATGCGGGAAACGTCACGAAACTGAGAAGCGCGAGGGGCTTCAGATCAAACGGTCCTAAGCTGTCAGAACGAGAGGGGCCTCGGGATCGAGGCGTGAGATGGGTCGAGGATGAGTGGATGGCGGTCTCGAACCTAACAATGATGTCCCTCATGGAAGCACGTGTCCCGGAACGAGCGGCTGTCACGGCCGGTTGCCGGGAGCGAGGCTGCACCGCCCCCGCCTCGGTCAAGTGTGCCTACGTCGACGGGCGCGGCCGCTCCTGCGAGACCGCGTGGTGCCACCGCCACCTTCACAAGATCGGAGCGGAAGGCTACTGCCGCCGCCACGCCGGCACCGTGGCCGCCCTGGGCGACAAGGCGAGGGACCCTCGGGCGCTGCCCGCCGTCGACCATCGGGGCGCGTCGCTCGTGAATTGGATCTGTATCGAAGGCTACTCCACGCTTCACGGGGCGGTCGCCTCGGCACTCAGGCCGGGGGAGGTCATCTTCGAGGACCGGACGGTCAACGTGGTCCGCCAGTCCGACGGCAGCCGGCGGTGGGAGCGGGGCTGGCGCATCGGCGACCGCAGCGGCCTCAAGTCCAAGATCCTGGTCTGCGTCGACGAGAGNNGTGACAGGAGCCAGTTCTACGGGTTCCTGTTCGGCCACATCCAGAGTTCGCTGGCCCTTCGGCCCTGAGCTCGGCGCCGGAGCAGCCGATCAGGGGCTCGGCGGGAGCCCGGCGGGGGCAGGGCGCTGGGTGGCGAGCACCAGCTCCACCACCGCGCGCGGCGTCAGCGTCGCCAGCTCCAGGCGCCTGCCGCTCCGCAGCCAGGCGACCTCCACGGGGGTCAGATCGGCCTCGATTCCGGCGGGCATGCGAGCCGGGGCGCCCTCGATGACCTGGAGCCCGGCGTCGGAGGCGGGGGGACGGAGACCCGCGTCGGCGAGATCGGAGGCACCGGCCCGGCGGAGGGCGGCCGGCAGCCCGCAGCCGGCGGGGTCCGCGTCGTGGACGGCCACCAGCCGGCGGCCACGCAACCCGGGGGCCAGCTCGCCGCCGTCGTCAGTCATCAGCGCGGCCAGGGCGGCGACCTCGGTGCCACCCGGGAGCCAGCCGGCGTTGGCCGTCAGCAGCGCAGCGGTCTCGCTGCGGTCGCAGACGACGAGGGGGCCGGAGGCGGTCTGGCCCGCGAGGTGGTCGTGGGCCGGGGGACTGTCCCCGTGCGCAGCGCCGGGGGAGTCGGTCCCGCCGTCCACAGATGGGGGGCGTGACACCAGGGCGGTGAACGCCTCGGGCCGCACCCGAATCGCCTCCGCCAGGGGCCCGGCGAGGAAGCTCGGGTAGCTGGTCGCGAGGGTCAGGCTGCCGTGCGCCCTCCGCAGCTCGCGGTTGCGCTCGACGCGGGCGTTGAGGGGAGCGGCGAGCAGAATGGCCGCCCCGATCACGGCGAGGATGGCGGAGAGGGGGATGGTCTTGACCCAGAGCATGGCCCCACCCAGCACGATCAGCATCGCTCCGAGGCCGATGAACCCTCGGGTGACCGACACCGCCGCCCGCTCCACCGCCCGGCAGGCGGCGTAGTAGAGCTGGCGGGAGGTGTAGAGGTGACCGTCGTCACCGAGCCGCTCCGCCTCGTCGACGAGGACGCCGGTCGTGATCGGGAGGAGCACCGGCCGAGTTTGCCATGAGTCGCCGCGGGCCGACGCGCCATCGGCGCCCCGCGACGCGGCGGCGCGACCNNCCACCGCCCCGCGGTGCTGCCGCTTGCGGCAGCAGTGGTCGGAGTCGCCGTCGCCCTCCTGGCGCTCATGGCCGACCTGCACCATCCCGGCGGTGAGTCGGCCGCGGCCATCGCCCTCCACGTCGCGGGCGGGCTGACCTATGTGCTGGTGGGCGGCGCGGCATGGTGGCGTCGCCCGCACAACCGCACCGGTCAGCTCATGGTGGCGGTCGGCCTGGCCTGGTTCGTCCAGGACCTGACCCACGTCACGGCCCCGCTCCCCTTTGCCCTCGGGGACTTCTTCTTCGTCGCCTACTTCGGCTTTCTCGGCCACCTGGTCGTGGCCTTTCCGAGCGGCCGCCTGGAGACCAGGGTCGATCGCGTGGTGGTGACCGCCGGCTACCTCTGGGCCCTGGGCGGCAATCTCTTCACCCACGTGCTCTTTGCCCCGGCAAACAGCGCCGAGCTCTTCGTGCTCCACCGGGACGCCACCCAGTACATGATCGCCGACGCCATCCAGCAGGGGCTCGACGCGACTCTCTGCGTGATGCTGGTGGGCCTGGTCGCCCTCCACTACGTCCAGGGCACGCCACCGGCGCGGCGCGCCATCGGTCCGGCACTCTGGGCCAGCGGCCCCATGCTGCTGGCGGCCATCCTGCTGTCCCTCCCCGGGGTCATCGGCTTGGCTTCCGGGCTGGAGAAGGCGGTGCCGGTGTTCACACCGATCGCGCTCGCCTCGCTGCCGCTCGCCTTCGTCTTTGGCCTGCTGCGCAGCCGCCTCGCGGTCGCATCCGCCGGCCACCTGGTGGTCGAGCTCGGGTCGTCACCCCCGCCGGAGCGCATTCGCGATGCGCTGGCGGAGACCCTTCACGACCCGTCGCTGGCACTCGCGTACCAGGTTCCCGGCCGGGAGGGATGGGTCGACAGCGAGGGACGCCCCCTCGACCTCCCCGATCGCCGCTCCGGCCGCGCCTACACCATCCTGGAGCGGGGCGGCGAGGCGGTCGCGGCCCTGATCCACGATCGCTCGCTGGAGAACGACCCCACCCTGGTGGCGGTGGTGGCCGGGGCCGCCGCGCTCGCCATCGAGAACGAGCGTCTCCAGGCGGACGTCCGCGCCCGGCTCGCCGAGGTCGTGGAGTCGCGAGCCCGCTTGGTGACGGTCGCCGACCAGGAACGGCGCCGGCTGGAGCGCGACCTCCACGACGGGGCGCAGCAGCGGCTGGTCGCCCTCGCCCTCACCCTGAGCCGGGCCGGCGAGCGGGTGGACGAACGGCCCGGGGAGACCCGAGAGCTGCTCGCGGACGGCGAGCGGCAGCTCAGGAAGGCCCTGGAGGAGCTGCGCCGGCTGGCCGCCGGGATCCGGCCGGCCATCCTCTCCGACGCCGGCNNGCACGCCCGCGCCACCTCCGTGACCGTCACCGCCAGCCTCGAGGACGGCCGCCTCCAGGTCGAGGTCAGTGACGACGGCGCCGGTGGTGCCCAATTCGGCGGGGGAAGCGGCCTGAACGGGCTGGTGGACCGGATCACCGCCCTGGACGGGCACCTCACCTTGGACAGCCCGATGGGCGGCGGTACCCGAGTGGAGGTCGACCTGCCATGCGCGTGATCCTCGCCGACGATTTGGTGCTGCTGCGCGAGGGATTGGCTCGGATGCTGGTGGAATCAGGCTTCGAGGTGGTGGCCCAGGTGGGCGACGCCGAGGCCCTGCTCGCGGCCGTCGACGCCGACCCCCCGGACGTCTGCATCGTCGACATCCGGATGCCGCCGACCAACACCACCGAGGGCCTCCAGGCGGCACTGCACCTGCGCGTGCACCACCCCAGGGTGGCCGTGCTGGTGCTCTCCCAGTACGTGGAGACCCGTTATGCGATGGAGCTGCTCGCCCAGGGCGCCGACGGGGTCGGCTACCTGCTCAAGGATCGCGTCGGCGACGTCTCCGAGCTGCTGGCGGCGCTCCGGTCGGTGGTGGCGGGACGCTCCGTGATCGACCCCACCGTGGTCAGCCGGCTGGTCGGCCGCCGCCGCCAGGCGGATCCGATGGAGACCCTGACCGCCCGGGAGCGCGAGGTGCTGGAGCAGATGGCCGAGGGAAGGTCGAATCGTGCCATCGGAGAGCGGCTATTCCTCAGCCCCAAGACGGTGGAGGCCCACGTGTCGGCGATCTTCTCCAAGCTGGGCATCGAGGACACCGCGGACGACAACCGCAGGGTGCTCTCGGTGCTCACCTGGCTGCGCGGGGACAGAGGGGAGGCGCCTTCCTAGGAGGGTCGCGCCACGGGGGTGGCCGGCGCAGAGCGAACGTGCTCGGCGAAGAAGGCCAGGACGCGCTCCCAGGCGTCGGCCGAGGCCGCGGGGTCGTGGGCCTTGCCCTGATCGTTGAAGAACGAGTGCCGCGCCCCCGGGTACACCTTGATGTCGTGGACGATCCCGTACGTCTCGAGGCGGGCATCGAGCTTGCGCCCGAACCGCGCCGTGAAGTCCTTGCCCGGGTAGCTGCCCACCACGGGGCAGAGCCGGCGCACCGCGGTGAGCGGCCGCGGATTGGTCCCATAGAAGGGGGCGATGGCGCGCAGCCGCTGGTCGCGGCATCCCCACGCGATGGCGAGCCCGCCGCCCATGCAGAAGCCGACCACCCCGATGCGCTGCGGGTCGACCCCGGGCCGGGCGGCCAGGAAGTCCGCGCTGGAACGCAGGTCATTGACGGCGAGCGAGTCCCGGCCGGTGAGCGAGCCCGCTATCAGACGAGCCATGCAGAGCGCCCGGTTGCGGCCGGCGAAGAGGTCGACGGCCAGGGACGCGTACCCCTCGGCGGCGAGGCGCCCGGTGATGTCGCGGATGTTGTCGTTGAGCCCGTAGGTCTCGTGGATCACCACCACGCCCGCGTGCGGGCCGGGCCCGTCGGGCAGTGCAAGGCAGCCCTGGAGTCGGGTCTGGCTCGACGGGATGGCGACGTCCTGGAGGCTCATCGGAGAAGCAGCGGAAGTATGCGCCGACGCACCGCGAGATGTGGTCTGATGCAGGCGGGCCATGCCAAGAGCGCACCACGGCGACATCGAGCGCTTCGACGAGTGGTCGACCACGTACGACCGCACCCCGGGGCAGCTCTTCTTCGGGCGCATCCATCGGCCGGTTGTCAATGCGGTCTGCTCCGGCCGGGTGCTCCCGCGCCGCGTCGTCGACCTCGGCTGCGGGACGGGCCGCCTGCTCGAGGCGCTCCTCCCCCGCCTGGCCGGGACGGAGCTGGTCGGGATCGATCCTGCCCAGGGGATGATCGCGGTGGCGCGCACCCGCTTCGCGGCCGAGCCGCGGGTCCGCCTCGAGGTGGCCACCGCCGACCACCTGCCGCTCGCCGACGCGAGCGTCGACGTGGCCACCACGACGATGTCCTTCCACCATTGGGAAGAGCAAGGGACGGCACTGCGTGAGGTGGTCCGGGTGCTCGCGCCGGGTGGCCGGTTTCTCCTCGCCGACGTGCTCGGGATCGGGTTCTTCGGCCGCATCATGCGATCGACGGGGAGGCGTCACGGGATTGGCTACCGAGACGCGGCGGAGCTGATGCGCCTGCTGCACGACGCGGGATTCAGCGCCTGGCGGCGCCGACGCCTGTTCTGGCCGGGCGTCCCCATCTACCTCGTGGAGGCGCGTCTGGCGGCCACGCCCTGAGTCCCGGTGGGAGCGCGCCGACGGGACTGAGGAGGACGGAGCGGGCCGGGCTGCGCCAGCATCACACCCGATGCGGGGGTCGCTCGTCGGGCAATCGCTTCGTTACAACCTTGGCGGCGGGCAGCGTAGGCTGCAACGATGGGATCTCAGCGGGTAGGCGCCGGGTCGCGCGAGTTCGCCGGCTTCGAGGAGTACTTCCCCCGCTACGTGAGCCAGCACAGCCGTCCGGCGACCCGGTGGCTCCACTTCGCCGGGACGCACCTGGGGGCCGCGGCCGCGACGGTGGCTCTGGTGAGACGGCGACCGGCGGGGCTGCTCGCGCTTCCGCTGATCAGCTACGGGGTGGCCTGGGGGAGCCACCTCGCGATCGACAAGAACCGCCCGGCCAGCTTCGAACACCCGCTCTGGAGCCTGCGCGGCGACCTCCGGATGATCGTGATGATGTGGCAGGGTCGGGACGACGAGCTGACCCGCATCGTCCGCGACCAGAGCGCGATCCTGCTGGACGGGGGCGAGCGCAGCACCGACTGACGGGGCGAGAGGCCGGCCCGCGCCTCCGCCACCTCCGACGCTGCGTCCCGATCAGCGCGACGTCGCCGGCTGGAGCTCCCCGAGCAGGCGTCCGGTGACCGCCGAGATCTCGGCCACCGCGGCCTCGAACGCCTCGCGATTGCGCTGGGCCGGCTGCCGGTAGCCACTCACCTTGCGCACGTACTGCAGGGCGGCCGCCTGGATGTCATCGGCGGACGCCGGAGGCTCTGCACCGCGAAGGGTCTTGATGCTTCGGCACATGAGAGGAGGTCAGCGGGTGAGGATCTTGTCGATGCGGGACATCTGCTGCGCGGTGAGCGGTCCGAACCGCATCGCGCCGGCGTTCTCCTCGACCTGAGCCACCGTCTTGAAGCCGGGGATGGGGACGGTCGACGGGCTGCGCGCCCAGAGCCAACCCAAGGCACCCTGGACGAGGGTGCGCCCGCCATCGGTGAGCACCTCGCGGAGGGCGTCGAGCTTGGCGAGCCACGACGGGTTGGCGCTGCCGTCTGCGTTGAAGATGTCGCCCCAGCCCAGCTCCAGCGCCTGGGCCCGCCAGTCGTCCCGGGGGAGCCGGGAGTCGGGCCCGTACTTACCGCTCAGGAAGCCGGACGCGAGCGGGCTGCGGATGATCGCCGTCATCCGGCTCTTCTCGCAGAGCCCGATCATCCCGGGGGTCTCCTGGAGCACGTTGCAGATGAACTGCAGGGCCGAGCAGGTGCCGCGCAC
>PLXL01000039.1 GCA_003153215.1 Candidatus Dormiibacterota bacterium
CTTCGCGAGTCATCCGCGTCCTCCTCGTCGACGACCACATGATATTCAGTCAGACGGTGGCGGCCGCACTCAACGAGGAGGCTGACATCCAGGTGGTCGACTGCGTCGGGAGCCCGGCCGATGCCCGGAGCCACCTGGAGGTGACGGAGGTCGACGTCATCCTCCTCGACCAGCGTCTCCCCGACGGCCAGGGCACCCACGCGGCGGCGGAGCTGCGGGCGATCCGGCCGGGGGTCCGCGTGGTACTCGTCACCGCCGCCGTCGACCCCGCCCTTTCAGCGAGGCACTCGCCGCGGGTTGCGCCGGCTTCGTGACCAAGGGAGACGGCATCGACGAGCTGGCCGCCGCCGTGCGCGCCGCCGCCTCCGGGGCCACCACCGCCTCACCGGCGTCGACGGAAAGGGGAGCGGCTACTCCGGCGACGCCCTCACCCACCGCGAGACCGCGGTTCTCCTCTTCCTCGCGGATGGCCTGAGCAACCAGGAGATCACCGAGCGGCTGTTCATCAGCATCCACACCCTGCGCAACCACATCCAGAGCATCATCAGCAAGCTCGGAGCCCATTCGAAGCTGGAGGCGGTCTCCATGGCCATCCGCGAGGGCCTGATCACCACTCAAGCGGTCGAACGCTGAGCCAGGCCAGGGTCGTCTAACCACACCAGAGGAGATCGGCGGGGAAGCCCAGGGCTGGCACGCCGCCGAGGGGGGGGCGCACCCCGACCAACGGGCTGATGCTTGGGCGATTTGACCTTACGCCCAGGTCAGAAGAGCGGCCGCGACGAGTAGAAGGGATCAGACGCCCGATCCCGACCCCTTCCTCGCCGCCGCCCAGCGATCGGGGAGAGCCATCAGCAACTCCCTCGTCGTGGGGGACAGCATCTGGGATGTGCTCGCCGCCCGCCGCGCGGGGCGCTGGGAGTGGGCCTGTCATCGGGCGGATACGGCCGCCAGGAGCTCGAGGTGGCGGGCGCCTTCCGCGTGTACCATGACCAAGCCGCGCTCCGGCTCCACCTGGATGAGCTGGGGATTCGGAGGTGAGGTGCCCTCACGGCAGGACGATGCCGAAAGGAGAAGCAACCGATGGCAAGCGAAGGACTACACGAGCCGCTGCAACTTCTCGACGAAGCGATCATCGACCAGCACCGGGCCAAGGCTTCCTTGTGTGAGGAGTTGGAGGCGATCGACTGGTACGACCAGCGGGTGAAGGCGACCTCTGACGCAAGCCTCGCCGCGGTCCTCGCCCACAACCGAGACGAGGAGAAGGAACATGCCGCGATGATCCTCGAGTGGCTGCGCCGGCACGATGCTGTCCTCGATGGGCACTTGCGCACCTTCCTGTTCACCTCTGAGCCGATCACCCAGGTCGAGGCCGAGATCGCGGGCACCGCACCGGGGCCCGCCGGGGCGCCTGGTACGAACCGGTCGGGATCGCTCGGCATTGGCAGCCTCAAGGGGGCGGAGGGATGAACCACCTGTACCGGGACCTGGCGCCCATCTCCGACGCGGGATGGGCGGCGATCGATCAGGAGGCCAAGACACGGCTCACCACCCACCTGGCGGCCCGAAAGCTGGTGGACTTTGCTGGACCACACGGTTGGTCGCACTCCGCCACTCCCTTGGGTCGGCTCGTCTCGATCTCCGCACCGTCGGCGGGCGTTACGGCAGCGCAACGGCGCGTCTTGTCTTTGGTGGAGCTGCGGGCCGAATTCAAGGTCTCGCGCGCCGAAGTGGACGACGCGGAGCGCGGAGCCGCCGACCTCGATCTCGCCGAATTGGACGAGGCGGCGCGGCAGATCGCACTCGCGGAGAACGTGACCGTGTTCCACGGGCACCCGGCGGCCGGGATGCAGGGCATCACCGAGAGCACCTCGCACGAGCCGATCGTGCTCGGAAAGGACATGCAAAGGTATCCGAATGGAGTCGCCCGCGCAGTCGACGTACTTCGTCAGGCCGGGATCGACGGGCCGTACGGGCTGGCCATCGGCCCGAAGATCTACACCGAGATCGTCGAGACCACCGAGCACGGTGGGTACCTGCTCCTGGACCATCTCCGCCAAATCCTTGGTGGCCCGCTGGTGTGGGCGCCCGGTGTGGAGGGAGGGATCGTGCTCAGTCTGCGAGGTGGAGATTTCCTGCTCGACTGCGGGCAGGACCTGTCTATCGGTTATGTCGGCCATGACGCCGATCTCGTCCGGCTGTACATCGAGGAGAGCTTCACCTTCAGGGTCCTAGAACCTGACGCCGCAGTGGCGCTCCGGGTGGGCACCTGACCAGGTGGTGCCCCCGGGTGCCCGGCCCAACTCGCGCTCAGTCTTTAGGCGGCTCGTTCTAGCCCAGGTCGCCCGGAAAGGCGAACGCGCCGCTGCCCGCCTCCGCTCTGGAAAGTCACCAGCGCCCCCACCGTCCTCGGAGGGCCAGAGGGGTACACCTGGGAATCCGTTTCGATAGCGACAGACAAGGGCACNNGGCTCAGTCCCGCCGCCTGCGCCCGGCTGAGCCCGGAGTTTGCGCCTGGGAGAGCAGCTCTCGCAGCGCCGGCTCGTACACCTCGGAGAAACTGGGAAACGGATGAACGACGTCTGCCATGACCTCGAGTGGGATCTCCGCACGGATCGCCACCACCGCCTCGCCGATCCACTCGTCGGCGCGAGCGCCAATCGCCGCCGCACCGAGGAGAAACCCGCGCTGCCGGTCAGCGATGAGTGTGAGATGCCCGTCCAACGCCGCGTCCGTCTGCGAGCGGGCGGTCGCTGCCAATTGAGTGGTCGCGACGATCACGTCCATCCCCTTGCGCTTCGCGGACGCCGTGGTTTCGCCGACGCACGCGATCGGCGGCTCCGTGAACACGCACCGCGGCAGCGCCCGATGGTCGGCTACGGTTCGCGTGCCGTTGAGATTGGCCGCGATCACCCGTCCGTGATACGAGGCGGTGTGCGTGAAGGGTGCGACGCCGGTCACGTCGCCACCGGCCCACACATGCTCCTGGCCGCGGACGCGGCAGGTCTCGTCGATCTCGATTCCGCGCGGGCCTGGTTCGACGCCGATGCACTCCAGCCCAACGTCCGTACGGGGCTTGCGTCCCGAAGCGATGAGGACGCGATCCACCACCAGCGCGTCCCCATTGGACAGATTCAACTCGACTCCGTGGGCGGTCCGCGCCGCGGCCTCGATCCGCGTGGATACCCTGACTGCGATGCCGCGCTGCTGGAAGAGGCGCGCCAATTCGTCGCCGACCGATGGCTCCTCCCGCGGCACCAGCCGGAGGGCCTGTTGCACGATGGTAACGTGTGAGTCGAAACTCGCGTAGACGTCGGCGAGCTCACAGCCCACCGGTCCCCCTCCGATGATGGCCAGGCGCGCGAAGCGATCGGCGGAGCTCAGCGCCTGGTCACTCGTCCATGCGTCGATCGAGCCAAGGCCCGGGATCTCCGGAATCACGGGGGCGGAGCCCGTTGCGATGACCAGGTCAGTCCAGTCGATACTCGTACCGCCGACCGTCAGGACACCTGCGCCCGTGATGCGGCCGCCGCCGCGCAGGATGGTGACGCCGTCCTCCTGCAGGCGTGCCGCAGCGGCTCGATCATCGCGATGCTCCGCAATCACATCGCGGCGAGCGGTGGCGGCCGCATACGCAGCTCCGGCTGCAGGCGCATCGGCGCCGATACCAAGCCATCGGGCTCCGGCAGCCGCGCGACGTAGGTGGGCGGCATAGAGCATCGCCTTGCTCGGCATGCAAGAGACGTAGGGGCACTCACCACCGACACGGAGTACCTCCACGATCGCGACCGAACGTCCGGCTCTTGCGACGGCTGGAGCCACGACTTCGCCGACCGAGCCCCCACCGAGCACTACCACGTCAAAATGCCGAGAGCTCACCACTTGATCCTCCGAAGCGCGGCTGTCTGATTCCGATCGACGGAGCAGGGGTCATGGCAACCCATCGGCGGTTGCGGCGATCTTTGCAGCCACGGCGGTAGGCTGCGGGCTCAGCGGTGCTCGCTGTCGCGAGCGATCCGCATCACGAAAGCGGTGAGCATGGCCTTTCTCGGCATCGTCCTTCTGATCATCGGCCTGGTCGCAGGTATCCCTGCCCTCTTGACCATAGGGATCATCCTGCTGGTGGTTGGGCTGGCTCTGGAACTCCTGGGGGCCGCCGGGCACGCAGTGGGCGGTCGGCGCCACTACTACTGAGGCATCGACCCGAGTCCACACCCTACCTCTTCAGGGAAGACTTGCCGGGTGACAAGCGGGTGACCTGAGGTGGCCGTGACGAAGAGGTGGAGAGTGCTAGTGCCCGCCCGGGCGGGTTGACCGTCGAACCCCCAGCCGTTAGTCTCGTGAGCATGAGCAGAGTGCGTGGACTACTGATTGCCGTCGTGGCCGGGGCTCTGCTTGTCGTCTTTCGCCGTCGCCGTCGTCGCACCAAGCCCAGCTAACGTGATCAAGCGGCTCACGGCCCGGCCGACCCCCAAGGTCGCGGGTGTCGGCATTCATTGGCACGCCTGGAACGATCCCCACTGCCGCCGCGAACGAGAAGGGCTCGCGCACGTACAATCCCGAACGATGCAGAGTGGCGCCGCGGATGCCCTGGCCGTCGTCCACGAATACATCCTCGTCTGCACCGACTGCCCGCTCCACCTCAAGCGCATCCAGGCCGTCCCCGGGTCCGGGCCGGCCGGCGCCAGGATCATGGCGGTGGGGGAGGGACCCGGGGAGACCGAGGACCGGGTCGGGCGCCCTTTCGTGGGCGCGGCGGGAAACGTCCTGACCAAGCTTCTGGAGAGCATCGGCCTGCGCCGCGACGACATCTACATCACCAACGTGGTGAAGTGCCGGCCGCCGGGCAACCGCGACCCCGAGCCGGCCGAGATGGAGGCCTGCTCCCACTTCCTGGACGCCCAGATCGAGATCATTCGCCCCGACGTGATCCTCATCCTGGGTCGCCATGCCCTCGCCCGGCTCCTCCCCGGGGCGGGCGGCATCAGCGGGCTCCACGGCCGCAAGGTGGTTCGCGGCGATCGCCTCTACGTCCCCCTGTACCACCCCGCGGCCGCCCTCTACCAGGGCTCATTAATGCGGACACTTGAGGACGACATGCTCAAGGTGCGCGGTTACCTGGACGAGGCGGAGGCCCGCCGGCGGCAGCCGGTACAGGCCGCCCCGCCGGTAGCACACGCTCAAGCTGGCGCCACCAAAAGCCACTCGCCTGCCCCGCCATCCGCCTCCCCTGCGCACGCCGAACCGCTCCTGAGCCTGGTCGCTCCCGAGCCCGGCGAGCCGGTCCTGCGACTCGGGTCCCCCGGCGCGACCGAGCCCCCCACGCCGCCCGAGCCGCCTTCCCGCGACCAGCTCAGCCTGTTTTGACCCAGGCAACCGCTGCCGACACAGCCACGGGGACGGAGGTCTCCCGCCTGCGCCTGGTCGCCCTGGGGGGGCTCGGCGAGATCGGCCGCAACCTCCTCGCGATCGAATGCGGCGAGGACATCGTCGTGGTCGACTCGGGCCTGATGTTCCCCGAGACCGAGATGCTCGGTGTCGACTTGGTCATCCCCGACGTGGGCTGGCTGGTCGAGCGGCGCGAGAGGGTGCGCGGCATCGTCCTGACCCACGGGCATGAGGACCACATCGGCGCCCTCCCGTACATCCTGCCCCGCCTCGACGTCCCCGTCTTCGGGACGGCCCTCACCCTCGGCATCCTGCGCAACAAGCTGCGGGAGCACCGCCTGCTCAGCAGCACCCGGCTGAACACGGTCACCCCCGGCGACACCGTGCAGCTCGGCGGCATCGCCGTCGAGTGGATCCACACCACCCACTCGGTGCCCGACTCCTGCGCGCTCGCCCTGCACACGCCGCTCGGCGTGATCATCCACACCGGCGACTTCAAGGTGGACCAATCCCCCGTTCACGGAGAGCCACCCGACCTCGCCCGCCTGGCCCGCCTGGGTGACGCCGGCGTCCTCCTCCTGCTCAGCGACAGCACCAACGCCGAGTTGGAGGGAATGACCCCGAGCGAGCGGTCCGTGGCCCCGGCGCTCGCCTCGCTGATCGGTGGAGCGGCGGGCCGGGTGCTGGTCGCCACCTTCGCCTCCAACATCTCGCGGCTGCAGCAGGTGGTGCAGGCCGCCGAGAACGCCGACCGGCATTGCCTCTTCATCGGGCGCTCGATGCTCAACAACGTCAAGGTCGCCCAGGAGCTCGGTTTCCTGGAGGTCGGCCGCGGCACCGTCGTCTCCCCAAAGCAGGCGGCTCGGTTGCCGGATCGTGAGCTCTGCATCCTGTGCACCGGTGCCCAGGGCGAGCCGCTCTCCGCGCTCAGCCGCATCGCGGGCGGCGAGCACCCACTCGTCTCCTTCCATGCCGGCGACACCGTGGTGCTGAGCGCCAATCCCATCCCCGGCAACGAGGAGGCGGTGCACCTCACCGTCAACAACCTGGACCGGTTGGGCGCCCACACCTACCGTGGCAGCGCGCACGGCCTCCACGCCTCCGGCCACGCCGCGCGCGAGGAGCTGCGCCTCCTGCTCACCCTCTGCCGGCCTCGATACTTCATGCCGGTGCACGGCGAGTACCGGCATCTCGCCGCGCACCGCGAGCTGGCGATCGCCTCGGGCGTGCTCCCCGAGAACGTCGCCGCCGTCGACAACGGAAAGGTGGTCGAGATCGACGGCGAGGGCCTCCGCGTGCTGGAGCGCCGCGTGCCCGCCGGCTACGTCTACGTCGACGGCCTCAGTCTGGAGGACGCCACCGACGTCGTTTTCCGCGACCGCCGCCAGCTCGCCGAGGACGGCCTGATCATCGTCCACCTCGCCGTCGAGCGTTCCACCGGCGCCATCGTGGCCGGTCCCGAGCTGATCGCCCGCGGCTTCATCGAGGACGCCGACAGCGCCGCACTCTTCGAGGAGGCGCAGATCCGGGTACGCCAGACCCTCGAGCACCTCGCCCCCGACGCCGGGTGGGCGGTCTGGAAGGCGGCGGTGCACGAGGCCCTCAGCCGCTTCCTCTTCAAGCGGACCAATCGCCGGCCGCTGATCCTCCCCCTGGTCACCGAGGTCTGACCCCCGGGTTCACCGCAATCTGATCCCCTGGATGCCGGACCCGGCGGTGGTTGCGGCCACGACCGGGCTGGCGTCGATCCTGCGCGAAGCTGTCATCGCCCCCGGCGACACGTGAACCCAACATCGGCTATCGGCGGTCGGGCGACTCCATGGCGGCCAAGAGACTTCGCGCTGTCTCCGCCGCAACTTCGACTTCTCGCACGTCGGGCGGCGTGTCAGCGGCGAACATCGCAGCCTGAAGGTCCGGCCCGTAGACTCCGTATTCGGCCATCTGCTGCTTCGTCACGGGCTGGATCACGTAATGGATATGCACCGGGACAGCGCCCGAATGGGACCACAGGCAGTTGTATACCTGGTCGGCCTCCACCAGCTGGCTCGCCACATAGGATGTAGTGCGAAGCAGCGGCCCCAGCTGCTCGGCCTCTTCTTCGGTGAGCTCGCCAACGGCGGTCACGTGGCGCTCCGGCTTGACGATCAGCGTCCCCGCGCCGAGAGGGCCGACGCAGTGCTCAACGACCCAGCCGCCGGACCGATGGATCAGGCCACCGGGCAGTGGCTGACGTCCGTGCGTGAGATCACAGGCGAAGCAGGTATCCACGCGCGCAGTATCGCAGGCGGCGAGTGTGTTCTTGGTCTCCCTGGTCTCCTTCGTCTCCCTGCCCATCCTTGCCGCCCCGCTGTTTCTGCTGGCTCAGCCAGTTAGAGAGGAGATTCCTCACAAGGATCTCCACCCCCGTGACGCCGCCCTCCGCGCTGAGGATTTTGCTCGGGTTATGCTTCCCCGTTGCCGAGATGGCTGCCCCAGAGCGTCCTGACCGACGGCGCCCTGAACACCGTGCCCAGCGGTGGCCGGGCACCGGTGCTGACCGGGAGCGGCTTGCGAGCACCTTTAACTCAGTCGCCAAAACCTACCAACGTGCTCGCCCCGACTACCCCGAGGAGCTGTTTGGGGAGCTCATCGCCACGACCCGCCTCAGCCCGGGAGATCGCGTCCTGGAGATCGGCTGTGCCACCGGCAAGGCAACCCTCCCGCTGGCCCGCCGCGGCTTTGAGATCACCTGCATCGAGCCTGGCCCCGATCTCGTGGTCGCCGCCCGCCGGAACCTTGTCGGCCTCGGCGCCGAGGTGATCCTGGGCCACTTCGAGGACTGGGACCGAGACCTGGCCTTCGACCTGGTGTTCGCCGCCACCGCCTGGCAGTGGGTCGATCCGAAAGTGAGGTACCGCAAGGCGTGGGAGTCCCTTCGCCGCGGAGGTCACCTTGCCTTCTGGGATGCCAGCCACGTCTTTCCGGATGGCGGCGACCCGTTCTTTCGGGAGCTGCAGGAGGTCTACGAGGAGATCGGCGAGGGCCTTCCGCCCGATGCCAATCCGTGGCCGCGTCCCGGCGAACTCCCGGACCGGCGGTCCGAGATCGAGGCGGGCGGCCTCTTCGAGGTCGTCCTCATCCGCCACTTCGACTGGGAGCGGGTCTACGACGCCGAGGCCTACCTCGAGCTGCTCGACACCTTCTCCGGCCATATCGCCATGAAGGCCCCGCAGCGCGATCGGCTGTACGGCGAGATCCGTCGTCGCCTGGTCGAGCGATCCGACCGGTCGGTCCGACGCCACTGGGGAGCCGTGCTCCACGTGGCTCGCCGATGGGACGACCCGCTGGCTGCCGCCGCCTCCACCTTTCACTCACGCTCCCGGGACGGGAGCAAGGGGATCTGAGAAACCTCGTCCTGGTTTGCCGCGCCCACCACTGGAAGATCCATGAGGGCGGCTGGCTGCTGATCCGGTCCGACGAGGGGCTGGTGACCCTCCCGCCCCGGCCGCGCGACCTCGGGCCGCCGTTCAGGATCGGCCCCCTCGCTCATCCCCGGGCGCACGCCCCGTCCGGTACCGACACGGGATGAGGCAGAGTTCGAGACGGACCCGGCCGGCGCCATTCCGCAGTCGCGGGAGGTCTGTCGCTCCTTCGCCACCCGTCAGCGGTCACCAGTCACCGGACGCCTATCGCTCGTGCGGCGGTCGTCAGCAGTCACCAGGCGCCGGGCACCGGTCCGGTCCCGATCCCCCGTCAGCCCTCAGATCGTCGATCCGATCAGCACG
>PLXL01000243.1 GCA_003153215.1 Candidatus Dormiibacterota bacterium
GGCGACGGTGATGGTGATCTCCTCGCCGGCCTCGGCCCGGCGGACGAGCTCGGACGCTCGCTGGCGAAGCTCGCGAAGTCCCACAATGATCATGCTCGGAGCGTAGCACAAGTTACTCTTGTGCTACAACCCCTGGATACGGGGCCGGGACCGGGGTCTCGACGTAGTGCGCGACGGCTTGATGACCTTTTGCTTTCTCTTCCGAAGCGCACCGTTGAGGGGCGGGCATAAGAGGTGCTCGACTAGAAGCCGCCGGCCAGGGGCACCTCGGTGACGAGTAGGGCCACCGCGTCGTCCACGCGCCGCTCCACGGTGGGGGAGAGGCCGGCGCCCTGGCCCTCCTCCGCNNTGGTGCCGGCGCCCCAGCCACCCACGCTGTCGGGCTCACTGATGGCGTCGATCCGGGTGACCCCGGATGCAGGTGGACGATCCCAGCGGACGGCGTCCACCACCACCGCCAGGTCCGCCCCCGCCCAGGCGTCGAGGAGCGAGGTCGCCTCCCCGCCCAGCGTGCGCACTTCGACCCCCGGCGGCAGCAGCGGCCGCGCGCGCTCGACCACCGCGATGCCGGCGCCGTCGTCGCGGCGCATCGAGTTGCCGACGCCGATGACCACCACGCGCGGCGTCGACGCCTGAGCTCCGCGTTCGGCCCCTGGCACCGTCCCCGCTACGGGCGCGGCGCCCGCTGGCCCATCCACCTCATCGCCGCTCCACGGTGAAGTCGAGGAAGTGGGTGGAGCAGGAGATGCAGGGGTCGTAGTTGCGGATTGACTGCTCGCAGAGGTGCTGCAGGTCGTGGTCGTCCAGCTCCAAGTTGGCGGTCACCAACTTGCGCAGGTCGGCCTCGATCGCGTCCTGGTTCTGGGCCGTGGGGGGGACGATGTCGGCCTCGAGGATGGTCCCCTCGTCGTCGATGCTGTAGCGGTGGTAGAGGATGCCCCGGGGCGCCTCGGTGGCACCGTGCCCCACCCCCGCCCGCGGTTCCACCGGCACCGCCGGCCGGTCCGGCTCGGAGTACCCTTCGATGATCCTCACCGCCTCGTCGCAGGCGGCGACCGTCTCGACGGCCCGGACCACGATGCTGCGGAAGGGGTTGCGGCACTCCCGTCCCAGCCCCGCCTCCGCGGCGGCTTCGCGGGCTACCGCAGGCAGCTGGTCGTAGTTGAGGGTGTAGCGGGCCAGCGGGCCCACCAGGTAGCGGCCCCGCTCGATGATGTGGCCGTGGAGCGAGGTCGAGTGGGCGACGTGCTCCTCCACGATGTGGTCCAGGAACTCCGACACCTCGATGTCGAGACCGCGGTCGGAGACCACCCGCCCCTGCGTGATCGCGTACTCGTCGGGATGGTGGAGCGCCACCAGCTCGTGGTCGATCTCGAGGTCGGGGAAGTCGAAGGCGGAGACCACGCGCACCGTCTCCAGGGCGGCGTCGCGCGCCCAGCGCAGCCGCTCTGCGAGCGGGCGCAGCTCCCGTTTTGTGGGCGCGCGGTAGAAGCCGCCGAGCCGGACGTTGATCGGGTGGATCGCGCGACCGCCGACGATCTCCATGATGTCGTTGCCGACCTTCTTGAGCTGGAGGGCCTTTTCCACGAGGTCGCGATGGTCCTTGGCCAGCTCCAGGGCGCTGCTGACGCCGAGGAAGTCGGGGGCGTGCAGGAAGTAGATGTGGAGCACGTGGCTCTCGATCCACTCCCCGCAGTAGAGGAGACGGCGAAGGGCGCGCAGCGGCTCGTCGAGGACGGCGCCGCATGCCTGTTCGATCGCCTGGCAGGAGCTCATCTGGTAGGCGACCGGGCAGATCCCGCAGATACGGGCGGTGATGTCGGGGGGCTCGGTGTACGCGCGGCCGCGCAGGAACGCCTCGAAGAAGCGGGGCGGCTCGTAGATGCGCAAGCGCACGTCGGTGACCTCGCCGTCGGTGATGACCACGTGCATGGCTCCCTCGCCCTCGACGCGGGCGAGCCCCTCGACGGTGAGATCGCGAATCTTGTGAGTCACAGGCGTCCTGCCCCCTTCTCCTCGGCCCGGCTCGCCGCCTCGAAGGCGGGGGCGGTGGCGTTGAAGGTGCGGAAGAGCCGCATCACGGTGCCATCGTCAATCCCCCCGGCATGGAGGGCGGCGGAGAGCGACGCCGTGTTGGGTGTCTCCATCGGCCCGAAGCAGCCGTAGCAGCCGCGCTCGAAGCTGGGGCAGATGGCGCCGCAGCCCGCCTGGGTGACCGGGCCGAGGCAGCCCGTGCCGTGGGCGACCATCACGCAGACGTTGCCCCGGCGCTTGCACTCGAGGCAGACGCTGTGAGTGCGGATGTCGGGCTTGCGCTTGCGCAGGAATGCGCTGAGGACCTCCAGGAGCTGTCCCCGGTCCACCGGGCACCCCCGGAGCTCAAAGTCCACCGGAACGTGGGCGGAGATGGGGGTCGAGCTCTCGAGCGTCGACAGGTACTCGGGGTGGGCGTAGACCACGGAGGCGAACTCATCCACCGCCGTGAAATTGCGCAGCGCCTGGATGCCGCCGGCGGT
>PLXL01000088.1:0-6034 GCA_003153215.1 Candidatus Dormiibacterota bacterium
CGGTGCTCTCGGAGATCTTCTACGCCCCGGGGGCCGAGCGATTCGCGCGCGGGCTGACCCACGGGCTGAGCCCTCAGGTGCAGACGGCGCTCGCCAACTTCGCGGAGCAGACGGCGGTCTACGCGTTCGCGATCGCGGTGGTCGCGGGCCTCGTGCTCGGCCGCCGGCACGCCTCGCTGAGGGATCTCGGCTGGCGGTTGCCTCGCATCCGCTGGATCCCGGTCGCGGTCGTCTCCAGCCTCGTCGCCCTGGTGGTGCTGACCTGGCTCCTCAACCTGGAGGCGGGCCTGGTCCACGTCCAGAACGCCCAGGTTTCGACCGTGCAGGGCGAGTACGGCCATCAGGTCGGCATCGCCCTCCTGCTGCTCTCGGTCGAGGTTCCGCTCGCCGAGGAGACATTCTTCCGAGGCTTCGTCTACGGCTGGATGCGCCGCCACCTCAACGTCCCGGCGGCAGCGGTGCTCTCCGGATGCTTCTTCGCCGCCGCCCATGTCGGCTGGGGAACGTCCACGGAGGAGATCCTCTTCCTCCCCTTGGCCCTGCTCGGGATCCTGCTGGCACTCCTCTATGAGTACTCGGGGTCCCTGCTCCCCGGGGCGATCGTCCACGGCCTCTTCAACCTGGTGGAGACGCTGCAGATCCTCTGACCTGGATCGGTGAGTAGCGCGAAGCAGACCGCCTGCCAGGCGAGATCAGCCCAAGGCGCCGACGAGCACCGCAGGGAGTGCACCCGGAGGGCGCATGACCGAAGGAGCGCAGGAGGCAACGCCGGGATGGTCCGGCGGGTGGGATGAGATGCGAGTGTTTACTCACCGATCCAGGTCTGAGGAGCGTGTGCGCCGTCAGCCTGCGGCGGCGAGGGCCGTGGCGGCGGCGACGGCGTCCCGGACCCCGTGGTGGACGTTGCCGGCCGGGACCAGCTCAAAGACCCCGTACCGCTGGAGCAGGTCGTGGATGTCCTCGACGTGGGCGAGGTGGATGTTCACCGAGCGCGTCCGGAGGTCGCGCAGGAGGGTGAGCAGCACCTGACCGGCGGAGTAGTCGATGTCCGCGACCGGCGAGAGGTCGAGCACCACCCAGGCGACCGGGTGCGGGGCGGCGGCCACCAGGTCCAGCACCCGCTGCCGGAAACGGTCGGCGTTGGCGAAGAAGAGGGTGCCATCGAAGCGGTAGGCGATGCCGCCCGGGAGGGTCTCGATGCCGGGATGGGCGGCCTCCGGGACGAAGCTGCCGGCGGACCCCGCGACGGACACCATCACGGTGTCCCGGGGCCGGTAGGCGTGGCGGACGAAGTCGAGCACGGAGAGCGCGACGGCGAGCCCGATGCCCTGCTCGACCCCGACCAGGACGACGACCAGAGCCGTGATGGTGGCGAGCGCCAGCTCGTCACGGCGCAGCCTCCAGAGCTCGCGCAGATGACCGAGGTCGATGAGCCGGAGGCCAATGACGAAGACCACGGCGGCGAGGGTCGCGTCGGGCAGGAAGTGGAGCAGCGCGGTGGCGGCCACCAGCACCACCACGGCAATCACCGCCATCACCAGCTGGGCGAGCTGGGTGCGCGCCCCGGCGGCGTCCACCACGGCCGTCTTGGTCGGGCTGCCGTTGACGCAGAACGCGCCGGTAACGCCGGCGGCCAGGTTGGCGACGGCGAGACCGACCAGGTCGCGGTTCTCGGAGAGGGGTTCCTCGCGCTTCTGGGCGAAGCTGCGGGCGGTCGCCGCGCTCTGGGCCAGGATCACCACGAAGATCGAGGCGGCGACCCCGGCCAGCCCGGGGACCTGGCCCCAGGTGACGTGGGGGAGGCCGATGGGCGGGAGCCCGGCCGGCACCGACCCGACGATGGCGACGCCGTGCTGGTCGAGCCGGAGGGCGGCGGCCACGATGATCGAGACGGCGACCACCACCAGGGTGGCGGGAATCCGCTTGGACACCCGCTCGAAGAGCAGGATCACGGCCACCGCCAGGATGGCCAGCACCGCGGCGGGGACCACGATGTGGCCGAGAGAGGTCAGCACCTTCCCCATCTGGTTGACGACGCTGCCGCTCGCGTGGATGCCGAGCATGCTCGGCAGCTGGGTGAGCGCCACCTGCACGCCGACGCCGCTCAGGAATCCGACCAGGGCGGTCCGGGAGAGGAAGTCGGCGAGAAAGCCGAGGCGGAGCAGGCGGGCCACCAGCAGGTAGCCGGCGGCGAGCAGCGCGATCACCCCGGCGAGACCGACGTACTCGGGGCTCGCCGGCTTGGCGATGCCGATCAGGGCCGCGAACATGATCGCCGCGGTCGCCGAGTCAGCGCCCACCACGAGATGCCGCGAGGACCCGATCAGGGCAAAGACGATGACCGGGAGCGCGAGGGTGTAGATGCCGGTGATCACCGGCATCCCGGCGATCTTGGTGTAGCCCATCGACTCGGGGATGGCCACGGCTGCGAGCGTCGCCCCGGCGATGACGTCGGCGACGATCGTCGCCCGGGTGGTGCCGTCCAGTCCCTGGATGAGGGAGAGGGGATTCTTCCGCGCGGGGGAGGCGGTGGCGTCGTGGGTCACGGCTCGGGGCAGTCTACCGCTGCGCCCCGATCGCCGCGGGCGTCGCACCGTGCCCCGCGGTTGCCCACCGGCGCCCGCGCTCCGGGTCAGGAGTCCGAGGGGGCGGTCTGCCGAGCCTCCCGCCGGACCAGCCGGATGCGCTGGAGGGCGGTGAGGTTGGTGAGAACTGCGAGCACCCAAAGGGCGATGATGAGCAGCGGCGGTACCACCAGCCCGACGACGGTGATCACCACCCGCTCCGGACGGGCGAGCAGGCCGCCGTCACAGGTGAAGCCGAGCGATTGCGCGCGGGCCCGCACGTAGGAGACCAGCAGAGAGCCTCCCAGGGCGACGATCACCAGCATCGCCGGGAGCTCTCCACCGCTCCGCGAGATGAAGTGGTAGAGGAGGGCGGCGTAGGTGACCACCTCGGCGTAGCGGTCGGTGGTCGAGTCCAGGAAGGCTCCATAGGGGTGCACCCGGTTGGTCACACGGGCCACGGCTCCGTCCAGGATGTCGAAGAGTCCGGCGAAGAGGAGCACCAGCCCGCCCGGGATGAGCCAGCCCAGGCCGATCAGGACGGCGGCGACGACGGTCACCGCCAGGCCGGTCAGGGTGAGGGCATTGGGAGTGACCCCGCGGAGATGGATCGCCGTCACCAGCCGGCGCGCCGCTCCGCGCACCCAATCCTGGAATCGCTGCGTGAACACCGCCGCTCCTCAGCTCGACCAGGCGAGGAGGGCGCGTGCCCGCTCGCGTGCCTGCGCATAGACGTCGAGGATCTGGTCGCCGACCACCCGCCAGTCGTAGCGCTTCGACTTCTCGATCCCGCGCCCGCCCATGCTCCGCCGGAGGCCGGGGTCGGCGATCAGCGACTCGAGGGCGCGGGCAAACCCCTCCGGCTTGGCTGGGGGCACGAGCAGCCCATCGCCTCCCGCCTCGACGACATGGCTGAATCCGGGGATGGCCGAGGCCACCACCGGAACCCCGCTGGCCATCGCCTCGAGCAGGACGATACCGAAGCTCTCCCCGCCGCTCGCCGGTGAGCAGAAGACGTCGGAGCTCGCGTAGATCCGGGGAAGGATGTCGGCCGCGACGTGTCCCAGGAACCGGACGTCGGGGACCCCGGTCGCCTCGCACTGTCTCTCGAACGCCCAGCGCATCGGCCCGTCGCCGACGATCACCAGCCGGCAGTCGTCGCGACGCTGCCGGAGCTGGGCGTAGGCCTGGAGGAGCACCGGAAGCCCCTTGCGATGCTCCATCCTGCCGACGAAGAGGATGGTCGCCTGGCCGTCGCCGCGCAGCTCGGGGAGGGGCGGGAGGTCGGGGCGGAACCTCGTGCCGTCGATGCCGTTGGGCACGATGGTGTAGTCGCCCTCGAAGTAGCGGCTGATGAAGTCGCGCGCCGGCTGGCTGACCGCGATCAGGCCGTGGAGGCGCCGGAAGTAGCGGCCGAGGAAGGGGCGGCCGTAGTAGTAGCCCAGGTTGCGGCGCGCCATGGCGTGAAAGGTGCCGACGTTGGCGCCGCGGTGGAAGCGGAGCGTGGTGATCGGCAGCCCGGGCACGAGCGGCTCGTGGTAGTGGACGACGTCGAAGTCCTCGCGGTCGAGCAGGGCGCGGACCCGCCGTACCAGGTGGAAGGAGAGGGCGATCCTGGCCACCGACCCGTTGCCCCGCACCGGAACGCTGCGGCCGATGCGGACGAAGCCGGGGATGCCGTGGTCGTCCGGCACCCGGGACGAGGGAGCCAGGACCATGACGTCGTGGCCGCGGCGGCGCAGCTCTTCGGCCAGGTGACGGACGTGCTCAGTCACCCCACCCGGGTGGATGAAGTCGTAGGGAGAGACCAGGCAGACCTTCACCGCCGCCCCGGGTATGGGGTGCGGCCGCCCGCTGTCCGACCAGTCGCCGCCGGCCCGCCGTTCATCCCCCCTCCTCCCAGACGGGGTCGAGCACGTGCCACTGCTCCGGGAACTCCCGGATCCACTCCTCGAAGACCTTGAGGATCTCCATGACCACCCGGCGGAGCTCCTCGTGGCGCGGCGCGCTGGGGTCGTACGGGATCTCCGGGTGGACGAAGACGCCCACGCCGCCGCTGATCCGGGGGAGGACCACGGGCATGATCACCGACCCGGCGCGCATGGCGGCGTCGACCACCCCCACCGGGATGGGAGCCTCGGCCCCGAAGAAGGGGAAGAGCTCGCCGTTGCCGATCAGATCGCGGTCCATGGCCAGGGCGATGGCACCGCCGCTTTTGAGGATGCGCAGCACATCGCGCATCGCCGCGGCGCCGAGCCGCCGCGCGGTGACCTCGTCGGCGCCCTTGATGGCTGCGATGTCGATGGGGACGATCCGCACCCCCTGGGCCCGCCGGGATCCCACCACCCGCTCAAAGAGCTGGGACGGCCGGATGTACTCGGCGAGCAGGGCCATGGGGAAGCCGAGGCTGTTGCCGGCGGCGAGCCCCTTTTCCCAGGATCCGAGGTGAAGGGAGATCACGGCGACACCGCGTCCGCTGGCGGCCGCCTCCGTGTAGCGCTCAAAGTGGTCGACGATCAGGCCGTCGCTGATGTCGTCGCCCTCGAAGCGCATCGCCATCACGTCCACCCAGGCGCGGCCCAGGTCGCGCAGGTTGCGGCGGACCACCCGGTCGAGGGCCCGCGGCTCGAGGCCCGGGAGGACGTGGGCGAGGTTGGCCCGGAGACCGCGGACGGCCCTAGGCCGGACGGTTCGGAGGACCTCCGCGCAGCCGACGGCCAGACCGTAGGCGGCCCTCCGCGGCAGCACCCGGACCAGCGACTCGGCAACCCGATAGGCGTAGTACGGCAGCATCGATCCGTCGCCGGGAGCGACGGCGGCAGCCCCGGCGGGGACCTCTCCGCCGGGGCCGCGCTCGATCTGACTGCCGACGCTGGTCATCGCCACCCCGTGAGGGCTCCTGCTGCGGTGAGCAGGCTATCAGGAGTGAGGAGGCTCGACTGCCTGCTGGGTGACCAGCGCCGCGGGGGCGGCGGGCTTGGCGTGCCCGTTGCCGGCCGCGGGAGTGGTGCCGGCGATGAAGGCCTCGGTCAGCTCCCGGGCACGGTTGTCCGAGTACTGCTTGGGCGGTGACTTCATGAAGTAGGAGGACGGGCCCTCCAGGGTGCCGGAGAGGCCACGGTCGAGCCCCAGCTTGCAGCAGCGGACGGCGTCGATCACGATGCCCGCGCTGTTCGGCGAGTCGACCACTTCGAGCTTCAGCTCCACGTTGATCGGGATGTCGCCGAAGGAGCGTCCCTCCATCCGGATGTAGCACCACTTGCGGTCGTCCAGCCAGCGCACGTAGTCGGACGGCCCGATGTGGATGTTGCGGTCGTCCAGCTTCTGGTCCAGCTGGGAGCGGACACTGTTGGTCTTGCTGATCTTCTTGCTGACCAGGCGCTCGCGCTCCAGCATGTTGAGGAAGTCGGTGTTGCCGCCGAAGTTGAGCTGGTAGGTGTTCTCGATCCTGACCCCGCGGTCCTGGAAGA
>PLXL01000088.1:6102-9042 GCA_003153215.1 Candidatus Dormiibacterota bacterium
TGGAGCCGGGCGCCTTGGTGATCACTTCTTTCAGGTACTTGCCGAGGCCGTCGTGGGTCATCCCCCGGACCACCTTGACGCCCTTGTTGGGGACGTCGGAGAACTTCACCGTGTTGTTCTGCCCGCTGAAGACGGCCTCGGAGAGGTCCTTGCCCACCTTCTCGATGTCGATGTCGATGGCCGCGGAGAACTCGATGTCGGAGATGTGGTAGCCGCCGAGATCCACGTGCATCAGGCCAGGGACCTGGTCTCCGGGCTCCGCGTGCTGGTAGTACTCGACGCCCTGCACCAGCGACGAAGCGCAGTTGCCGACGCCGATGATGGCGACCCGGACCTTGTTGCTCATGAGACTCCTTCACTGATAGGCGCGGGCAGCGCCTCGGTGGTACGACCTGGCTCGGCGGCGCCCTTGGGATCAGCGGCCGCCCCGAGAATCTGGACAAAACTCCGCAGGTTGCGATCGATGGCCTCGCGATCGAGGCGGCAGAGGACCTCGCGACCGTCGCGCCGGGTGGAGACCACCTGGGCGTGGCGGAGGGTCCGGAGGTGCCAGCTCATCCTCGGCTGGCTGACCTTGCACAGCTCGGCCAGCTCGGAGACCCGCACCTCGCCCCGCCGGGCCAGGATCTCGACGATCGCCAGCCGGGTCGGATTGGCCAGCCCCTCGAAGTGGACCGAGAGGTCGAACACCCCGGCGGCGATGGCTCCGGGGACGGCCCGGCGTGGGGGCCGCGAACGCATAACCGATTCTTTCATAAAGATACCTTGAATAAAGGATACGTTATGCGTCGCCCCGGGCGCAAGCCCCCCTCGACCGAGGCCCCTCCACCCGAGCCGCCCGCGAGCAGGAGCTCCCGCGGCGCTCAGCCCTGGATGTCGAGCTCGGTCCAGGTCTGCCCCGCGTCGGTGCTGATGTAAGGCGCACCGCCGCTCCCGCCTGATCGCCCGTTCGAAGGTGAGCTGGGTGGCGTCGGCGGCATCCTCGGCGCTCCCGAGGATGAGCCGGGCGAGACGATTCACCGCCCCGGCGTGCTCCTCGTAGGCCGCCGACCAGTCGATCTCGTGGTCCAGCACGGTGATCACAGACGATATACGCACGAAGGCGCCAGAACTTTCAGCCAGCTCGCACCGAACCTACTCTCGGCCGGTCCTACCGATGCGGACATCGTGCTACAGTGACAACATGTCGGTGAATGTCTCGGTGCGCCTCGATGATCAGTTGGCCGCGCAACTCCGGCTGCGGGCCAGGGCGGCCGGGGAGAGCCTCTCCGACCGTCTCCGCCGCTACGCCGAAGAGGGCACGCGGCGCGACGAGCATCCCCTGGTCACGTTCCGCGACGGACCGACGGGGCGGCGAGCCGGGCTGATCGGGGGCCCCGACGTCTGGGAAGTGGTGATGTGGCTCCAGGAGCTCGCGGGGGAAGCCGACCCGGCGGCCACGCTGGCCGCGGAGATGGAGCTCAGAAGGCCCCAGATCGAAGCGGCTCTCCGCTACCACGACGCCTACCCGGACGAGATCGTGACCCGGATCGAGCTCCACCGCCGCGAGACTGCCGCGACCACCACTGGGTGAAGCTCCTCCTCGACGAGATGTACCCGCCGGCGCTGGCCGCGGCTCTGTCCCACGTCAGCGTCGACGCCGTGACGGCCGCCGAGCTCGGCCTCGCCGGGCGCTCCGACTTCGACGTGTTCGCCGCGGCGGTTGCCGAGGGGCGCGTGCTGCTCACCGAGAATGCCGCGGACTTCGCGCGTATCGCCGGAGATCATGCAACGGCTGGCCACCGCTCCCCTGGTGTCCTGCTCGCGCTGTCAACCCGGTTCTCCCGCCGCCCGAGCGGCCGCGGCCCACTGGTCGCCGCCATGCGAGCCCTGGGCAACGACTCCCTCGAGGACCGAGTCGTGTACCTGCAGCTCTCCGATCCAGCTCGCCCGTGACGGTGGGACGGCGTGGCGCCGGAGGGCCTCCAGAGGTCCGTTTGCCCCCCTCCCCGGCTCCCGCCGCCTCCCCTTGAGTATCCTTGCGGCTCGATCCCAGGGTAGCCAAGTTGGTCAAGGCAACGGTCTGTAAAACCGTGTATCGCTGGTTCGAGTCCAGCCCCTGGGACCAACCCCCCCGGGTGCTACGGTCTCCCTTCCCGGGGCCGCCCGAGGCACCCGCCCGTCCCCGAGGCTCCCGATGACCAGCCCCCCCTCCCCCACTTCCGAGATCAACCGCCGGGCGGCGCTGATCGAGCGCAACCTGGCCGAGCTGCTGACGCGGGAGGAGCTGCCCGGGCTGCTGGCCACCGGTCAGCGGCTCAAGCATTACATCGGCTACGAGATCTCCGGCCGCGTCCACCTCGGCGGCGGGCTGGTGGCGATGGCCAAGGTCCGCGACTTCCAGGAGGCGGGCGTCGACTGCAGCGTCCTGCTCGCCGATTGGCACACCTGGATCAACGACAAGCTGGGCGGCGATCGCGATCGCATCCGGCGGCTCGCCTTCTCGTACTACGGCGAGGCGATGAAGGCGTCGCTGCTCTGCGTCGGCGGCGACCCGGCGGCCCTCCGACTCACCCTCGCCTCGGACGTCTACGCCGACCCCGCCCGCGACTACTGGGCCACGGTCATCGAGGTCGCCAAGCACACCTCGGTGGCCCGGATGCAGCGGAGCATCACCATCCTGGGCCGCAAGGAGGGGGAGCAGCACGACTTCGCCAAGCTCATCTACCCGGCGATGCAGGCGGCCGACATCTTCGCCCTCGGCGTCCACATCGCCCACGCNNCACCACCCGCTGCTCACCGGGCTGCTCAAGCCGGACCGCTGGCCGGTCAGGCCGGAGGAGCGCGCCGACGCGCTCGCGGCCATGAAGATGAGCAAGTCCAAGCCCCGGTCGGCGGTGTTCGTCCACGACTCCCCGGACCAGATCCGGGCCAAGCTGCGGGGCGCCTTCTGCCCCCCGG
>PLXL01000212.1 GCA_003153215.1 Candidatus Dormiibacterota bacterium
CCCGGGTGGGCGTCGCCGCCTACGATCTGGTGCTGGCCAAGAGCTGGGGCATGATGCCGGTGGTGCGCAACGGGACGGTCGAGACCGCCCCCATCGCCGACGTCGCCCGGCAGCAGCGCCGCGTCCCCGCGGAGCTGTACGAGCTGGCCAAGATCTTTTACTAGTCGCGCCTCCGAACGTAGGAGCGAGTAGTACCTCGTACTGAGGCTACGGAGCGAGGAGGGAGAGCCGAAAGCTCTCGCCCTGAGCGCACCAGGGCTCAGCTCCACGCATCGAGGCCGACCGGGTGCTACCTCCACGGCAAGCCCGTGGACTGAGATTGTCCGGCTGCCCTCCATCGTTTCCGTTGGCCGCGCCGAACCTCTACGCTACCGGAATTGTGGCCGCACCACGGGAGAACCGACATGACCATCGCCTTTGAACACCATCGTCATCCTCGCGTCGAGGAGCGGAAGAAGGTCGGGCCTCCCAAGACCAACGACGAGCAGGTTGGGATCAACGGGAAGATCGGGCTGGCCGTGACGACGGTGGTCGGAACCATGTGGTGCGCCTATGCATTCGCCGTGTTGGCGCTGGTCGTGCTCCCTGACGCGGCAAAGAGCCCGCTGCTTCTGGTGCAGTGGATCAGCCAGACGTTCATCCAACTCGTGATGCTCTCCATCATCATCGTCGGCCAGAACATCCAGGGCAAGGCGGCCGACAAGCGCGCGCAGGCGACCTTCGAGGATGCGGCTGCGACCCTCCATGAGGCGGAGGAGATTCAGAGGCACCTCAAGGCTCAGGATGAGGCGTTCAACACGATGCTCGACAAGCTCCTCAAGCTGGAAGCCTCCATGGGCAAGACGTGATCTGAGCGGGCTGTCCGGATCTGGGGGGCCGCCCACCGCCCTGTCCGGAATCCGCGAGCGGTCGCCGTGCCCCTCCCCGCACCATGGGCCCATGGAGGACTTCGAGAGCCGGTACCGCGCGGTGGCGAGCCGCGATCGCCGCTTCGAGGGGAGGTTCCTGGTGGCGGTGACCACCACCGGCGTGTACTGCCGCATCGGGTGTCCGTCGCGGACCCCGCGTCGCGACCACGTCCGCTTCCTCCCCTCGCCGGCCGCCGCCGAGGCGGCCGGGTTTCGTGCCTGCAAGCGCTGCCGCCCCGACCGGCTGGATGAGCCCGAGGGGGCACTGGTGGGACGGGCGCTCCGGCTCATCGCCGCCGGCCTGGCGGACGGCGGTGGGATCGGGGGCGTGGCCCAGCGCCTGGGTGTCAGCTCCCGGACCCTGGATCGCCGCTTCACCGCCGCGATCGGCGCCTCGCCGCTCCAGCTCGCCCGCAGCCGCCGTGTCCAGACGGCTCGTGCGCTGATCACGCAGAGCTCGATGCCGCTCGTGGACGTCGCCTTCGCTGCGGGCTTCGGCTCCCTACGCCAGTTCAACGAGACCATGCGCCAGGAGCTGGGGGCCCCACCTGGCGCCCTCCGCGGTGCCGCGGTGGAGGCTGGCCGCGAGCGGCTGCCGGCCCGTCACCGCCCCGCGGCACCCGGAGTGGGCGGGAAGGCTCCCCATGCCACCCGGCCTGCGGAGAGCGGCACCGACGGCTGGCTCACGCTCCGCCTTGCCCGCCGGGATCCCTTCGCGGCGGCGCCGCTCCTCTCGTTCCTCTCGGCGCGGGCCGTCGCCGGGGTGGAGTCGGCGACCGCCAGCGGCTATGCCCGCGCCCTCCGCGCCCCCGGCGGCGCCGCGGTCATCCTGCTGACCCCCGGGGACGGCCACGTCCTGCTGCGCGTCCGCCTCGACGATCTCTCCGACCTGGAAGGGGTGGTCCGCCGCTGCCGCCGCCTGCTCGACCTCGACTCCGACCCTGAGGCCGTCGCCGCCGGCCTCGGCCGCGACCCGCTGCTCGGCCGGCTGATCGCCGGACTGCCGGGGCTGCGGGTCCCGGGCAGCGCTGAGCCGTTCGAGACCGCGGTCCGGGCGGTCCTGGGCCAGCAGGTCTCGGTTGCGGCCGCCCGGACCCTGGCGGCCCGGCTGGTCGCGCGCCACGGCGACCCGCTCCCCTGCCCGGCTTCGGTCCCTGGACCCGCGCCTATATCGCGATGCGCGTGCGCGGCGACCCCGACGCCATCCCGCTCGGCGACCTCGGGCTGAGACGGGCGATGGAGCGGCTCGGGGAACCCGCCGATCCCGGCAGCCTGGCCCGGCGCGCCGAGCTCTGGCGCCCCTGGCGCGCCTACGCCGCCCTCCACCTCTGGAACACCCTCGCAGCCCGCTGCCGCGGACGCCGGCAGCGCGCCCCGACCTGACCCGCTCGACCCACTGGAGACCACACCATGACCTATGACGCCGTGACCGTCCCCACCCCCTTCGGCGCCTTCACCGCGATCGCGGACAACGGCACCGTCGTGGGGAGCGGCTTCACCGCCGGCGCGGATGAGCTTCGTGACCGTCTCCCCGACCCGGGCGCGGAGATCCGGGTGCGCACCGACCTCGGCCTGATCTCGTCGGCGCTCGACGCGTACTTCGCGGGGACCGACGTCACCGCCATCGATCGGCT
>PLXL01000009.1 GCA_003153215.1 Candidatus Dormiibacterota bacterium
GCTTTGACGATGTCGCGGTGGCGCGGCATCTCCATCCCACCCTCACCACAGTACGGCAGCCCATGCGTGAGATGGGCGTGATCGCCTTTGATCTGCTGCACGCCGCCATCACCGGGGCGGCGGTCGTCCAGCGCGACGTCGTCCTCCCGGTCGAGCTGGTCGTTCGCGAGAGTTGCGGATGCAACGGCTCCGCGCAGAAGTAGCCGCGCCGACCGCCACCCGGACACCGCCCGGCGGCGCCCGAGCTCAGCTCACCCTACTCGCCACGGGGTCCGGCTCGACCTCAGCCTCCGCCTGAACGCTGCTTGCGGCTGCCGCAGCCGAGATCTCCCGACGCCCATCACCCTGGCGCCTCCCGGGCAGGCCCCTCGAGCCCGACCGAGGGAGGGGCTCGACGCGCCGAGGATACCGGTCAGGAGATGGTTCGGACTCTCACGGGAAGCTGGCCGCCATGGCCGACCCGCCCCGGGACCCCATCTGCAAGGTATGTAAGCGCTTACAAGAACTTGACAAGCGCGTCCGGGATGCCTAGCGTTACCGACGCTCCGAGTGCGCCGATCATCGCGACGGCACAAGCGCCGCGGCGCCACAGGGTCGAGGGAGCAATAGGGGAAGGCCGGAGAAGGAGGGGCAGGAAGGCAGGGAGGGCGCCGCGGCGCCGATTCTCTGCTGGGAGCCTGTCGCCGCACACGTTGGACTCGTTCGCTCACAGGAGGCACGCGTCGATGACTAGTATCCAGGTACGACGGCCGGCTCTTCGGAAGGCTCGGCGCGGCGGCGGCCGGTGGGGCCGCTTGTCGGCCATCGTCGCAGGGGCGTTTGTCATAGGTGGCCTTGTGGGCGTCTCAGCGCCCGCCAGCACGGCCCTCGCCGGCCCCCTCCCCCCGCCGTCCCTGTGCCCCGACGCCAACATCGCCCTGTTCGGCCCCTACGTCTGCGTGTTCACCCCGAGCATGACGCAGGCTGCGATCCAGGCCGACGTCAACGCGATCGCCAACCAGCAGGTACCCACCACCGCCCAGTTCAACGACCAGGGCTACGCCCTGCTCTTCGAGCCGGGGACCTACGGCTCGGCCACGACGCCGCTGGTGTTCCAGGTGGGCTACTACACCGAGGTGGCGGGCCTGGGCGCGGTCCCCCAGGACACGATCATCAATGGCCTCATCGAGGTGTTCGCCAACGGTGTCAACTCCGACGTCAACTTCTGGCGCTCTCTGTCCAACCTGACGCTGAACGAGGTCACCGGCACCGCGCCGACCTTCGTGCCCGCGATCGCTGATGCTTATGGAGCCGGCTGCGCCGACAGTGAGGAGACCTGGTCTGCCTCGCAGGCGGCGCCGATCCGCAGCGTCATCATCAACGGCAGCATCAACTTCCAGGACTACTGCCTGGGCAACGACTACGCCAGCGGCACCTACGTAGCCAACAGCGAGATCAATGGTCAGCTCAACTGGTCGGGCAACCAGCAGGGGATAGCCCGCAATACCGACATGGAGAGCGCGGCCGGCTACGTCTGGAACTACGTCTACTCGGGTGACGAGTGCCCTCCCGGCTACACCCCTCCCGCTGGCACGGCGTGCTCGCCTACCAAAGACGTCTTCGATGGCCTCTCTAATTCAAGCCAGCCTGGTTACATCGGGGGCGGCACAGACGGGATCAACGGCGTCGACCAGGTCACGGAACTACCGAATAGCCCCGTGACCCAGGAGGAGCCGTTCCTCTACACCACCTCATCCGGCTCTCACGTTGTTTGGGACGCCTTCGTGCCCGCTGTGCAGAAGAATTCGGTCGGCCCGAACTTCCTCAGCGGGACCGAGGCGGGGACCAAGGTTCCCTTCTCAAACTTCTTCGTGGCCAACCCGACCACGCCGGAACTCCAGATCCAGGGTGCCCTCAACCAGGGCAAGGACCTCGTCCTCACCCCCGGCACCTACGACCTGAACGCCGCCCTCGTGGTCAGCCATCCCGACTCGACCATCCTGGGCCTCGGCTTCCCCGTGCTTGTCCCTCAACGGGGCAACGAGACCATGGTCGTGCAGCCCAATAACGGCGTGGAGCTGTCCGGGATGATCTTCGACGCCGGCCCGGTCAACTCGCCGGTGCTGCTGCAAGTGGGTTCCTCGCCCAATAACAACGGCAACGGCAACGGCAACGGCAACGGCAACAGCAACAACGGCAACGGCAACGGCAACAGCAACAACGGCAACGGCAACGGCAACGGAAATGGCAACAACGGCAACGGCAACAACGGCAACGGCAACGGCAACAACGGCAAGGGCAACGATCCTGACCTGATCCAGGACATCTTCTTCCGCATCGGTGGCGCGGAGACCACGCGGGTGAGCGCCACCGTCAGCCTGCTCGACAACGCCGACAACTCGATCATCGACGACGTCTGGGCCTGGCGCGCCGACCACGGGGCCGGCCCCATTGGCTGGACGGCGAACACAGGTGACACGGGTGTCACCGTGACCGGTGACAATGTCACTGCCTACGGCCTTGCCGTGGAGCACTACCAGAAGAACGAGGTCATCTGGAGCGGCAACAACGGCACGGAGATCTTCTTCCAGAACGAGTTGCCCTACGACCCGCCCAGCCAGACGTCCTGGGAGGCGTCGCCGATCCAGCCCGGTTATCCCTCCTTCCTGGTGAGCAACAATGTCCAGAGCTTCCACTCGTATGGCATGGGTAGCTACGTCGTGTTCATCGACACCCCTGCCATCCTCTGGGACGCCATGGCCTACGAGACTCCCAACGCTCCTGGCGTCGTGTTCACGGACGCCATGGACCTGTTCATCTCTAGCACCTGCTCGGTGAACAAAAACTGCTGGACCCCGAGCCAGTCCGGAGGTCTCGATTCGGTCATCGATGGCGTCGGTGGCCCTGCCACCGATGGCAACCCAACCGCCGTCGTGGACGTCGACTCGTACGCCAACGGGGTCGCAACTCTGCCTTGACCTAACGCCCGCCACGCGCCAGCGCTCTCGCATCGGGAGCGCTGGCGTGCGGGGCGGAGCGCCGTTTGACCACAAGACCGGGAGGGACTTGCCTCCCGGTCTTGTGCTGTGAAGCACTGGCGTCCCGCCGGTGACCCGACCACCCGGAAACGCTCACGATCTCGCCGTCGTCCTCATCGTGTGCTCAGATCATCCGCCGGTCCATCGCCCAGCGCGTCAGCTCATACCGGCTGGAGAGCTGGAGCTTGCGCAGCACCGAGGAGACGTGGGTCTCCACGGTCTTGGCGGAGAGATTGAGCCGCACTCCGATCTCCTTGTAGGTGAAGCCTCGGGCGATGTGGCGGAGCACCTCGCGCTCACGGGGGGTGAGCTGGTCGAGCTCGGGGTCGATGCTGGTGGGGAGGTCACCGCGGAACGCGTCGAGGACGAATCCGGCGAGGCGCGGGGAGAAGACGGCGTCCCCGCTGTGCACCCGGCGGATGGCGTCGGCCAGCTCGGTGGGGGAGATGGACTTGGTGACGTAGCCCCGCGCTCCAGCGCGGATCACCCCGATCACGTCCTCGGGTGCGTCGGAGACGGAGATGCCGAGGAAGCGGGTCTCTGCCGCCCCGCGCCGGAAGATGGTGTCCGCTACCGTGGCCCCGCCGCCGCCTGGGAGGTGGACGTCAAGGAGGACGACGTCGGGCTTGAGCGTCGCGATCCCGGCGACCGCCGGGTCCACGTCACCGGACTCGCCCACGATCTCGAATTCGCCCTCCAGCTCGGCGCGGAGCCCGCTGCGGTTCCGGAGCGGGCTCCCCCGAGGCCGGAACCGAGGCGTCCGGCGAGGCGCGGCCGGTCTGATCCACTCTTGGGCGGTGGACCCTGCTACGATCCCTTCGATGTTCGCGATCGCGCCGCGGTTCTACTTTTACTTTGAGTACGCCACATCGGCCCCTGGGCCGGTGCGGGTGCTGCTGAGCAAGTAGTCCTGCGCCGAGATCCCGGGAGGCCGAGAGGCCGACCCGGATCTCGCGAACCGGGCCCGGTCCTCACACGACACTGGAGGCACCGATGCTCACTGATCTGCTCAAGCCCATCACCTCGTCACCCGCCCGGCGTCGCGTCACCATCGGGGACGTCGTCTTCGGCGGTCCGGCGGTCCCGGTCATCGCCGGGCCCTGCGCGGTCGAGCCCGGGTACGTCAACCACGCGCTGGCCATGCGCGATGCCGGCGCCTCGATGCTGCGGGCCAGCATCTTCAAGCCCCGCACCCGTCCGGACGCCTTCCAGGGGATGGGCGAGGAGGGCCTTGCGCTCGTCGAGAAGGCCAGGACGCTCACCGGCAAGCCGGTGCTCGTCGAGCCGCTCTCGGTGGAGCACGTGGAGATGCTGACCGGCCGGGTCGACGCCTTCATGATCGGTGCGCGCTCGATGCAGAACACCCCCCTGCTGCGTGCCGCGGGCCGCTCCGGCCTCCCGGTCGTGCTCAAGCGGGGGATGGCCGCCACCTACGACGAATGGCTTGCCGCCGCTGAGTACGTGCTCGCCGAGGGGAACACGCAGGTCATCCTCTGCGAGCGGGGTATCCGCACCTTCGAGACGGCCACCCGCAACACCCTCGACGTCTCGGCCGTGCCGGTGTTGCGCGAGCGCACGCCGCTGCCCGTGATCGTCGACCCGAGCCATGCCG
>PLXL01000125.1 GCA_003153215.1 Candidatus Dormiibacterota bacterium
TTCCGGCTGCACGGCAAGGTGGTGGCCGGATTTGCCGCCTTCACGAACCACCTGAGCTACCTCCCGCACAGCGGATCCGTGCTCTCCGTGCTGGCCGATGACCTCGCTGGCTACGTGAGCACCCCGGGTTCGCTCCACTTCCCCGTCGATCAACCCATGCCGAGGTCGCTCGTGGAGAAGCTCATCGAGGTGCGCCTCCGTGAGGTGCGTCAACGGGGCGCGTCACGCTCGGTTTCCGGGCTCTGAGATCGTCGCGCCCGTCCGCCGGACTGGTCGTCTAAGGAATTAGAAATATTTCGTGACGAATATTTCGTGACGAAATATAGCGAGGATCAAAAAAGAGAGGCGCCTTCCCCAGCCTTGGCAGTCGTCAGAGGTGCCAGACGGTCTCGTCGACGCCGGGAAGCGCTCGTCTCCTGTCCCGGCTGTGATGTCGCCAGTGCCGGCATACACGCCTGGAGTATGGCGAACAGATGTACGTAATCCAAACATGAGTTCGCTATACTCGGACTCCCGGCCTCGCTCCCGTCCCGTCATCCCCCTTGGGCCGGGGCCCCACGAAGGCGAAGGAGCGATGTCCACCCCGCTGTCCGAGGCTCTGGCGACGCTGCGACGGCGCCACGGCGATACCGTGATCCGATCCGGCGACGCCCTGGGCGGAGTCGAGGCCTGGCCGACCGGGCTTCCGGTCCTGGACCACCGGCTCACCCCCGGAGGGCTGCCGGTGGGGCGGGTCAGCCTCCTGGCCGCCGCTCCGGGAGCGAGCGGACGGCTCACCCTGCTCCAGGCCCTGATTGCCGCCGCCAGCCGGGAGCGGGTCGCCGTCTACCTCGACCTGGTGGGCAGCCTCGATCCCGGGTTTCTCGCCGACCTCGGGGCAGACCTCAGGGCCCTGCTGGTGGTCCGGCCGCCCTCGGGGCGCTGGGGAGAGGGGTTCTCCATGGCCCGAAGCCTGGTGATGGCTGGAGCGCCCTGGCTGGCCGTGGCGCTTCCGGCGGGGGAGGCGAGCGCCATCCCGAGGCACCCCATCTCCCCGGCAGTCGGTGCGGGCTCTGGCCCGGAGGGGAGGTCGCGCCCGCGCTCCGATCTCGGGTGGGAGCACCGCCTCTCCACCCTGGTCGAATCGGTCGCCGCACGCCGGGCCGTCTGCCTGGTCTCCGCCGCCTCACCGCTGCCACCGGCACTGGGGTACGCCGCCTCCCTGACCCTGGAATGTGCAGCGGACGGCTGGGAGGAGGCTCACGGCGACGTGCTCGGCCTGCGCACCCGCCTCACCGTGGTCAAGAGCAAGGTGAGCACGCCGGGGGAGACGGCGGCTCTGCTGCTCCGCTATCCCCGCCCCTTCGCCGTCGCCGAGGCGGTGGGCCGGCCGGCGGTGGTCGACCTGAACCTCACGGCGGAGGCCACCGATGTTCCGGCAGCGGCGGCGGGATAAGAGGTGAACCCCTCCCGCGTCCTCTGTGCCCGCTTCCCCCACCTCGCCCTGGTCGTCGCCTGGCGCCGCCATCCCGAGCTGCGCTCCGAGCCCGTGATCGTCGGCGGCGCCCCGGAGCTCCGCCAGCCCGTCCTCGCCGCCTCGGCAGCGGCTCGGGCCTCCGGGGTCCGGGCCGGCCAGCCGCTGCGCGAGGCCCAGCAGCGCTGTCCGGGAGCCGCCTTCGTCGCCGCCGACGAGGCGGCGGTGGCACATCTCCGCGAGGAGCTGCTCTCCCGTCTCAACCGGCTCGCCCCCGTCGTCGAGGTGGGCGATGAGGTCGCCTGGTGCGACCTCACCGGCAGGCATGCCGCCCATCCCGACAGCACCGGCTGGGCGGTCGCGGTCGCCCGCTGCATCCGGGAGCTGCTCGATGACGACGACGTCGCCGTCGGTGTCGCCTCCTCGCGCCAGGTGGCCGAGATCGCCGCCCGGCAGGCGGGGCCTCGCCACATCCGCCGGGTCGCTCCCGGGGAGGAGGCCGCCTTCCTCGCCCCGCTCCCGCTCAGCGTCCTGCCCCTGGACCCGGCTGTCGCCGCCCGGCTCGCGGCCCTCGGCCTCGACTGCGTCGGAGCGGTGGCCAACCTCTCCGCCGCCGACCTGCAGCGCCAGTTCGGACCGGTGGGCATGGACCTCTGGCATCAGGCGCGGGGTGGGGATGGAAGGGGGGAGTGGAGCCCGGGGCATGGGCTCGGCATACCCGAGCCGCCCCGGCGGCTGGGGGAGCGCATCGTCCTCGAGGGTGGCACCGGAGACCTGGAGGCACTGCGCTTCGCCGTCCACCGCTCCGCTCTGGATCTGGGCGACCGGTTGCGCCGCCACGCCTGCCGGGCTGCGGCGGTCACCCTGGTCTGCGAGCTGGAGGATGCCAAGCCGTCGGGGCTGCGGATCACCCCGCTCCAGCCGCCGGGAAGCGGCGCCGAGCTCTGGCCGGTGGCCTTGGAGCTGCTCGCCGGCATGGCCCTGACGGCACCGGTCACGGCGGTTCGCCTGGAGGTCGAGGGATTGCAGCCGGGGGCAGGTCGCCAGGTCGATCTCTGGCGGGGTGGTGATGCCGCCGGCGAGGAGATCAGCGGAGCCGCCTCGCGTCTGCGCGCCCGTTTCGGCCGGACGGCGGTGCGTCGTGCGGAGCTGGCCGTCGATCCCGGGGACCTTCCCGAAAGGCGTTTCCGCTGGACCGACCCGGTGGCTGCGGATGNNCTGCTGCGGCGATGACCGTCCAGGGCGTGACGCCATCCGAGGCTGCCGGCGTGGGCCGAGGCCGATGACCGAGCTCCTCAGCGGGATCGCTGACCTCCGGCTCGACGCCTCGGGCGCCATCCGTGCCGTGCGCCTGGCCGGCGGCTGGTCCACGGTCAGCCGGGTCGCCAACCAGTGGGTGGTCGAGACCGATTGGTGGCGCACCCCGGTGCGGCGCCACTACGTCCGCCTGCTCCTCGAGAGCCGGGGAGGCGGCCGCCGAGCCACTGGGCCCGGGACGGCGGCCCGGCGGGAGCCCGCGGACGAATGCGTCGAGCTCTACCGCGACCTGGAGACCGGCGTTTGGCACTGGTCTCGCCGCTATGACTGAAGCCGGGGCGTCCCGCGCGTCCTCCACCGGGGAGCAGGGTGAGTCAGTTTCCGGGTGGGGGTGTGGAGGGCCGCCGGTCGAGGGGGACCGGCGGCCCATGCGGGGATTGCAGTGTCCTGGCGGAGCTTTCCTGTGCCGAACGACTGGTCAGCATAGTTACACAGATTTGTAGATGGTGTCAAGCGTGCCCTTCGCCGAGCTGGCGGTCCGCTCCCACTTCTCCTTCCTGGAGGGTTCGGCCTCACCCCGCGACCTGGTCGAGGTCGCGGCCCGGCTGGAGATCGGGAGCCTCGGCCTCTGTGACCGCAATGGGCTCTACGGCGTCGTCGCCTTCATCGAGGTCGCCCGCAAGGCCGGCATCCGCCCGGTGGTGGGCGTCGAGCTGGATCTGGTCGACGCCGGCCGTATACGCCTCCTCGCCCGTGGCCGCCGCGGCTACCGCCAGCTCTGCCGGGCGATCAGCGCCGCCCAGCTCGCCGGCGTCAAGGGCCAGCCCCGCCTGCGCATCGCCGGCCTCACGGACGACCCGCCGGGAGTCGAGGCCCGGGAAGCACCACCCCCGCGCCTCCGCCGCCGTCCCACCCTTCCCCCGCCGTCGCGCCCGCAAGCGCTCCGGCCCACCGCCGGGCCGTTCCCCGAGGGATGGCCATCGCTGCCCTCGACCCGGGATCGGGTGGAGAGCCAGCCGGCGGTGGTCGACCCCGCCGACCTCGACGACTGCGTCGCCCTCGCTGGCGGACCGGAGAGTGCCGTGGTCGCCGCCCTCGTCGCCGGCGACCGGCGAGGAGCCCAACGCCTTGCCGAGCGGCTGCGCGAATGCTTCGGCCGGGACCGGGCGGCTCTCCTGCTCACCAACCATCGCCATCCCGCCGATCGCTGGCTCGCCGCCGAGGTCGCCGAGCTGGCGGAGCGAGCCGGCCTGCCGCTCGTCGCGAGCAGCACCCCCTTCCACGCCACCCGCGACGACAAGCCGCTGCTCGACGTGCTCACCGCCATCCGCCACCGCACCTCCCTCGACCAGGCGGCGGCCCATGGGCTGCTCCTGCCCAATTGCGAGCACCGCCTGCTCTCCGAAGCCGGTCTGCGGCGACGGCTTGCGGACTTCCCCGGCGCCTTCGACCATGCCGCGCGCATCGCGGCGCAGTGCAGCCTCGACCTCGACTTCACCGAGGTCCGCTTCCCGGGTTTCGCCGTCCCCGAGGGGGAGACNNGCGGTTGCAGACGGAGCTGGACGTCATCCAGAAGACCAATCTCGCCGAATTCTTCCTGATCGTCCACGAGATCATGGGGTGGGCCCGGGAGCATGGCGTGCCCGGCCAGGGGAGGGGCAGCGCCGCTGATTCCATCGTGGCCTACCTCCTCGGCATCACCCGGGTCGATCCCATCGCTCACAACCTCCTCTTCGAGCGTTTCCTCCACGTCGACCACCAGGGGACGCCCGACATCGACATCGACTTCTCCACCGATCACCGCGAGCAGGTGATCCAGCACGTGTACGAGAAGTACGGGGCGGAGCGGACCGGGATGGTCGCCAACGTGGTCACCTTCCGGCCGCGCCTCGCCGTGCGCGAGGTGGGCAAGGCGATGGGCTTCCCCGAGCCGATCATCGACCGGCTCGCCAAGTCCGTCGACGGATGGCGCGAGGGCGGGGTGGAGGACGCCCTGGAGGCGGCCGGCCTGCAGGCCCACGCCGCCAGCGGGGCCCTTCCGTGGCAGCAGTTCCTGGAGATCCTGCGGGCCATCGAGGGGACTCCCCGGCATCTCTCCATCCACGTCGGCGGCATGCTGGTCACCGGCGAGCCGCTCATCGACGTGGTCCCGGTGGAGCGCGCCAGCATGGAGGGCCGGGTGGTGGTCCAATTCAACAAGGACGATGTCGAGGACCTCGGCCTCATCAAGATGGACCTGCTGGGGTTGCGCACCCTCTCCGCGGTCGCCGAGTGCCTGGAGATGATCGAGCGGACCCA
>PLXL01000260.1 GCA_003153215.1 Candidatus Dormiibacterota bacterium
GCCAGATGGAGTTTTGGCGAGGCACCGCCTTCGCGCTTAGCCTTACAGCCGGAATCCTATGATGCGGAGGAGTCTTTTGCAGCCTCGAAGACCCCGGGGGACTGAAGCCCACGTAAACGGGACCTGCATTCAGGGCCTGAAGGCCCCTGCTCCCTCCGCTGAAGGCCCGCTGCATCCCCGAATTGCCCTTGCTCACTTCCCTGAAGACCCCTGATGCTTCCGGAGGTCCCTGATTCGGCTCCGCCAGACACTGCCTACGGCGCGGGGTTGACGGTGGCGCGAAGGATCTTTAGGAACTGGGCGGGGAGGTGGGTTCTTAGCGAATTGATGGAGGTTTCGAGGGCGTCCTTGTCAATGGCCTGGCCACCGGCTGGGGTTTCCAGGATGGGCTCCTTGCCTATGGGATGGAGCGGAGGCCAGCGGATGGGCATCTTGCCCATGAGGATGGGGCCCACCACGACGGGCTCGGTCCAGGGCTTGCCGTCTACGGTGATGCATGGGAGCTCTGGGCCGAGGTTGCCCTGGAAGATCATGCCGAGGTCGTAGGTGCCGGTGAGGTTGGTGGCAGGGAAGAGGAGGGCGCGGGTGCCATCGGCGCTCCACAGGGGAAACATGGGGACGATGCCGGAGGCGTTGCCGAGGCCGATCCAGAGCCAGATGCGCTGCCAGGGGAAGGGCTCGGGGCTTTCGAGCAGGAGGGCCTGGACGTAGTGGCCGGAGGCGTCGGTGAAGAAGCTGATCTCAGTGTCGGGGACGACGATGGGTGGCTTTCCGCTGGCCAATTCGCCATGGCCGAGCGCGATGATGAGGCCGTCGTAGAGGGAATTGACGGTGGCGGAGAAGGCGGACCAGTCGGATGCGGCCCGCTGGCGGTCCTGGACGAGTGCGGCGGCACCGTTGGAGGCGGGCGTGATGCCGGGCTGGAGATCGTCGGCGAGGGGCGAGAACTGGGCGACGGAGCCAACGAGCGAGACATGGTCAGTGAAATACGTTGTGGCCTTGTTGACCCAGTCCTGGACTTGGGCGGCGACGGTGGCGAGCCAGGCCGTGGGGGTGACGGGCGCGACGTAGTGGCGGATGGGCGTGGCGCCGGGAGTTCCGAATAACTGCTCGGCGGCGTTGAGGAGCTGCGCGGTGAAGGCGATGTAGCGCGAGGTGGTGAACTGGACGCGCTTGAGGGTGGTGAGGGAATCCTCGTATTTGAAATAGGCGGTCAGGGTTTTGAGGACCGCGATGGCGTCGGTGGCTTCAAAGATGGCGGCGATGGAGGCGGCGGAGGGATTGCCCTCGGCGACGATGTCGAGGTCGCTGCGGCGGTACCAGGGGCCGGCGACGACGTCGAGGGTGTAGCGGGTGCGGGGCTTTAGGGGCTGGAACCACTCGGCGGTGGCGGCGACGGCGGCCTTCTCCTCTTGAAGTTCGTGGAGGAGTTCGCCGGCGAGGCCGGGATCGATCTGCTGGATGTTGAGATTGCCGAAGCGGCCACCGAGGTTGAGGTTTTGAATGACGCTGGTGAGCGAGCCGGGAGACTTGAGGAAGTCGGGGATAGAGGTGGGTTGGTCAGGACTGTCCTCGATGGGGACGTTTGCGCGCTTCTTGAGGGCGTTGACGAGGGGCGGACTGAGCAGGAAGGGATATTTACCGACGTGGAATGGGGTGTGAATGGGATTGGCCGGTTGTTGCTGCGCCGGGGGCGGGGGCTGGATGGGCTGGGCGAGGGGAACGAGGATCGCCGTGCCGACCAGGGCGCTCTGCTGGGGGATGGACGGGACGTGGATGGCGACGGGGACGACGAGGGTATGGAGGTTGTTTGCGTCGACGCAGCGGAAGTGGAGCGAGTCGCCGATGATGCCATCGGTGAAGGCAATGTATAGGGCGTTGACGTAGCTCTCGACAAATTCGAAATTGAGGTCGTAGCCGTAGTAGGCGGCGGTGGCGCCGTCCTGGGGCCAGGACCACTGGGTGTATGTGGTGAGATCGGAGAGCGCGCCGCCCATGGGGAACGCGGCGTTGGGCTGCTGGGACGAGCTGGGCGGAACAGCGGCGGATGGGTTGGCCGGGGCGAGGCAGTTTTGGGAGAGCTGCGGGAAGGGCGCGGGCTCGACGGGGACCGGGAGCTGGGACGGCGGCTGCGGCGGGGCTGTTTCGGCGAGGGCGGGACCGGTGGCAGTCTGGAAGTAGGCGAATTCGATGATCGGATTGCCGTTGGTAACGGTCTGGTAGCTGGAGGTGCCGACGCGCTCAGATTCGACCTGGGTGACGGTCATCAGGGAGTAGAGCGCGGGGGCGGCAGGGAGAATGGCCATCGGGACGGGCGCGGAGATGTAGTCAAGGGCATAGAGGATGAGGAGATTGCCATCGACGGGGAGGACGAGCTGGGTGATGGGGGTGCCGTCCTGTGGGAAGTCGAGGGTGTAGACCTGCGTGGTGGGGTCCTGGCTGCTGGACTGGACGGTGAGCGGAGTGCCGTCGCCAATGCAGTTGGGAGCACTGGTGAAATCGATTTCGCCGTCCATGGTGTAGGCGACGGCTACGACCTGGGTGACGACCGAGGGCTGGGGGAAGGTAATGGTGACCTGGGAGCCGGAGTTGATGCTGGGGGCGGAGAAGTCGAGTCCGGGCGGAAAGCCGCTCGAGCCGGCGATGGAGGGCGCGGCCATGCCGGAAGAGACAGAGATGACGAGGTTCTGATCGGTGAAGGTGGGTCCGAGGACGGGCTTTGACTGGCCGTTCCACGAGGCGGTCCAGGACTGGCCGGGGAGCAGGCGCCAGGGGATGAGCTTGAGCTGGGTCATGACTTGGTTCTTGTTGGCCTTGGCTGGGTCGCCCGAGAGCCAGACGCCGTCGAGCTGGGTGACGCCGATATCAGGAGCGGGATTGGGAGCGGGAGGAACGGTGCAGACCGGTTTCCAGGTGGAGGTGCCCTTGTCGTATTGGAAAAGAGTGACCTGAGTGAGGGTGTGGCGGATGTAGAACTGAACGCCGGGGGGAGTGAGCGAGATGTTGGACATGTCGTCCTGGCCGAGATTGGGCGCATTGGGGATGCCGGGGACGACGTCTTCGTCTTTGGGGAACTGTGGGTTGGTCGAGTTCCAGCCGATGGCGCTGGCGGGGAATGCGCCGGTGCCGTCGACGGTGGGGTGGGAGAAGTTGAGAACGAAATGGGCGTCCTGAGGGACGATGGGGGCGAACTGCGCGGAGCTGGTGTTGTCGGGAACGAGCTCGGGCAGGGCGGTGGCCGGGTTCTGGCGGTTGTTCTGCCAGTCGGTGAGCGAGTCGCCGGTGAGTTGGAGGATGCCGGGGGTGTTGGGGTCGTAGACCACCGGCTCGTTGGTTGCGGATAGGTCGGGGTTGATGCCGTTGGCCTTGTGGGAGAGCAGGAGGTAGTGGTCGGTGGCGGGCTTGTCGTTCTTGTCGCAATGGTCGGAGAGGGTGGCATCGAGGTGGCTGAGGGCGAGCGGAGCGGGCGGGACGGTGCCGTTGTCGCCGCCCCAGGAGAGGCTGATGGTGGCGCCGATGTTGGGCAGGGGCCAAGGGAGATCGAGCTCGACGGAGAGCTCGCCGTGGATCCAGAAGGGGTTGGGCGCGCAGCCTTCGAGCAGCGCGTCGGCGGTGAGGCCGAGGCCGATGCCGAAGGCGGAGAGCTCGACGTTGCCGTGGAGCTCGATGCCGGCGCCGATCTGCAGGGGCGACCACTGCACGGCGGCCATGGTGGCGAGGTAGACGTCGATCGAGGCCGAGAGCGGGCCGAAAGAATAGGAGTTCTTGTAGCCGGTCCAGGTGCCGGTGACGAGGCCGTGGTCGCTGATGACGAAGTAGGCGTCGGACTCGAAGAGGTCGAAAATGCGGGCGGAGACGCGCTTTTCATGCGGCGGCTTGCCGAGGGCGAAGAACCAGGCGTCGGTGCCGGGAGCGGGATTGGCGGTGACGTAGAGCTCGGCGGTGGCTTCGATGTCTAGGACGACGGGGATGGAGTACTCGGCCTGGATGGTGAGGTCGAAGGTTTCGGAATTGCCGTCATAGGTGGCCATGGCGGTGAAGTTGCCGCCTTCGGAGGCGCCGGTGATGCGCTTGGAGAGGATGTTGGCCATGCCAATGAGCGAGATGACGGGGCCGGGCATCATGACGACGAGCATGATGGCGGCGGAAGCGGTAAAGCCGTCGTCGGCCTCGGTGCCGATGGTGGCGCCGAGGCCGAGGGCGAATGCGCCGGAGACCGGAGTCAGCCACTTGTTGAAGTCGGAAGCAGTGTAGTCGGGAGTGCCCGAGGTGTCGACCGAGCCGGCGGTGGCGGAGGTGCTGGAGAAGTTGGTGACAGCGGGGTACTGGAACCACTGCCACCAGGTGTTGGTGGGCTCGGGTTGGGGCTCGAGGCCGGTGGCGACCAGGCCCTGCAGGCCCCAGAGAGAGACATCGAGGAATAGAGGGATCCCGACAGGGAGCTCGACATCGAGATCGAGGAAGAAGACGGATTGGCCGCCGAAGTTGCCGACGATGAAGTTGGCGTCGACTTCGAGCTGGCAGACCTCGATATTGACCTTGACCTGGCCTGCGAAGAGATTGACCTGCTTGCCGTTGGGGTATCCGGGCGGCAAGGGCAGGGGACCATAGGGATTGATGGCGTTGAAGATGCTGGGATTGAGGCCGGCGTTCTCGAGGTCGGTGGGAGTCTGGGCGTTGACGTGGATGTGGTCGATTTCGCCTTCGATGGAGAGGACGCCGGGGATTTCGAAGGAGATGCCGACGCCATCGAGAGAGAGCGCGCCGGTGGTGAGATTGATCTGCAGGCCGCGGACGCTTCCGCCGAGAGTGAGGCCTTCGACGAGCTGGATGTCGCCGGAGAAGCCGATCCACTTGTCGCCAGCCGAGTCGGTGCCGAAGCCGAGCTGCTGGAGGCCGAGATGGAAGCCGTAGAAGTCGAGGGCCATCTGGTTGGGGAGGTTGATCCAGCCGCCAGCCAGCGCGATGTGGCCATGGCTGTCGATCGAAAGGACCTGGAGCTCGATGGTGGGCCAGTTGAGATCGGGTGTGGTGATGATGAGATTGCCGGAGATGGTGATGGTCCAGACGCCAGAGGAGGACTTGTCGATGGAGAGCGAATCGACGTCGATCTCGATGCTGCCGAGGTTGGAGGGCAGAGGGCAGTTAAGCTGAATGAGGCCGTCGGGAGTGGAGCTCTGGCCGGAGGCGGATTGGTCGGCGGAGACGGTGATGGCGATGTCGCCGTTGGCCTTGGTGGAGACGTCGACGTCGATAGTTTGGGGATTGCCGTTCTTGTCCGTGAAGAAGGGGAGGGTGAGGGAGCCGGCGATGTTGGAGGCGGCGAGGCCGCTGTTGGCAAGGGTGAGGTCGAAGGCAGTGAGCGTGATAGTGAAGTCGTCGCCGATGGTGGCGCTCAGGGGATTGGCGGAGAGCTTGTCGATCCAGAGGTGGCCGCTGAAAACCCCATTTTGAAGCTGGAGGTTGTCGAGGTTCACGACCTGGCCGGCGGAGAGGGTGAGGCCGGCGGAGATGCCGTTGTCGTCACTGGAGACGGTGAGGACGCCGGGCCCGAAGGCGGCGTTGGCGGCCTGCTGGACAAGCTGAATGCCGAGCGACTCAAGCAGCGGGAGAGGAAGCAGCGTGGACATACGATCGACCTTCCTGGAGATGGCGATGCAGAACCGGTGAGTCGGACAGCGCTCGGGCGCAGGGGATGGGGCGCGCCGGATGGAGACCCATTGCCGCTAGAAGAGGCCGGCGAGGGTGTTGAGGATTTGCGCGGTGCCGGCGAGCTCGGCGGCGACCTGCTTGACATCGGTGGTGACGGCGAGGATTGACTGCAACTGGGTGAAGAGGCCGGTGGCGGCATTGACGGCGGGGGCGGCGGCGCTGGGGGCGAGGGTTGCGGCCAGCTGCAGCGCCTGCTGGATGCCGCTGACGGTGCTGGCCACGTCGCCCTGGCTGGCCACAGAATAAAGCTGTGTGGCGAAGTTCGAGAGGAGGGTGGCGATCTGGGTCAGTGCCTGGTTGATGCTGGTGCCCACCGAGGATAGTTCGGAGGACTGGAAGAGGATACCGAGCAGTCCCTGAACCGCGGGGTAGAAGGTGGCGTTGGGGGTGGCGGGGCCGGAGGTCCACTGGCTGGGATCGAGGTTTGCGGGCGGGGGAACAAGCGCCGGGTTGGGGGAAACGATGGGCTGCAATGCGGTGAACATGGTCTGAAGCGGATCAGAGGGCATGGTGTGAACCTTCCTTGAGTTGAGATCGAGGTTGGGGAGGGCGGCTGGGGCGCGGCCGTCCCGGAAAGTGCGTACAGGGATGCTTCATACCGTAACCGCGGGGAGAAGCATCTGGCTGGCGAAAACGGACGATTGAGCGGAGCGATTGCCGAAGATGCCGACGGCAACGACGGCGTAGTAATTGGTGGCGGAGCTGCTGGGCGGCGGAGCGGCCGGGATGGCGTTGGGGTCGAGGGGTTGAATGGATGCGCTGACGCCGTCGACGAAGGCGGCGCGGCGATTGCCAGCCTGGCCGAGGACCCTGGTGGTTGTGCCCCAGGTAGCGACGACGACGACGGGAACGCCGCGGCCGAGGCCGATGCGCAGGCCCGTAAGGCGGGATTGTGTGGGCGAGTCGGTGACCAACTGAGCGATGCCGCTTACGGCGGGGGGCGGAGGGGTCCAATAGTTGAAGCCGGGCTGGGAAAGCGCGGGTGTGGAGGCCTGATATTCGGTGAGGCGATAGATACCGTTGACGGTGTCGGGCGCGGGGCCGGCGGGGAGGGCGATTTCGGCCATGTCGCTGCCCTGGTAGTCGCGGGCACAGAGGCGCGGATCGGGGACGAAGCCAATGATGCGCTTGTCGACGTTGGGCGGTGTGCCGGTTCCCTGCACGAACTGGAGCGAAGGATTGACTTTGAGGTTAGAGGAAATGGTGGGGAGTTGGCTGGGTAGGGCGGGATGGGTCCAGTCGGCGCCGAAAAAGCGCAGGTCCGCAAGGTCGGCGGCAGAAGCGGCACGGTAGACGAGGTAGGCGGCGACGTCGGGGTTGGCGTCGAGGGACCAGGCGACGAGGATGGAGGAATCGGTGGGCTGGACCTTGTAGAGGACGGGCGGACGCGGCGGGGTCACGATGCGGATGTACCAGGGGCCGGCGGAGCCGGTGCTTTGCTGGCTTTGGACTCCGGAGTTGCTGGTGGTCCACAGGCGATAGAGATTGCGGCCGTAGCCGGTGCCGAGGACCGAGTCAGTGAATGTGGCGCCGGGGTTGGCGGGAGTGCCGGTGAGGCGCACCCAGCCCGAGGAATTGTCAGGCACGTCGGCGAGGGCGCGGAGCTCGTCGTCGAGCAGGCCGTTGTAGAAGTGCTCGATGAAGGCGCGCTGGGCGTTGGCGTCGTTGAGGACGGTGTCGACGGTGAAGCTGGTGCTGTTGATGGCGTTGTAGCAGTTGATCCAGGTGGAGAGTAATTTGATCCAGGCGGCGAGGTCGGCACGGGGGTTGCCGCCGTCATCGACGACGGGATTATTTTCGGTGACGTCGCCGGTGCCGGCTTTGATGAGGCCGATGCGGCGCTGGACGTCGGTGAGGGCGATTGAGCGGACGGGGGCGCGCTCGAGGAGGTAGGTGCCGATGCCTCCGCCGGACGGGGTGGTGAAGGGAAGGGTGACGCCGGCGTTGCCGGTCATATCGGCGGGGTCGTAGTAGAGGTGATCGACGGAGTGGGTGGGGATGGGAGGCGCGGGCGGGACCAAGCGCTGGACGGCCTGGCCGATGACCGGGGCTGAGACCGGCATGGAGCGGTTGGCGTTGGCGCCGTTGGGATCGACGATCTGGTCGCCGGATTGGAAGGGGTTTTCGAGCGAGCTGGAGACCGTGACCTGGAAGCGCACCTTGGTCTGGTCGATGGGGACGCTCATGGGGAGCGGGAAGGAGAGCTGAAGGCCCCATCCGGAGACGAGATAGGCGGGCTGGTTGGCGTAGTCGGAGTTCGAGGAGATGACGCGCGCAGCGTCGCCGGCGGAGATCGTGGCGACGACGGAGCCGCCCTGGAGCGCGGGGCGGACGGTGTAGCGGTCGGAGCTCAGGTCGGGGAGGGTGATCATAAGCACCTGGGAGGGGTCGTCGGGGCCGAGGGCGGTGAGGGTGGGGGTGGTCTGGATGTTGACGATGTAGCCATTGCCGCCGGGGGCCGGGGAATAGGCCGGAGCGCCGGCGACGGTGAGGACCTGGATGGCGGGCGGGGGGATGACGACATCCTGGGTGGTGACGACGCCGGTTGGGTTGCCGTTGGTGTCGATGGTCTGGACGGTGATGCGGGCGGACTGGGCGTCGGGATAGCGCATATAGGCCGAGCCGGACCAGTTGAGTCGCAGGGTGAGCTTGCCGCCGACCCAGGCGGAGCCGTCGGGGGCGGGTGCGCCGCCGGCGGCGGGGGTGTTGTCGAAGGTGACGATGCGGAGAGTGGAGGGAGGAGCGGCGATCTTCTCGACGCCGCGCGGGGCGGACCACTGGCTCCAGGGGCCGCGGACGCCGAAGATGTCGAAGGCGGCGACGCGATGGGCGTAGCCCTGGTTGGGGTCGGGGCGGAGGCTGTCGACGAGGCGGTAAATGTTGGGGGTGGTGATGCCGGAACCTGCAGGGGTGGGGATGCTGCGCGTAGTGGTCCAGCCGGGGAGGCTGGCGACGGCGGCACCGTCCTCGCGCTCGGCCACGTAGCCGATGGGGATGATGGGCGGGGGAAGCTGGGCGGGGTCGGAGATGGGGTTGCCGATTTGCTGCGCGGCGGTGTTGGGCGCGGGCCAGACGACGTCGTAAAGGCTGTGGGGAACGAGAGTGAGCGAGGCGGGTTCGATGTCGGCATGGCGACGGCGGTAGGTGGTGATCGGATCACCGGGGGCGGCAGGGAGATGGATGGGGCCGGGCGCGTGGATGATGGCGTATTGCGTGCCGATGGATTGGGCGCCGACTGGATACATGCGCAGGAGGGCGATGGCGATGCACTCGGCGAGCCATCCGCCGGTGCCGCTGACGACGATTTGATCGATGGGCTGGCCGAGGCTGGTGGCGGCGACGTTGACCACGGTGAGCTGGGAAGAGCTGAAGTTGGCGGTGGCGATCACTGTGCCGCTGGAGAATGCCTGTACCGTGCCTGAGCCGGCCACGGCGACGTCGACGGCCTGGGCGGGCTGATTGAGCGAGAAGGTGACTAGCGGGGGAGGGGCAAAGCCCCAGCCGCCGGACTGGGTGACGGCCATGAGCATGGCGTTGGGTTGATTGTTCTGGGGTATGCCCGCGATGGCAGAGGCGGCGATGGTCCCGGCGATCGACGGCGCGGTGGGATCGACCTGGGCGGAGTAATTGCCGTTGGGATCGAACTTGAGCCAGCGCCAGAGGGTGGTGCCGTTGGAGGCAGCCTGGATGTTGAGGCCGTTGTAGGCGAAGGAACCGCGGGCGAGTGGGGCGGCGGCCGCGAGGCCGGGTTCGACGACGGGGTTCTGGCTCGCAATTGAGCCCCAGAGGCCGACGATGGCGTAGTCGTACTTGACGCCGGGCTGTGCGGTGGTGTCGACGAAATAGAGGCCGAGGACGCGGGCAAAGTAGGGATCGAGGGCGAGGAGGAGAAGCTGCTCCATCAAGGTGAGATTGAGCTTGGGGGCGTTGGCTCCGGCGGCCGACGGGGGAATGGGGATCTGGCCGAGGAGCACGAGGGGGAAGTGCATGACGAGGCGAACGAGCTCGGCGCGGAGGTCTTCGAGGGCTGCAATTTCGCGCTGGGGCGACATTCCCGCCACGAGTCTGAGGGCGCCGAGGCGTTTGCGGGCTTCCTCGATGTCGTCGACGAAGACGGTGTGCGCGGGGGTGGTGGCGGGGTCGGGAGCGCCGAAGTAGCGAGCAGGCCAGTTCAGGCGGGTGATGGGCGGGGTGAAGGGCTCGCCCCAGTACTCCCATTCGCCGTCGGTCTTGCCCCAATTGGGGCCGATGGTGCAGGGCGGGTTGCCGGTGTAGCCCGCGCGGACGACTTCGGTGTCGGCGTATGTGACGGTGCTGGTGGCCTGGTCGCGGCCGCAGGGGGTGAGTATCGGAGGAGGAATGCGCTTGGAGTCGGACTCCGAGGCTTTTCGGCGGCAGAGCCAGAAGCCTCCGGGGGGGAAACCGAGGGCGGCCACGAAGCTCCAACGGAGATGCACGCCGGCCTGCATACGCTGACCGTCGAAAGTGGGCTCGTGGCCGGTGGCAACGCCTGCTTGAAGACCCAACACGTAATTCGGCACTTTGTTCCTCCTGGCGCGACGGCGGCGAAGCCGGCTCGTGGATGCGCCGATCGCGTACTGCTTTCAAGCGCCCGCTGGCGGAGTTTGCGCGGTCTGGGAGAATGACAGGCACGGAGACCGGCGCGGGCCACGGGGAACAGGCGCCGCCGGAGTGCTGTCCACTCACGCATGCGGGGATGTAAGGCAACTCAAGACTGAAAACAAGACGGCGGAAACGCAGGTCTTGAGTCTTTCTCCTGCCGGGTCAACCGCAAATCCGGATCTGAGGCCCTTCCGGGTCTGGGGAACAGAAACTTGCGGCGTTCAGCACTCCAGTCATGCTCCGCGCGCTTAGCTTGCAGTGGAAATGTGAAACAGCTGGCGAGAAGGACGGCAAGGGGGAAGCTGGACCCGGGGCCGTCTCGAGGCATCCTGCGCCGGACGACTGGGCGGCCGACGGAGACAAAGGTAAGGGAAGGTGAGTGGGGTGTCAAGTGAAATTGTGCGGGGTGGGCTGGGATTCGGGATGACAGGGGTTTGTTGTATTGCGGGTCTCCATCTCACCCAAGCGGAGCTTGGGTGGGGCATCCTAGGTTTTGTGGTTCGGGTACCTGAGGCCTTCCGGGTCCCAGAATCCGGACCCGGGCCACCCCAAGGTCTGCTTGGGTGCGAGCGAAAAGCAACTGCAGATCCCTCGCGCCGCAGCCACTGCGTCGCGTGATCGTGCACGATCGCGGCTCGCCTCAACACTGCCGCAATCGCATCGATCACCGGCTCGACTCGAACGATGGACGCTTCAGCGGGGTGGCCAGCCACCTGACGGGAATCGAATCCGACATTCGCCGGTTCAATCGCGACCGGGACCCCTGACGACGCAAGCCGCTGGTCATGCCATGGAACGCCGACCGGCCAGCACAGCGCCGCGCTCGGTCGCCTCAAGCCAAGCGACCTCGACGCGGCCGTGAGCATTCAGCCACTCTCTTGCAATACATGCATCCCTGTACTCAGGAACTACATGCATTCCGGTGCTACCTGTGTGCCACTGCCTGGGAGGCAGGAGACAGGCCTCCCGTAGCTACCCCTCTTGCAGACTAAGACCGCGGCAGAACTAACTGTCAGTGAGTAGATACACGATCTCCCCAGAGCAGAGCACCTTCTACTGTGTGGGCTAGAGGGAAGAGTGTAGGTTCTTCCTTCTAGCCTGGTCGACAAGCGGCTCTCTCTGTTCTGAGACTCATCAACCTGTAGTGAGCTAGCAGAGTGGGAATCCAGTTCCCTGCTGTGTGGGCATCGGGCCTTAGGGTCATCCGAGTTGCCGTCGATTCAGGCTGCCATTCCGATTCACTGGATGGCCTCGCATTCAACCCTGTACCTCCTTCACCTACCGGCGAAGGCGCGCTGTCATCGTAAGCCAGCGCGGCATACCTCAGCTTGACCTGTGCCTCGCCAAAACTCCATCCGGCCGAGAAATTGAATAGATGTCTCGATATCTTAACGGTTAAGAGCCGCCTGGATCGCCCGACTCGTGCTAGCTGGAAGGCTATGAAAACGCAGGCCGATGGAATTTTGGCGAGACACAGGTTGCCAAGAACATACCCCAAAGC
>PLXL01000144.1 GCA_003153215.1 Candidatus Dormiibacterota bacterium
CGCCCTCCGCCTAGCGGGGCGACGGGGCGCGCCCATATGATGGCCGGCTATGGACCCGACCCAGCGTGCGGCGCTCCTCGGCACCGACCTCATGCTGGCCAGCCGCCTCCGTTCGGCGCTATCGGGAGGCGGTGTCGGTCTGATCGAGGCCACCAGGGACGACCTCCTCCCCCCGGTGCCGCTCCTCTTCGTGGACCTCAACCACGATGCCGAGGACCGGCTCGAGGCGATTTCCCGGTTGCGTAGCCGCAACCCGTCCGCGACCATCGTCGGCTTCTGCAACCACGAGGAGAAGGAGCTGATCCGCCGCGCGGTCGCCGCCGGGGCGAACCACGCGGTCGCCAATCGCAGCCTTCCCGAGGCGGCGCTCCGCCTGCTGAGGCGCGCGGCCGATCCCGGCCTCCCCGGATGAGTTCCGACCCGAGCCCGCGACTGGACGCCGCGCTGGCCGGGGTCGCAGCTCGGATGGTCGAGACCCGCCGGGACCTCCACCGCCACCCCGAGCTCTCCCACCAGGAGAGCCGCACGGCCCAGATCGCGGCGGCCCGCTGCCGGGAGCTGGGATTCTCGGTTCGCGAGGGCGTCGGCGGCACCGGGGTGCTCGCCGACCTCCAGGGCGGCGGCCCCGGGCCCACCGTGATGTACCGCGCTGACATGGACGCCCTCCCCGTCGACGAGACCGAGGGTGGCCGGCCGGCTCGCTCCGAGGTGCCCGGCGTCATGCACGCCTGCGGGCATGACGGCCACGTCGCCATCGCGCTCGGCGTCGCCGAGGTGATGGCCGGGCGGCGCGAGGAGTGGAGGGGGACGCTCCGCCTCTGCTTCCAACCCGCCGAGGAGATCGCCGGCGGCGCGGTGCCGATGATCGAGGCGGGCGCCCTCGAGGGAGTCCAGCGCGTGCTCGGCCTCCACCTCTGGACGCAACTCGACACCGGCCGGGTCGCGGTGACCGGGGCCTCCCTCTTCGGCAGCGCGGACGAGTTCCGGATCGTGATCCGCGGGACGGGCGGTCACGGCGGACTTCCCCACCTGAGCATCGACGCCGTGGNNGCCTGATGCGGCGGGTGGAGGAGGTCTCCCGGGCGGTGGCGGGCGGGCTTCGTGCACAGGTCGACTTCGCGATGGTGGCCGGCTGCCCGCCGGTGGTCAACGACCCCGATTCCGCCGAGACCGTCCGCCGCGCGGCGGTGGAAGCGGTTGGCGAGGCCAACGTCGAGTTCGCTCGCCCGCTCACCGTCGGAGACGACATGGCGTGCTTCCTGGAGCGCGTTCCCGGCTGCTACTTCCTGGTTGGCGCCGGCGACCCGGCCCGGACGGCGCGGCCGCCCCACCACCACGCCGAGTTCGACATCGACGAGCGGGCCCTCCCGGTCGGGCTCTCCACCGCCACCCGGGCGCTGCTCGCCTGGCTGCGATGAGACGCAGATTCATCCCGCTGGCGCTCCCTGAGTTCGACGAGGGCGAGCCGGACCTCACCCCGCGGCCGGCGTCGGCCTCGGCGACCGTGCTCAGCCAGATCATGGAGATCGAGCACGCCAACAACGCTGGGAACGTGCACGGCGGAACCATCCTCCGCCTCGTCGACGGCGCCGCCGGCATCGCCGCCATCAAGCACGCCCGCCGCCGCGTGGTCACCGCCGCCATCGACGAGATGAGCTTCCTGGCCCCGGTCTTCATCGGCGACGTGCTCACCGTCCGGGCGATGGTCAACGACGCGCATCGCTCCTCCATGGAGATTGGCGTCAGGGTGGACGTGGAGACCCTCCCCGACGGGAAACACCACCACGTGGCGAGCGCCCACCTCGTCTACGTGGCGCTCGACCGGGAGGGACGGCCGGCCCCGGTGGCCCCGGTGATCGCGGAGACCCCCCAGGAGATCCGCCGCCAGGCCCAGGCGCGGGTCCGGCGCGAGCAGCGGCTGCTCCGCAAGGCGGCCCTCGAAGAGGCGGGCGGGGGCAGCGGGAAGCAGGCCTGACGCTACGATGGTGGCGTGATCGAGGAGAGGAAGGGAGCGGTGACCGAGGGAGAGGGTCCAGCCGCCCAGATTCGCGTTCGCGACGCCAGCCGCAAGGTGCCGGGCCCCCGCCAATTCGTCCGCTATGCCTTCTACCGGGTGATGCCCGAATGGCGCCGCCGCTCTTCCGTGCAGCGCGCCGAGGACCGCGCCGAGTTTGCCGCCGTGGTCGAGGAGATGGCGGGCCGGGACGGGGTCATCCTGCGCAGCTACAGCCTGGTGGGCACCCGCGGTGACGCCGACCTGATGCTCTGGTCGGTGAGCGAGCGGCTCGAGGAGTTCCAGGAGCTGGCCGCCCAGCTCAACGCGACCGCGCTGGCCGCCTACCTCGAGCAGCCCTACAGCTACTTCGCGATGACCAAGCGCAGCAGCTACGTGGAGCGTCACGTGCACGAGGACGGCGCCCCCCAGGAGGGGAGGAGCAGCCGGCTGATCATCCTGCCCACCGAGCGCAAGTACCTCTTCGTCTACCCGTTCGTGAAGACGCGCGCGTGGTACCGCCTCGGGCCCGAGGAGCGGCAGCGCCAGATGGACGAGCACATCGCCATGGGCCACCGCTACCCGGGTGTGAAGATCAACACCACGTATTCGTTCGGTCTCGATGACCAGGAGTTCGTGGTCGCCTTCGAGAGTGATTCGGTCAGCGACTTCCTCGACCTGGTCCAGGAGATGCGGGCCAGCGAGGCGTCGACCCACACCGTGCGCGACGTGCCTTCGTTCACCTGTGTGGCGACGCCGATCGCAGATGCGCTCGCGGCCCTGGGGTAGGCGGAGCGCGACGGCTGGTTCGGCCGTCCTTGATCAGACGGCCACGATGGGAACGAACTGCTCCAGGCGGACGAAGTCTGCGGGATTGCGCGTGTAGAGCTGCGCGGAGTGGGCGTGCGCGGTCGCGGCGATCAGAAGGTCCATGGTCCGGGCTCGCGGCTGGCGGCCGATAGCCGCCACCTGGGCGGCAAGCCGTCCGTAGCTGGAGGCGACGGACGCGTCGACCGGGAGGGCGTCGAAGCGGCGCTGCAGGAGGCTCAGACGGCGCAGCCGCTCGGCTCGGACCGCAGGGTCGGTGGCCACCAGCACCCCGAAGTGGAGCTCGGTGAGGGTGACCGCGCTGATCGCGAGCTCCCCCTCGAGGTGAGGCACGTCGCTGGCGATCACCACGCTGGTGTCGAGCACGGCCCTCACCGAGGCGGCCAAGGGTCGCGCACCAGCTGGTCGAGGCGGTCGCGGTCCTGATCCCACAAGGGATCGCCGGGTCCGGCGAACAGCTCGGCGACGTCGTCGTAGCCGCGCCAGACCTCCGGGGCGAGGGGCACCAGGCGCGCGCTCGGCCGGGTGGCGACGGTGATGGTGATCTCCTCG
>PLXL01000094.1:0-2082 GCA_003153215.1 Candidatus Dormiibacterota bacterium
GCAGGCAAAACGCCGCAGTGGCTTCCTGGGCGGCCTGGCCACCGTGGGACTCGCGATCCTCAAGTTCGGCGCCCTCTTCGCCAAGTTCGGGATCACCGCCGCGACCGCGCTGATCGCGATCGTCGCCTACTCCCTCCTCTTCGGCTGGGCGTTCGCTGTCGGCCTGGTGCTGATCATCTTCGTCCACGAGATGGGGCACTTCCTGACCTCGCGTGTGATGGGCGTGCCGATGTCAGTGCCCATCTTCATCCCCTTCCTCGGGGCCTTCACCGCCGCCGGCCGCGGATTCACCAGCGATCGCCGCCGGGAGGCGACCATCGCCATCGCCGGTCCGATCACCGGCTTCGCCGCCACCCTCGCCCTCTGCCTCTGGGCGCTGGCCCAGCCCTTCGCCACCTCCGGCGTGCGCTTCGCCCTCTCGCTCAGCTACTTCGGCTTCCTGATCACCCTCTTCAACCTGGTCCCGATGCTGCCGCTGGACGGGGGCCGCATCGCCAGCTCCATCAGCAAATGGTTCAATCTGGCCGGATTGGTCATCATCAGCGCCCTGCTGGGCAGCCAGGTCGTCGGAGGGACGGCGCTCAACCCCATCCTCCTGATCATCTTCCTGTTCGGCTGCTACTCCGTGTGGGGCCGGTTCCAGGCCGCCCGGCTCGGCAGGGAGGCGCCACCTCTCCCCGTCCGCACCCGGGTGCTGATCGGGGCCGGCTACATCGCCCTGCTGGCGCTGAGCGGCCTGTTCATGAGCCTGAGCGCCGGCTGGCTGACCGCCCACAACCTCGTCAACCTGGCCTGAGGCCGGGCCTGCTCCCGGGAGCTGCTCAGCCCTCGAGGAAGGAGAGGCGCACCCGGCGGTGGGGATTGTCGCGGTTGAGGCTGACCAGGACGACCCGCTGCCAGGTGCCGAGCAGCATCCGCCCGGCCTGGACCGGGACGGTGAGCGAGGGGGACACCAGGGCCGGCAGCAGGTGGTCGGCGCCGTGGCCGGGACTGCCGTGGCGGTGCCGATAGCGGTCGTCACGGGGGAGGAGCCGTTCCAGGGCAGCGACCAGGTCGGGCTCGGAGCCGCTCCCCGTCTCGATCAGGGCCACCCCGGCGGTGGCATGTGGGGCGAAGACGGAGAGCAGCCCGTCTCCCACTCCCTGGACGAATCCCGCCGCCTCGTCGGTGATGTCGACGATCGGCGAGCCGCTCATGTCCAGGTCGATCAGGGTGGTCCGCATCAGCCCCCGGCTCAGGTGGCGGCGTTCGGGGTGGGCGTGGCGGCCTCGCAGTCGGGGAACGGGTAGAGGATGCTGTCGAGCAGGTTCTCGAAGACCGTGTAGTCGTCCGCCGTCGAGTAATTCATCTCGATGTCGATGGCGTAGCTCGGGGAGAGGGTCGCCCGGAACTGGACGAAGTCGGCGAGGCGGGTCACGCTCCCGCCCCCCGGGTCCGTGGTCGGCTGCGGCGAAGCGCCCGTGCCTGCCGCGTACTTGACGAGGGTGCCGGTGTAGCCACAGGCCACCACCTCGGAGTCGCTGGACACCGACGGATAGCCGGTCAGGCCCGCCGGACCGAGTGCGCTGAGGGTGGTTGCCTCCCGGATCACCAGGGTGGGGAGGTCGGTGCCTGTTTGGGGCTCAAAGACGACCTCGCCGCTGCTGTCGGAGTAGGTCCAGTCGGTCGGGTAGAGGGCTCCGTCGATCTGCTTGTCCTGGAACCCGATCGAGTTGAGCACCCCGGGGGCGGTGTAGGTGGGGTCGGCGATGACCCAGCCGGTGACCGTCGACCCCTCGACCTGGTACCAGGCGCCGGGCGCGGACGAATCGGGCCACGGGCCGCCGGAGGCGTTGTAGCCGAGGACCGTGACGGTCACCCCCCAGGCCGCCGTCCCCTCCACCGCGGCGGAGAGGGAGGCCGAGCTGTGGATGCGGAGACCCTCCTGGACCAGGACGGTGCGCTCACCAGTCGTCTGTGGGCCCGCCGAACCGGACGCTCCGGGGGTCGCCGTCACCGTCCCGGTGCTCCCGGCCACCGGCGGGTTGGTGGCCACTCCGCTCGCGCTGGGGGAGGCCGGGGAGGCGAGGCTGCACCCGGTCA
>PLXL01000094.1:2107-4106 GCA_003153215.1 Candidatus Dormiibacterota bacterium
AGCGCGGCGTAGGTGGCGGCGGTCAGCTGCAGGGTGGCGAGCGGGTCGGCGGCGTGAGCGTCGAAGCCGGCGCTCACCAGCATCAGCTCCGGCTCGAATGCGATGACCGCGGGCACCACGCTGCCCTCGAAGCGGGCCAGCCATTCGTCCCCGCTCGTCCCCGAGGGGAGCGGGACGTTGATGTTGAAGCCCAGCGCCCCCGGCCCTCCGTGGGCGCTCGCGTGACCGGTCCCGGGGTAGAGCGGGTATTGATGAAGGGAGGTGTAGAGGACCGAGGGGTCGTCCCAGAAGATCTCCTCGGTGCCGTTGCCGTGGTGGACGTCGATGTCGATGATGGCGATCCGCTTCCGGCCCCGCAGCTGGGCTTGGCGGGCCGCGATGGCGACGTTGTTGAAGATGCAGAAACCCATCGCCGTCCCCGCGGTGGCATGGTGGCCGGGCGGCCTGCTGATCGAGAAGGCGTGGTCGGAGCGTCCGTCGCAGACCGCGTCGACCGCCGCCAGCGCTGCACCCGCCGACCGCAGCGCCGCGGCGTACGAACCCGGGCCGCAGAAGGTGTCGCCGTCGAACCACCCGCCCCCCCGCTGGGCCATGGCCCGGACCGCGCCGGCATGGGCCGAGGTGTGGACCAGCTCGATCGCCGCCCCGTCCGCCTCGGTCGGATCGAGGCGGGGAAGCGAGGCGAGGTCCTCCTGACCGGCGATGTGGTCGAGGATCGCTGCCACCCGGTCGGGACGCTCCGGGTGGCCCGGGGCCGAGTGCTCCGGCTCAGGCCCCGTGGAGATGAGGATCACGCTCATCCCATCTCCCCGGCGAGCGCCTCCCCCAGCTCGCGCAGAAAGGACTCCACATCGGTCACCAGACCGAGGGTCTGCGCGGACCCGCGGTCGGCCAGCTTGGCGACCACCGCCGGGTTGATGTCCACACACACCGTCCGAGTCGCAGCCGGCAGCAGGTTGCCGGTGGCGATGGCATGGAGCATGGAGGCGCACATGATGCAGAGGTCAACCCCGGTGAGGGCAGCGCGCATCCGGCGGCGTGCCTCCACCATGTCGGTGACCACGTCGGGGAGCGGGCCGTCGTCACGCACCGACCCGGCCAGCACGTACTCGACACCGCTGCCGATGCATTCGAACATCACGCCGCGGCGGAGCATCCCGGACTCCACCGCCGCCCGGATGCCGCCCACCGCCCGCACCCGGTTCACGGTCCGCATGTGCAGCTCGTGGCCGGATTCGATGGGCAGCCCCTTCTCCAGGCCGATCCCCAGCGAGGTGCCGAAGAACTGGGACTCGATGTCGTAGGCGGCCAGGCCGTTGCCGGCAAAGAGCACCTGGACATATCCGAGCGCGATCAACCGGGCCAGATGCGGTCCCGCCCCGGTGTGGATGATGGCCGGACCGCCGACGAAGCATATCCGGCCATTTCTGGCACGAACCTCGCGCATGGTCTCGGCGAGCTCGCGGATGACCTGGTGCTTGGGTTTCTCCGGGGAGAGCGAGCTGGTGGTGAAGCCGAAGACCTCCTTGCCCCTCCCCCGCTCCACCGGCATCAGCCGGACCCCGGCCCGGCCCACCACNNGCACCGACGACGGTGGCGCCGTGCTCCTGGCAGGCGGCGATCACCGCCGCGAGCTGCTCCTCGTTCTCGGCCTCGATGGTCAGCCGCGCAAACGAGGACTCGTCGAGCCGGGTCCCGACCCGGAACTCCTCGACGTGGAAGGTCGCCCCCATGTCCATGACACTGTCCATGACCCGGGGCAGCACCATGCTGTCGATGATGTGTCCGGACAGCTCGATGACGGCGCGGGCGCTCATGACCGGGAGGCCACCGCCCGCACCGCCTCGATCCGGCGGCAGAGCTCGGCGGCCGCCGCCCGAGGGTCAGCGGCGCCGGTGATGCCCCGGGAGACCGGCACGATGATCCCGCCCCCAGTCGCGTCCAGACCAGCGCTGACCGCGGCCTCCAGGCCGCCTCCCTGGGCACCCACCCCGGGCAG
>PLXL01000020.1 GCA_003153215.1 Candidatus Dormiibacterota bacterium
CGACTCCCGAGCGGGCGGCCGGCCCTCGGGATGCTGAGGCATTCCGACTTCATGCCGAGCTGTGCAAGGTCTTCACCGACCCCAAGCGGCTGATGGTTCTTGAGGCGCTCAGGGCCGGAGAGTGCTCCGTCGGCGAGCTGGCGGATGGGGTCGGGATGAGCCTTCCCAACGCCAGCCAGCACCTCTCGGTGCTGCGGCACGCCGGACTGGTGGCGACCCGCCGCGAGGGGACCACCGTCTTCTACTCATTGTCCGAGCCGCGGATCGCCCAAGCGTGCGACATCGTTCATCAGATCGTGCTCGACCGCATGCCGGAGACCGGCTCCCACCGACCGTACCAGGTTGCCGAAGCGGTGACCGCTGTGGCCGATAAAGGTGCCTCCTGAACCAGGTTTCCGCGTCCCGGCCCCATCGGTTAGTCGGTTGGTGGCCTGAGCCACGCCGACCTTTACCGGGCGGATGAGGGCCAAGCGCTTCCTGCGCGGAGGATGTCCCGAGTCAAGAAAGACACACACTTTGGGTCGGGAGTAGGTTGAGCGTTGTGGCGTGAGCGCGGACTCCGAACCGCCGTCCGACCCGGGGGCCACTCGCGCGCCAGGTGAGATGGAGCGGTCAGCGGCGCGCTGCCGCGCCGTCGCCCACCAGATCCGCGATAGCCTGATGCAGGACCTTGCTGCCGAGGCGCTGAGCCTAGGGGCGGCCGCGCTGAGCGACGTCGCCGATGCCGAGCGGGAGGCCCTCCCGGCCAGGGCCCGCACAATTGGGCGATGCGCCCACCTCCTCGAGGCGGCGGCGGGGCGGCTCGAGAGTATGGCCGAGTAGTGGGGTCACCCGGACCTCGGACGTCGACCACCTGGTTTCCCGCGACAAGCACTTCACCACCCTCACGGCGGTTTTTGCCCCCCGTGCTCTCGCCGGCAGCCTTCCTGCCCCTTCTTTGGGCATCAATATACTTGACACAGTGCGGGTGAGGTAGTAAACTCAGTGGCATGGAGGCCGGCGGGCACTACCCCGAGACCCTAGTTGAGGCGATCCGGTACTTCGCGGACCCCGAGACGGCCCACGAGTTCATGGTTCGGATGCGCTGGCCCGATGGTCGGGTCCGCTGCCCCCGCTGTGGGGCGGAGGGGGCGATCTACATCGCTTCTCGCCGCACCTGGCAGTGCCACGAGCGGCACGAGAGCCGCCAGTTCACCGTCAAGGTGGGGACGATCTTTGAGGACAGTCCTCTCTCCCTGGACAAGTGGCTGGCCGCGGTCTGGATGATTGCCAACGCCAAAAACGGGGTCAGCTCCTACGAACTGAGCCGCGCCATTGGGGTCACCCAAAAGACGGCGTGGTTCATGCTCCAGCGCATCCGTCTCGCCATGCAGGACACGGAACGCGGCGGGCTGTCCGGTCAGATCGAGGTCGATGAGACCTTCATCGGCGGCAAGGCCCGGTTCATGCACCAGGACAAGCGGGCCGCGAAGATCAAGGGGACCGGTGGGATGGGCAAGGTGGCCGTCATGGGCCTTCTCGACCGCCACGGCCCAGATGGGCACAGCACAGTCAGCCTCAAGATCGTGCCCAACACCCGGCGCCGCACCCTAGCGGCCGAGGTCAGGGCGCGGGTCGTCTCCGGCTCCGAGGTCATGACCGATGCACTGAGTTCCTATGACGATCTCGCTAGCGACTACGTCCACGGCGTCATCGACCACGCCGAGAGGTACGTTGAGGGAACTGTCCACACCAACGGGCTAGAGAACTTCTGGAGCCTATTGAAGCGGGCGGTCAAGGGGACGTACGTCAGCGTCGAACCCTTCCACCTGTTCCGTTATCTGGACGAAGAGGCGATGCGCTTCAACACCCGCAAGATGGATGACGGACAGCGGTTCTCCCGTGTGCTCGGAAAGGTCGCGGGTCGTCGCCTAACCTACAGTCAACTCACGGGCAAGACGGGGGTGTCTCCAGCATGACGGGGAGCCCCGACCGGCCAGACAGCGACGTGGGTGGCGAAGGCCGACCGCCGCAGGTTAGCGACATGTCTGACGCTTTCAGTCGTTTTGAGAGTCTTGCCAGCAGGGTGATCGCGGTGCCGAAGGGGCGCACGCGGAAGCGACCTAGTCGAGCTAAACTAACGCCTGAGTCGCCGCATGAGTCGAGGTAGCTAGCCATGCCCCGGACCCTCACCCTTCGCCTTGAAGGTGAGGTCACGCTCGCGGAATACGCCAAGGCGATTGACGCCTTTCAGGATCTAGTCAAGGCTTTGACTGCGGAGGTCGGGGGCACGACCCTGGACTGGGTGGTGACGGGGCTAGAAGCCTCCAGCGCGGTGGCGACGGTCGAGGCGCGGCCACACGATGAGGCGGAGCGGCACGTCGAGGATGCCGTCATCCGCATCTACGAGGAGACGGGGCAGTACCTACAGCGTCGTCAGATGCCGCCCTTCACGAGAGCGGTCAGGCCCATATCGATTCTCACTGATCTGATAAACGGGCGTATCACCTCATTGGGTCTGGAGACCGAAGCTACTGAGGCCATCATCACGAGCAAGCTGTCGGACAGACAGCCCGTCGGCGTTCGAGTGTTGTCGGCCGCGTATGGAGCGGTGGATGGCTTTGTTGAGACCCTTCAGCACCACGGCAGTCTTCGCTTCACCCTCTACGACGCCCTAAATGGCAAGGCAGTTTCGTGCTACCTCGATCCCGGCAGCGAAGAGACCATGAGAGACGTGTGGGGCAAGCGGGCGGTTGTCGAGGGTCTAGTGCGTCGTGATCCGCTCACGGGCCGCCCGATAACCATACGCCGCATCACGACGGTGAGCGTGACTCAAGGCGCCGGTGCGCCCGATGACAGCTATCGACGCGCTCGCGGTGCGGTCCCTTGGACGGCTGGGCCGCCACCCGAAGTCGTTATCCGGCAGCTTCGCGATGCCTGACCCCCCGGTAACGTACTGGGATTCGTGTCTCTTCATCTCGTATATTGGTGCAGGGCCAGGCGCTTCGCCAGACATCCTGGGCCGCCTGCCCAGCCTTGACCATCTCTTGGAGCGAGCGCGGAAGAGAGAGATTCGCATCCTCACTTCGGTTGTTACGCGCGTCGAGGTGGCCTTCACCGAGGCGGAGAAGGCCGCTCATCTATTGACCGCCGAAACGGTGGCGCGCATTGAGGAGCTTTGGTCACCGTCATCGCCCGTCGAGGTGGTGGAGCTTTACCCACACATTGCCACTCGGGCATTTGAGCTGGTCCGCGCTTCCCTTGGCAAGCCGCCGCTCAGCGCCCAGGACCCACCCAAGACACTCAGTCCCATGGATGCGATCCACCTAGCAACGGCCAGCCACCTGAAGGCGACCGACGTCTATACGTACGATCCAATCTGGCCGCGCTTCGCCGGAGACATCGGCTGCTCAATTGGCCCGCCACCTGAGCCACCAGCTGATCAGCCGAGCCTATTCTGACCCTGCGCGGTCGGTTTCTTGGGAAGGTGTGAACATGGACTTTCCTGCGAGCGACCCCGAGTTGATGTACGACCTGGCTCGGGCGCGTCTTGACCGGCAGTTGGGTGTCGTGGACAGCATCGACGCGAAGCTGTCCGGTTTCTTCGCCGCTGGCAGCGCGCTCTTGGGCATAGTTGCGGCTATCTACGCCATTAGGCCCAGCACGTTCGAGTGGAGCGGGGCCGCCGGGGTCTGTGCTGGCACTGGTGCCTGCTTCGGGGCCGGGGCCGCTGGCTTCTCGTCCGCCACACGGCAAACCCTACTCCCCGCCGTCCCGCTGCGTCAAGTATATTATTGCCCTTCTTTGACCGGAGGCAACCCACTGGAGATGCTGGGGGCTCTGATGTCACCGATCAGGGTGTTGCTCGTGAACGCGGTGCTGAGCGCCGTCCCACCCCTCCCCGTGGCGGCTCGTGGGACCGGGCGGCCTCAGCCGCCTGCCACGGGCCCCGGCTCGTCCTGGTGCTCGACGTAGGCGTTGCGGTGCACGAACCGGTCCAGCGGGCGGCGCACCCGCAGGTAGGGGCGCGCCTCACCCACCGGATAGCCGAGCCGGCAAGCAAACGCGACCCGCAGGTGACACGGGATCGACAGGATGCGACGCAGCTCACCCTCAACGGCGCCGGAGCTGAAGACGCTCATGATCTGCATCCCCACCCCCAGCGCATGCGCGGTCAGCCACATGCTCTGCATGGCGCATCCCAGGCTCATGATGCCGAGGAAGTCGCCCTCGGATGCCGGGGCTCGCCTGCTGGGGTCGTAGATGACGATGACGACCGCCGGGCAGGAGCCCATGGTCGCGTCCAGCGTCCCCCGCTCACCGTCCGGGAGCGGTTCGGGGTCAGGCCTGCGCCAGGAGGGTGGGAACATCGTCGCGAGCACCCCGGTGCCCTTGCGAATCAGTTCCTCCTCGCTGAATGAGAGCTGCGCGTAGTTCTCCCTGACGAATTCTGCGGATGCCCTGGAGTAGATCTGACCGATCGCGGTCAGCGTCGACGGATCGTCGACGACGATGAACTCGTAGTTCTGCATGTTGTGGGCTGTTGGCGACCACCGGGCGGCCTCGAGGATGGACTCGAGGTCAGCCTCCGGAAGAGGCCGCGATGGGTCGTAGGGCGCCCGGGCCGAGTGGCGCTTGTGAATGATGTCGCTCAGGGACGTCGCGGGATCGAGCACAGGGGTATCAGGCATGGCTACTGGCCTCTCGTGGTCGACTACTCGTCTGTTCACCGGCTCAGCCGGCGACGCCGTGGACGCGGAGGTGCTCGCGCAACCCGCGCGGTCGGAAACCGAAGGTGCGCTCCACCGCGTCAAGGTCGGTGGCATTGTCGAAGGCGAACAACTCCAAGG
>PLXL01000084.1:0-213 GCA_003153215.1 Candidatus Dormiibacterota bacterium
CACGGTCAGCGGCTGGCAACCCACCGCCTTCTCGGTCGTGAGCAGGTCAAATGACACGTTGGGGTTGGTGCCGGTGACTATCTCGCGGCCGCTGCCGACGGTCTCCGAGGCGATGTCGTCGGTGCAGATGAGCTGCCGGTCGGTGAGCCCCAGGGCGGCTACCGTCTGATGGATCCCCAGCACGGCGGTGACCGCGCAGAAGACCAGGCATGC
>PLXL01000084.1:277-7658 GCA_003153215.1 Candidatus Dormiibacterota bacterium
GCGGCCAGTCGTGTGACCCGACCGCGACCGCAACGTCGGGAAGGGGAGATTCGAACTCCCGACCTCACGGTCCCGAACCGTGCACTCTAACCTGGCTGAGCTACTTCCCGATCGTCGGCATGATAGCAGCGGGGCTCAGGCGGCCAGGACGGCACCCGCTCGGCGGCACCGCCCCAGCTTGACCCGCGGCCCGGGCCGCGACTAGGGTGGACTGGCTGGCGGCCGAGCACTGCCTCAGGGGCTGGCCGCCGCGCTGGGAGATTGCGAGATGGCCAAGGTGCTGATCCTGGCGGGGGACGCCGCCGAATCGCTCGAGGTCATGTACCCCTACCAGCGGCTTCTCGAGGAGGGCTACACGGTCCACATCGCGGGGCCCAGCCGCAAGAAGCTCCAGTTCGTGATCCATGAGTTCGTCGAGNNGGAGGTAGATCCCGCCGGATACGCCGCCCTGGTCATCCCGGGAGGCCGCGCCCCGGAGTACATCCGCAACGACCCCGACGTCCTGCGGATCATCCGGCACTTCTTCGCCGAGGAGAAACCCGTGGCACAGACGTGCCACGCGTCGCTGGCCCTGGCCGCCGCCGGAGTGCTCGGCGGGAGGCGCACCGCCGCCTTTCCCGCGCTGGCACCTGACGTCCGGGCAGCCGGGGCCGAGTTCGTGGACGCCGCCGCCGTGGTCGACGGGATGATGGTCTCGGCGCGTGCCTGGTCCGACAACCCCTCCTGGATGCGCGCCTTCCTCGAGCTGCTCCGCCGGCACTACCCGCCCGAGTCGAAGCGCCGCCCGGAAGAGGTCTGACCGAGCGTCCTCCTCAGGACTCCGCTCCGAGCTTGCCCAACTCGGCGACCTGGTCGTCGGTGAGCCCGATCAGAGCCGCCTCGACGTTCTCCTCCAGATGGGCGACCGAGGCCGTGCCCGGGATCGGCAGGATCACCTGCGAGCGGTGCAATAGCCAGGCCACCGCGACCTGCGACGGGGTGGCCCCCAGCCTCTCGCTGAAGGCGGTGAGGGGGCCGTCGCGCCGGCTCAGGGCGCCCGTCGCCAGGGGGAACCAGGGGATGAACCCGATGTGCTCGCGCTCGCAGTGCTCGACCACATCCTCGGATCCCCGGTCCACCAGGTTGTACCGGTTCTGCACGGTCGCGATCGGGACGACGGCCCGGGCCGCCCTGATCTGGTCGACGCTCACGTTGGAGAGCCCGATGAAGCGGATCTTGCCCTCGCTCTGGAGAGCGGCCAGCTCACCGACCTGCTCCTCGAGTGGGACCTCGGGGTCGACGCGGTGGAGCTGGAAGAGCGCGATCTGCTCCAGCCCCAGCCGTCGGAGGCTCATCTCGCACTCCTGGCGCAGGTACTCGGGCCGGCCGACCGGGCTCCAGAGGTTGGGCCCGGTGCGCACCAGTCCGGCCTTGGTCGCGATCACGAGCTGGCTGGGATAGGGGCGGAGAGCGGTCCGGATCAGTTCCTCGCTGACGTAGGGGCCATACGAGTCCGCGGTGTCGATCAGCTCGACCCCCAGCTCGACGGCTCGCCGCAGCACCGCGATGGCCTGGTCCCGATCGGCGGGCTCACCCCAGACCCCGGGCCCGGTGATCCGCATCGCGCCAAACCCGAGGCGATGCACCACCAGCTGCCCCCCAAGGGCAAACGTACCGCTAGAACTCGCCGGTCGCTCGATGGTCGCATTCACCGTCTCGATCTCCCCAGTGTTCGCAGCAACCCATTCCCCTCGGACGGCTCAATGCTGACACAGCCACCTCGGAGCCTCGAAGCCACCCCGCGAGCGCCCCGGTCCGGGTGCCGGGAGAGCGCAGCCGCCTAGAATGGTGGGATTACTGACCACACGCACCAAGGCAGGCGACCAGATGAACGCTGACGGCACCCACGACCAGGCCCCCACCGGCGAGCACCGGGGAGGGCTGCGCGTCAAGCGTGGCCTTGCCGAGATGCTCAAGGGCGGGGTGATCATGGACGTGGTCACCCCCGAGCAGGCCAAGGTCGCCGAGGAGGCCGGGGCGGTGGCGGTCATGGCCCTGGAGCGGGTCCCTGCCGACATCCGCCGCGAGGGTGGCGTCGCCCGCATGAGCGACGTCTCGCTGATCAAGGGGATCATGGCCGCGGTCACCATCCCGGTGATGGCCAAGGCGCGGATCGGCCACCTCGTCGAGGCCCAGGTCCTGCAGTCGCTCGGCGTCGACTACGTCGACGAATCCGAGGTGCTGACGCCCGCCGACGAGGAGAACCACATCGACAAGTGGGCGTTCACCGTGCCCTTCGTCTGCGGGGCCCGCGACCTNNGTTCGCCACATGCGTGCGGTCCTCGGCGGGGTCCGGCGCCTGCAGGCGCTGCGCCACGACGAGCTGATGGCCGAGGCCAAGCGGCTCGGGGCTCCCTACGAGCTGGTCGCCGAGGTCGCCGAGACCGGAAAGCTCCCGGTGGTCAACTTCTCGGCCGGCGGGATCGCCACCCCGGCGGATGCCGCGCTGATGATGCAGCTCGGCGCCGACGGCAACTTCGTCGGGAGCGGCATCTTCAAGAGCGACGACCCCCTCGGCTACGCCAAGGCGATCGTGGCCGCCACCACCTACTTCGACAAGCCGGAGGTGATCGCCGAGGTGAGCGCCGGGCTGGGCAAGGCCATGCGGGGAATCGACGTCGCCACCCTGCCCAAGGAGGAGCTGCTCGCCACCCGCGGCTGGTGAGGCAGATCGCGGCCCTGGGCGCCGACGCCGGCGTCAGAGGCCCCGGCACTTCGTCGTAACGCACGTCAGTTCGCCGCGCCGTCCTCTGGTCTCTCCAGCTCCCGCCGCATCCTCATCGGGCTGGCGGCCTCGACAACCCGGTGACCGCCGCTCTCCTCTGGGCGCTCCAGGTGGTCGGAGTCTTCGCCTGACGTCGCCCGTGGGAGAGCCGTCACGTCTGCGGCGCCCGACCCTTGGGTAAACTGGTGGTAGTGACCGAGATGCCGCCGGCGCCGTCCCTCCAGGGCGGCTCGCGTGTCCGGGGGACCTGAAGCCATCGTTCGAGTAGGTGTGCTCGCACTGCAGGGGGATGTCCGCGAGCACCTCGCCGCCTTCGACCAGGCAGGAGCCGAGGCGTTCCCGGTGCGGACCGCCGAGGAGATCCTGAGTGTCCACGCTCTGGCGCTGCCCGGGGGCGAGTCGAGCACGCTCAGCCGATTGATCCGCGTCTTCGGGCTGGAGGCGCCCCTCCGGCACCGCCTGGCCGGCGGGATGCCGACCTTCTCGACCTGCGCGGGCACCATCCTGCTCAGCCGGGAGATCCTCGACGGCACCGCCGACCAGCTCGCCCTCGGCGCTCTCGACCTGCGCACCCGGCGCAACGGGTACGGCCGTCAGGTGGACTCCTTCGAATGCGACCTCGACCTCCCCCTGCTCGGCTCCGGCACCTTTCGCGCCGTCTTCATCCGGGCCCCCGTCATCGAGGGATGTGGCCCGGGGGTCGAGGTGCTCGCCGCCCACGAGGGGCGTCCGGTCGCGGTGCGCCAGGGCCGGCACCTGAGCTTCACCTTCCACCCCGAGATGACCGGCGATCTCCGGCTCCACCGCCTCTTCCTCGACGGCGTCGGCGAGCTCCTGGAGAGTGGTGCTCCGCTCCCCGCGGAGGGCAGTGCGGCGTGAACATCCGGGCGGCCTCCTTCCGCGACCTGGCCCACATCGAGCGGCTCTACGAGGAGGCCGGCAGCGGCGACGAGCAGGCCACCCAGCTCTCGCCCGACCACCCGGTGCCGCAGGCGACGCTGCTCCGGCTCTGGTACGCACTCAGCAAGACGGTCTCGTCGCTGGTCCCCTTCAACGTCGGGGCCGCCGGGGACACCCTCTTCGTCGCCGAGACCCGTGAGGGCATCGTCGGATTCATCCAGGCACAGGTCTCCGGGGATCGGGCCGGCACCCTCCAGATCCTCAACCTCTGCGTCGCCGCGACCGCCAGCGGCCATTTCGCCCGGGCCCAGCTGCTCACCCACCTCACCAACCACGCGCTGGAGCACGGCATCCAGCGCTTCGTGGTCCGCCTGCCCCTGGATCACCCGCTGGTCGGCACCTTCCTGGAGCAGGGCTTTGTCCAGCTGGCGACCGAACAGATCCTCTACAGCGATGACGCCCCGGTGACCCCCCAGACCGCCCGCAGCGTCAGCCTCCGCCCCGCTCGCCCGGAGGACGTGGGGGCCATCTACCTCCTCTACCTGCGCACCACGCCCTCCCACGTCGCGAGCCTGGAGGGGTCCTCCCTCAAGGTCTGGCAGGCCGCCTTCGCGGAGGGGGCCCTGACCCGGGTCAACCGCGACGAAGTCCGCCACTTCGTGGTCGAGGAGCCGGGGGTGGTGGCCTGGGCGGCCATCCGGCCCGCGTCGGCGACCCGCCCCACCCTGATCTCCCTGATGTGCGACGGCCACCATCCGCGGCTGCGCGAGGCCGTGATCGACGCCGCACTCCGGGAGCTGCCCCCCGGCCCGGTCTCCTCGGTGCTCCGTCACTACGACTCCGAGTTGATCCGCGGCCTCCAGCACCGCGGATTCGCGATCTACGGCACCCAGGTGCTGCTGGTCAGGGACCTCGCCAGCAAGGTCAGGTTCCGGGCCGAGCCGGCGCGCAAGAAGCCGGTGCTCGTCCGCGCGCACCTGGCCCAGACCGTGCCCGCCGGGGAGACCTCTCCCTCGCTCCGGGTCCTCAGCCGGAGGAGCGAGCGATCGCCGCTCCCCTAGTCCCCCGCGGACCGAAGACGCCCGATTCCGGGACACCCGCGCCCTACGGTCCCGGCTGGAGCGAGGAGCTGGCCCTCCTCTTCGCGGCCCTCCCGCCCCGGATCGCCCTCGCCGCCCAGGCGGCCGCGGCCGACCGGGGGGACCTGCTCGAGGTGGTGCTCGACGTCGGCCGCGAGCCCGAGGCGCGCTTCGTCGACGGTGAGGTCCTCCTCGACCGGGTGCCGGTCGCCAACGCCGACATCGAGTACGTCGTCCAGCGCGTCGGCGACTTCGGCGATGACAACCGCGCTGGGATCGAGCGCACCCTGCATCGCATCAGCGCGATCCGCAACCGCGCCGGAGCCATCGTGGGCCTCACCTGCCGCGTCGGCCGCGCGGTGACCGGGACCATCGACATCATCAAGGACATCGTGATCCAGGGCCGCAGCATCCTCCTGCTGGGAGCCCCCGGCATCGGGAAGACCACCATGCTCCGCGAGTGCGCCCGGGTGCTGAGCGACGACGAGGGCAAGCGGGTCGTCATTGTGGACACCTCCAACGAGATCGGGGGTGACGGCGACATCCCCCATTCCGGGATAGGGCGCTCCCGGCGGATGCAGGTGCAGACCCCGACCAAGCAGCACGCCGTGATGATCGAGGCGGTGGAGAACCACATGCCTCAGGTCATCGTCATCGACGAGATCGGCACCGAGCTGGAGGCGGCGGCGGCCCGGACCATCGCTGAGCGCGGGGTGCAGCTGGTGGGCACAGCCCACGGCATGACCCTCGACAACCTGCTGGTCAACCCCACCCTCAACGACCTGCTTGGCGGCATCCAGACCGTCACCCTCTCCGACGAGGAGGCGCGCCGCCGGGGCACCCAGAAGTCGGTGCTCGAACGCAAGGCGCCGCCCACCTTCGACGTCCTCGTCGAGATCCAGCAGCGCGATCGGGTGGCGGTCCACATGCCCGTGGCCGAGACTGTCGACGAGGCGCTCCGCGGCAAGTACAAGCCACCCCAGGTCCGGATGCGCGGCGAGGCGGGACAGATCATCAGCCGGATCGAGACGGGGGGGCCGCCCAGCCAGTTCGAGCCCCCGCCCTTCGGCGGTGGGGGACGCCGGCCACGAGAGCGTGAGCACCGCCGGGGCGGCTTCGACGTCGAGCAGTACATCGCCAACCAGCAGCGCAGCCGCCGCGAGCCCGGGGAGCGCGGGGGCAACGGCTCGCCCCGCCTCACACCGCCGCTGTCGGTCTTTCCCTACGGGATCTCGCGGAGCTACCTCGAGCAGTCGGTGCGCGAGCTCAAGCTTCCGGTGCGCATCCAGCACCACGTCGAGGACTCCGACATCGTCCTGACCCTCAAGAACTACTACCGGCGGAAGGATTCGCCGGTCCGGCTCGCCGAGTCGTCGGGCATCCCCATCGAGGTGTTGCGCAGCAACACCGTGTCCCAGATCAAGGGCGCTCTCTCCCGGGTCTACGGCGTCGCCTCGCCCGACCCCACCGAGTCGGCGCTCNNGCCTACGTCCGCCGGCTCCAGCACGAGTTGGTCGAGCAGCACGAGATGGTCGCCCGGAGCCAGGGCGAGGAGCCGAACCGGTACCTGGTCATCCTCGCTACGCCGGCCTCCTGACGACTGCGCCGCTTGGCGCGTGGGGCTCATACTCCGTGACCGTGTCGTCCTGGCCCGGTTTCTTCATCTCTCTGGAGGGGATCGACGGAGCGGGCAAGAGCACCCAGGGGGCTGCGCTTGCCGGCGAGTTGAGCCGCTCGGGCCGCGACGTCGTCGCCCTGCGCCCCAGCGACACCCAGCTCGGTGACCTGGTCCGCGGCTACCTGCTCCAGCATCACCAGGTCCGGATCGACCCCTGGACCGAGGCGCTGCTCTTCATCGCGGGGCGGGTCCAGCTCCTCCGCGAGCGCATCCTCCCGGCGCTCCAGGCCGGGGCCGTGGTGATCGCCGATCGCTACGCGGACTCGACGCTCGCCTACCAGGGCGCCGGGCGCGGTCTTCCCGTCCCCGCGCTGCAATGGCTGCACACCCAGGCCTGCATGGACGTCTGGCCGGACCTCACCTTCCTGCTCCAGCTTCCCCGCCCGACCGCCGAGGACCGCCAGCGTTCGCAGCAGCTCCCTCTCGACCGTTTCGAGACCGCTGCCGACGGCTTCCACAACGCCGTCCAGCAGGGCTTCGTCGAGCTGGCCGCCGCTGATCCGGGACGGATCGTNNACCCCGGTGAAGCTGGTCCTCGCCGTCCTCCACAACAAGGACGCCGACAGCTGCGTCACCGCCCTGAACGACGCCGGCTTCGCGTGCACTCGCCTGGGCAGCTCCGGCGGGTTCCTGGACCGTGAAAACGCCACCCTCCTGATCGGTGTCGAGGCCACCCAGGTGGACAAGGTCATGGAGCTGATCCGGGGCCGCGCCAAGCGGCGCAACGAACGGCTCCAGGCCCCCGCCGCGGCGGGGCCGGCGGCGGGCACGGCGGCGCCGCCTCCGGTCGACGTGGAGGTCGGCGGCGCCACCGTCTTCGTGCTCGCGATCGACCGATTCGAGCGCCTGTAGCCCGAAGCGGCAGTCCGCGGGGAGCTGCCCCCGCGCCTCGCCCTCAGGAGGGCTGGCCGGTGGCGACCGTCCCGCCGCCGGCCAGCTCCAGCACCACCTCGCCCAGCG
>PLXL01000084.1:7697-11630 GCA_003153215.1 Candidatus Dormiibacterota bacterium
ACCCCGGGACGGGTGGGGTAGCCGAAGCCGACCTGGCCGCCGCTCGTCAGGAACGCTCGCACCTCGGAGAGCGGTCTCTCCTCCGGAAGCGGTGAGGGCTCCGCCAGCAGGGCGTCGGCCAGGGCCGGCATCTCGCCACTCCCGGCCATCTCCCGCACGGCGATGCGCGCGGCATGGCGCCCGGCCCGCTCGCGGCGGCGCCGCTCGGTGGCGACCTCCTCCATGCGGGCGCGGATCTCACGGAGCTGGCGGTCGTACGGGGACATCGCGGTCCGNNCCGCGTGGGTTAGCGTGCCCATCCATGGCCGAGACCGCCGACCCGATCCGTGTCGAACGCGAGGGCGCGGCCGCCCTCGTCACCATCACCCATCCGCCGGTCAACGCCATCAGCCGCGCGGTCGCGGTCGCGCTGCTGGAGGCGCTCACCGCGGCCGAGGCGGACCCCGCCTGCCGTGCGCTGGTGCTCACCGGTGACGGCGATCGCCACTTCTCGGCCGGAGCCGATCTGACCGAGTTCCCCGCCGACGTCACGGCCTCCGTCGAGGTGACGCGGAGGCTGGAGGCCTCGCGTCTTCCGGTGGTCGCCGCGGTCAACGGCTTCGCCCTCGGCGGAGGTTGCGAGATCGCTCTGGCCTGTGACCTGCGCATCTGCGGCGCGAACGCCCGCTTCGGTCAGCCCGAGATCAAGCTCGGCTTGATACCCGGCTGGGGAGGCACCCAGCGGCTGCCCCGTCTGGTGGGCAGGGGGCGTGCGCTGGAGATGCTCCTGACCGGGGANNCCGCCGCTCGCCGTCGCCGCCATCAAGCGCGCGGTCCACCGTGGGCTGGACGGCCCCTTGGAGGACGGGCTGCGCCGCGAGCGGGAGGAGTTTGACCGGGTGCTCGGCAGCGAGGACGCCCGCGAGGGACTCTCCGCCTTCCTGGAGAAGCGCCCGCCCACGTGGCGCGGCCGGTGAGGCCCCTCGCGCCGGCCGCGGGTCGCACGACCGCCGCGCACCCGCATGGGCGCGGCTGCCAATGATCGTCCCAATCATCAGCCCCATTGCCCTGGTGGGGCTGGCCGGCACGTCGTTCACACTCACCACGCTGAGATGGCGGCGCCTGGTCCAATTGATGCGCCAATCGCGGCGCCCCGACCGGCGCGGCGGCGACATCCGGGGGCGGGTGCGCGCCTTCTTGGGGAACGTCCTCGGCCAGGGACGGCTGCTCCGCTGGCCCTACGCGGGGGTGCTCCACGCCCTGATCTTCTGGGGCTTCCTGGTCCTGCTCACCTCCATCGCCCAGGGGATCGTCGAGGCTCTGGTGGTCGGCGTCCGGCTCGACACCATCCCCTTCATCGCCCCCGCGCTCGCCTACCTCCAGGACCTCTTCTGCGTCCTCGCGCTAACCGGCGTGCTGCTCGCCCTGATCAACCGGCTGGTGATCCGGCCCGCTCGCTTCCGCGGCAGCCATCGCCGCGACGCGCTCCTCATCCTCGTCTGGATCGCGGCGCTCCTCGCCTGCATGGAGCTCAACTACGCGACCCTCATCGCCGAGCACTCCCCCGAGGCGCTGGCAGCCGACCGGCCCGTGGCCTCGGCGCTCAGCCATCTCTTCACGCCGCTCGGATCCGGCAGCGGCGCGCTCACCGCGCTCCACGGAGTCTTCTTCTGGGGCCATCTCCTCCTGGTCTTCGGTTTCGTCGTCTACCTCGGCTACAGCAAGCATCTCCACATCGTCACGGCGGCCTTCAACGTCGTCCTCCGCGACGNNCTGCACGGAGTGCGGCCGGTGCCAGTCGCACTGTCCCGCCTACCTCACCGGCAAGGTGCTCTCCCCCAAGACGCTGATCACCGATCTGCGGGACGCCGCCTACGAGCAGCTCAAGGGTGGCTACGGCGCCACGCGGCACGCTGCCCACCCCGAGCAGGAGATGGCCTCCGCGGAGGGGCAGCGTGCCGGTGAGCCGGTGATGTGGGTGACCGGCGGCGGCCCGGGATCCGTCCCTGACCTTCCGGGCAGCTTCCAGCCGTCATGGCTGTCCCCCGATCAGGTGGCCGCCGCCGTGGGAAGGAACGGCGGCGAGCGCCCCCTGATCGGTGGTGTCGTCAGCGAGGAGACGCTCTGGGCGTGCACCATGTGCGGGGCGTGCATGGACCAGTGCCCGGTGTTCATCGAGCACGTTCCCAAGATCGCCGAGATGCGGCGCCATCTGGTGCTCGACGAATCGCGGATGCCGCGCCAGGCCGAGGCTGCCCTGCGCGCCATCGAGAACGTCTCCAACCCCTACGGCATCTCGCACCAGAAACGCGCCGACTGGGCGATCGGCCTCGACGTCCCGCGCATCGGCGACAAACCTGATGCCGAGTACCTGTATTGGGTCGGCTGCGCCGTCTCCTACGATGAGCGGGCGCGGAGCATCGCCACCTCCCTGGTCAGCATCCTCCAGGTCGCCGGCGTCGACTTCGCCATCCTCGGAGTGGAGGAGCGCTGCACCGGCGACCCGGCACGCCGGATCGGCAACGAATACCTCTTCCAGGAGCGCGCAAAGCAGAACATCGAGGTGCTGGCGGGGCACGGAGTTCGCCGCATCATCACGAGTTGCCCCCATTGTTTCAACACATTCGCCAACGAATACCCCGACCTCGGCGGTCACTACGAGGTGATCCACCACACCGAGCTGATCGACCGGCTGATCACCTCGGGGCGGATCGTTCTGGAGCGGCCGATCGAGGAGACGGTGACGTATCACGACTCCTGCTACCTGGGCCGGTGGAATGACATCTTCGCGCCGCCGCGCGACATCCTCGAGCGCATCCCCGGGATGAGGGTGGTGGAGATGAAGCGGAGCCGGCGTGAGGGGATGTGCTGCGGCGCGGGAGGCGGACGGATGTGGATGGAGGAGCCACAGCCGCGGGTCAACCACCGCCGCGTCGATCAGGCCATCGAGACCGAGGCGACCCGGGTGGTCACTGCCTGCCCCTTCTGCCGGACCATGTTCGACGAGGGGATCGCCGCCCGGGGGGCCCAGGAGCGGGTGGCGGTCGACGACATCGCGGTCTATGTGGCCCGTTCGATGCGACCTGCCGGCGCCGGCGATCCGTCTGCGGCCTCCCCCCAGACCCTGGGTTGACACCCGAGTCGCCCTTACCGTAGTGTCCACGCTACGCCGCCCGGGTGCGGCGTGTCTTTCAACGTTCTGTTCCGCGCGTACTCACGAGGTTCGGTGACAGGTAACGTAACGTCGCAGCAGCTCCGGTGATGCGGGTACTCGCGGTCACCGCCAACAAGGGTGGGGTGGGAAAGTCCACCCTGGCCTTTCAGGTCGCCGCCGAGCTGGCCCGCCGGGGGCTGCGGGTGCTCGCCGTGGATGCGGACAAGCAGGCCGACCTCACCCGCTACGCCCGCGGCCCCCGCCTCGCCGGCATGGGCCTCGACGCCGTGCTGGCGGACCCGCCCGCGTCGCTCGACCCCCGCCCCTACATCGGCTCGGTCTCCGACAACCTGGACCTCCTGGGCAGCTCGCCCCGGCTCGCCGACGCGGACCTGGTGCTCCAGTCGGCCGAGGGCGGCCCCTTCCTCATCCAGCGCTGCCTCGCGGTCGTCGCCGGCGCCTACGACTGGGCGGTGATCGACACCGGCCACTCCGAGCCGGTCATCGCCGCCGTGCTGGTGGCCGCCGACCAGCTCCTGATGCCGACCACCGCCAGCGCGCCGGACGCCCGGCACGCTGGGGACATGCTCCAGACCGCCGTCCGGGTGCGTGAGGAGCTGGGCCTGGAGACGGGCGACCTGCTCCAGCGCTCCCTGATCACGATCTGGCGGCGCCAGCACAACGGGGTGGCCGACGACGAGGTCATCGAGAATCTCAAGGACCGCTTCGGCGACCTGGTCTGCCCGGTCGTGATCCCGCACAGCTCGCGCATCTCCGAGGCCAGCGACCAGCGCCTCACC